>NZ_BIMR01000238.1 GCF_004306155.1 Cellulomonas biazotea
GGCCCGCGACGACCGATCCGTCGCGGGCCACCGGTCTGTCGGGCCCCGGCCCCGCAGGTCGCGCACCTCCGCGTCCGCGCCCTGGTGGTGTGGAAGGTCGGTCGCACCCGACGCGACAGACGTTCCACACCACGACGTCGTCGCGGACGTGAGGCGCGTGCTCGCGGACGGGGTGCGGCTCGACGCCGTCATGGGGTGGCGACGGCGCACGATTGTCACGGTCGGGGCGCGCTCCTACGATCGGCCGGAAGGCCCGCGCCCGTCGGGGGCGGCGGGACCGAGGTGCGCACCATGGATCTCGAGACGTCCGGCCCCATCGACTACGTCGTCGTGGAGATCCCGCCCGGCGGCTTGAAGGGTGACGCCTTCTCCCTGCTCGTGGACCTCGTCGACCGCGGTGTCATCCGCCCGCTCGACCTCACGGTCGTCGGCAGGGACGCGCAGGGCGAGTTCGCCGTCGTGTCCTTCGACGAGCTGAGCGTGCAGGGGGTCGACGGCACGTTCCTCCACGGCGCCTCGCACGACGTCCTCGACGACGACGACCTGCGTGAGGTGGCGCGCGGCATCCGGCCGGGGTACTCGGCCGCGGTGCTGCTGTACGAGAACACGTGGGCGGCCCCGCTCGCGACCGCGCTGCGGCGCAACGGAGCGCAGCTGCTGGACAGCCGGCGGTTCCCGGTGCAGGCGATCCTCGCGAAGCTCGACGTCCTGACCGGCGGCGCGGACTGGTCGGCCCCGCAGCGCCCGGCGCCCGACGCCGCAGCGCACCCGACGGGACCGCGCCCGCCATGACACCCTCGCGCGCGTCGACGCCCTGCCCGACGAGGACGACGTCCGCCGAGGCGCTGCGCCGGTGTGGAAGGTCTGTCGCGCGGGACGGGACAGACCTTCCACACCGGGCCACGCACGCGCGGGCCCGGCTCAGGGGCGGGCCGCGAACCGTTCGAGCAGCTCGGCGTGGCCCGAGACGATGATGATGTCGTTCTGGGAGATCCGGGTCTCGGGCGTCGCGTACTGGAAGTCGATGCCCGGGCTCTTCACGCCGATGACCGTCACCCCGTACCGCTCGCGGATGTTCGACTGCGCGAGCGTGAAGCCCTGCGTCTCCTTCGGCGGGCGCATCTTCACGACCGTGAACCCGTCCTCGACCTCGATGTAGTCGAGCAGCTTGCCGGACACCAGGTGCGCGACCCGGGCGCCCGCGTCGGCCTCGGGCAGGATCACGTGGTGCGCGCCGATGCGCTGCAGGATGCGGGCATGCTCGGCGGAGATCGCCTTGGCCCAGATCTGCGGGACGCCCAGGTCGACGAGGTTCCCGGCGATGAGCACGGACGCCTCGATGTACGAGCCCACACCCACGACGGCGACGGGGAACTCGCGCGCACCGAGCTGCTCCAGGGCCTCCGGGTTCGTCGCGTCGGCCTCGACCAGCGCGACGCGGCCCGCCCACTGCGCGACGAGGTCGGGGTCCCGCTCGACCGCGAGCACGTCCTGCCCGAGGCGGTCGAGGGTCGCGGCGATCGCGGACCCGAACCGGCCCAGTCCGATGACGAGGACGCCCGAGTCCTTCTTGGGCGTGCGGGGGGCGTTGCGCGTCGTGGACGACGACGTGTCGCGCAGCTTCTCAGCCAATGATCGGCCTCTCTTCCGGTAGCCGGATCACCCGACGACGGTTGCGCAGCGCGAGTGCCGCCGCAAGCGTCATCGTGCCGGTCCGGCCGATGAACATGAGCACGGTGAGCACGTACTTGCCCGAGTCGGGCAGCTCGGGCGTCAGGCCCGTCGACAGCCCGCAGGTCGCGAACGCGGAGATGACCTCGAACAGCACGACGTCGAGCGTCTCCCCGGTCATCGCGAGCAGCAGCAGCGAGGAGATGAGCACGAACGTCGCGGACACGAGCGACACGGCGATCGCGACCTGCAGCGCCTCGCGGGGGATGCGCCGGCCGAACGCCTCGACGTCCCGGTCGCCGCGGGCCTCCGCGACGATCGCGAGCAGCATGACGGCGAGCGTCGTCACCTTGATGCCACCGGCGGTCGACGCCGAGCCGCCACCGGCGAACATGAGCGCGTCCATGAGCAGCCACGTGCCCTCGTGCATCTCGCCGACGTCCACCGTCGAGAAGCCGCCGGACCGGGGCATGACCCCGGCGAACAGGGACGCGAGGATCGTGCCCGCCCAGTCGAGCGGCTTGAACGTGTCGGGGTTGGTCCACTCGAACGCGGCGACGAGCACCGAGCCGAACACGACGAGCGCGAGGCTCGTGGTGATCGTCAGCTTCGAGTGCAGGTTCCAGCGGCGCGGCTCCCGCAGGTGCCCGACGAGGTTGAGGATGACGGGGAAGCCGAGCGACCCGACGAACACCCCGACGATGATCGGCAGCAGCACCCACCAGTCCGACACGTACGGGTCGAGGCCCTCGGGCGTGGGCACGAAACCCGCGTTGTTGAACGCGGAGATGCCGTAGAAGATCGAGTGCCAGGCCGCCTCGCCCCAGTCCTCCTCGTACATGTGGAACCGGGGGAGCAGGATCAGCGCGATCGCGACCTCGAACGCGGTCGACGTGATGATGACCGTGTTGACCAGCGAGCCGACCTCGCCCAGCCGGGTGAACTTGGTCTCCGACGACACGAGCAGCCGCTGCGTCAGGCCGAGCCGGCGGCTCACCGCGAGCCCCAGCAGCGACGCGAGCGTCATGACGCCGAGCCCGCCGATCTTGATCGCGACGAGGATGACCACGAGCCCCCACGTCGACCAGTACTCGCCGGTCGGCACGGTGACCAGCCCGGTCACCGTCGTGGCGGACGTCGCGGTGAACAGCGCGTCGACGAACGGCGCCCGCTCGCCGGTCACCGTGGCCCACGGCGTCCACAGCGCGAGCGTGATGATCGCGATGACCGACCCGAACACGCCGAGCGCGAGCCGGGCCGGGGAGTGCCGGGCCAGGCGGTCCACGAGCTCGCGTGCGTGCCACCGCACGCCGGGGCCACCCCGCGCCATCACACCTCCGCCCGTGCACCCGTGCGCACGCGTGCGCACACCGGCGCTCGCCGGACGGGCCAACTCTGGCACGCCCGGCGCGGCTGCTCGACACGTGCCCGCAGGTGTCGCACGAGCGGGCGGGTCGGATCGACAGGCGCAGGTCGGGGTGCGACGGTGTCCGCATGACGTCGAGGGGGCAGCGCCCGTCGGCCCCGGTGCGGGTCGTCTGGTCCGACGACATGCTCGCGTACGACTTCGGGCACGGGCACCCGATGACGTCCGAGCGCCTCGAGCTGACCATCCGCCTCGCGGAGCAGCTCGGGCTGCTCGACGGGCCCGACGTCGAGCTCGTCGACGCGCCGCCCGCGTCCGACGACCTGCTGCGGACCGTGCACGAGGCTGCCTACGTCGCGGCCGTCCGGGAGGCGTCGGAGCACGGCACCCCCGACCCGCAGCGGGGGCTGGGCACGTCGGACGACCCGGTCTTCCCGTCGATGCACGAGGCGGCGGCGCGCGTCGTCACGGGGACGGTCGACGCGGCGCTCGCGGTCTGGGAGGACCGCGCCGAGCACGCGGTCAACCTCACCGGAGGGCTGCACCACGCGATGCCCGGCGCCGCGTCGGGCTTCTGCGTCTACAACGACGCGGCCGTCGCGATCCGCGCGCTGCTGGCCGCGGGGGCGACGCGGGTGGCGTACGTCGACGTCGACGCGCACCACGGAGACGGCGTGCAGGCGGTGTTCTGGGACGACCCGCGCGTGCTGACGATCTCCGTGCACGAGTCGGGCCACGCGCTGTTCCCCGGCACGGGCTTCGCACGGGAGATCGGCGGCGCCGACGCGATGGGGTCCGCCGTCAACGTCGCGCTCCCGGCGGGCACCGACGACACCGGCTGGCTGCGCGCGATCGAGGCCGTCGTCCCGGCGGTCGTGCGCGAGTTCGCGCCGGACGTGCTCGTGACGCAGCACGGCTGCGACAGCCACCTCATGGACCCGCTCACGCACCTGCGGGTGTCGGTCGACGGCCAGCGCGCCGCCGCGACGCTGCTGCACGACCTGGCGCACGACGTCGCCGACGGCCGGTGGGTCGCCCTCGGTGGCGGCGGGTACGCGGTGCTCGACGTCGTCCCGCGGTCGTGGGCGCACCTCGTCGGCGTCGCGACGCACCGGCCGGTCGACCCTGAGCGGGACGTGCCGCAGGCGTGGCGCGAGCTCGTCCGGGACCGGTACGGGCGGCTGGGCCCGGCGCGCATGACGGACGGCCGGCCGCTGCGGCTGCGGCCCTGGTCGTCGGGTTACGACCCGGGGGACGACGTCGACCGCGCGATCCGCGCGACGCGGGCCGCGGTCTTCCCGTGCTGGGGCCTGGACCCCGACCTGGACTGACGTGGACCTCGACCGACCCGGGTGGTCGGCCGCCGGACGGGCGACGTCCCACCTGTCTCCCCTTTCCCACCAGTCCCACCGGCACTATCGTGGTGCGGCACCCCAGGGGGAGCGTGGAGCCCGGCGCGTCGCCGGGCACGAGCGAGAGAGCTGATCAGATGAGCGACCAGCCGGGCCGCACGCGATTCCTCACCGTGGTCGAGGTCGCCGACGTGATGCGCGTGTCGAAGATGACGGTCTACCGGCTGCTGCACTCGGGTGAGCTCCCCGCGGTCCGCGTCGGACGCTCGTTCCGCGTCCCGCAGGACGCGCTCGACCACTACCTGCGCACGTCGATGACGGTCGAGCCCGAGCAGCAGGACCGCGGCCGGCTGTCCTCCTGACGGGCGGTCGCGCAGGTCGGGAGGGCCGTCCTGCGCGCCTGACCTGGCGCGTCGCGGCGAGGCCCGGGGATCGCGTAAGGTAGTGCCTCGGACTTTCCTGTGCGTGGGCTCGCGGCCTCTGGCCGATGGACGGCACCACGCGTCGATCGACCACCAGCAGGGCCCGTGCTCGGGCCCCCACCGGAAGCGAGTGAGGACCCATGGGCTCCGTCATCAAGAAGCGCCGCAAGCGGATGGCCAAGAAGAAGCACCGCAAGCTGCTGCGCAAGACGCGTCACCAGCGTCGCAACAAGAAGTGACCCGTCGCCGGCGTCGTCCCTCGTGGACCGCGTCGGCGCGACCGGCCGGTGGGTCGGACATCCTCGGGCCCGGCACGTGCCGGGCCCGACGTGTTTCCCGCTGCCGTCACTGACGGAAGCGTCCTACAACGATGTAGGATGACGTTCGCCCTGGTGTCGTCGACATCCGCGGGTCGTCGCTCTGCCACTCTGGTGGACGACGCGGCAGGGGACGGCGGTGGAGGCACGGATGGCAACGAGGCGTACCGGTGCGGTGACCATGCACGACGTCGCGGCGCGGGCGGGCGTGTCGATCAAGACCGTCTCGAACGTCCTCAACGGCTACCAGTACATCCGGCCGGCCACCAAGGAGAAGGTCGAGACGGCGATCGCCGACCTCGGCTACCAGGTGAACCTCACCGCCCGGAACCTGCGGCGCGGCCGGACCGGGCTCATCGGGCTCGCGGTCCCCGAGCTCTCGCTGCCCTACTTCGCCGAGCTCGCGGACTCCGTCATCCGCGCCGCCGAGGCCCGGGGCGTCACCGTCCTCATCGAGCAGACCGGCTCCGTGCGCGAGCGTGAGCTCGAGGTCCTCACCGGGCAACGCCGCCACCTCACCGACGGGCTCATCTTCTCCCCGCTCGAGCTCGGCCCGCAGGACGTCGACGCACTCGACGTCGACTACCCGATGGTCCTGCTCGGCGAGCGCATCTTCGGCGGCCCCGCCGACCACGTGACCATGAGCAACGTCGACGGCGCGCGCGCCGCGACCCAGCACCTGCTCGACCAGGGCCGCCGCCGCATCGCCGTCATCGGCGCGCACGAGGGCGAGACCGTCGGCTCCGCGGCGCTGCGCGTCCAGGGCTACCGCGAGGCGCTCGAGGGCGCCGGGATCGCGGTCGACCCCGCGCTGCTCGGCGAGGCCGGGCTGTGGCACCGCGCGACGGGCGCCGAGGCGATGCACCGGCTGCTCGACTCGGGCGTCGAGATCGACGCCGTCTTCGGCCTCAACGACGCCCTCGCGCTCGGCGCCCTGCACGCCCTGCACGCCCGCCGCATCGACGTGCCCGGCGCGATCGCCGTCGTCGGCTGGGACGACATCGAGGAGACGGCCTACTCGTCGCCGACCCTCACCACCGTCTCCCCGGGCCGGGAGCAGATCGCGACGACCGCCGTCGACCTGCTGCTCGCGCGCATCGACGACCCCGACTCCGACCGGCCGTTCGAGCGGGTCGTCGCCGACTTCACGATCGTCGGCCGCGAGTCCACCCTGGGCGACGCGGCGCCCGACGTCGTCCCTCCGGGGACGTCGGTCGCCTCCGCCGGCTGACGCCGCCGCTCAGGCCAGCGGGCCGTACAGGGCGCCCGCGGGCGGCACCCCGTCCGGGTCCAGCTCCTCCAGCAGCGGCAGGAGGCGGCGCTCCTCGAACCGGAAGTGCGACTCCATGATCGCCCCGACGCCCTCCAGGTGGCGGCGGCGCTCCTGCGGCGACGCGCCCGAGCGGACCGCCTGGCGCAGCGAGCCGAGCAGGTGCTCGATCATCCGGTGGTCCTGCCGGAGCTGCTCCACGACGGGCGCGAGGTCCGGGTGGGCGCGCACGAGGACGGGGAACAGCGCGTCGTCCTCGCTGCGGTGATGCCCGTCGAGCGCGGCGCAGAACCCCCAGCAGTAGAGCAGCGGGTCCTGCCCAGGGTCGGCGCGCGGGGCGTCGGGGTCGTCGTCCGTCTGGTCGAGGGCCAGGTCGAGCGCAGCCCGCAGCCGGGTGTGGACCTCCCGGAGCTCGCGGGCCAGGGCGCGGGAGCGGTCGTCGGTGGTGCGGTGGGTGATGGCGGTGTCTCCCGCTCGGGCGCCTCCATGCCTGACGCAGCCCGTCACCGGCACGCGACGCTCCGCCGACGCTAGCAGCCGCACCGAGCCGCGCCGAGCCGCGGGGGCCGGGCGGGGGCCAGGCGGGGGCCGGACGGGCACCGGCCGGTGCCCCCACG
>NZ_BIMR01000239.1 GCF_004306155.1 Cellulomonas biazotea
GCCTTGTCGCCGGGTCGCCCCGCCCCCCCGCCGCGGCGTCGAGCACCGGCCGCGTGCACCAAGATGGTCCCCGTGCCCGTCGAGCCCGACGCGCGCACCCGACGACGAACAGGAGCCCCATGTCGGACGGCCAGGCCCGCCTGCGCGTCGCGGTGTCGATGCCCACCCTCGTCCCGGGCGGCATGGGCGGCACCGAGACCTACACCCGCGAGCTGGTCGCCGCGCTCGCGCGCCGCGACAACGTCGCCGTCCGTGCGTTCGTCCCCGAGGCCGCGCGCGGCACCCACGGTGACGTGCCCGAGACGGTCCTGCCCGGCGTCGGCCGCCGTACCGGCACGATCGGGCGCGTCGACACCCTGCTCCAGGCGGGCGTGCTGCGCCGTGGGCAGATCCGGCGCCTGCTGCAGGGCGCGGACGTCGTGCACCTGCCGTTCACCGTCAACGTGCCTGCCCCGCGTGGGCCGGGTGTCGCCGTGACGCTGCACGACGTCCAGCACCTCGACCTGCCGCACCTGTTCAGCCGGGTGGACCACGCGTACCGGCGGGTCTTCTACGAGGACGTCTCGCGCAAGGCGGACGTCGTGATCACGATCAGCGAGTTCTCCCGCGAGCGCATCGTCGAGCACCTGGGGCTGCCCGACGAGCGGGTCGTCGTCGCGCCGCTCGGCGTCGACACCGACGGCTTCTCGGTCGCCGGCCCGGAGGACCGCGAGAACTTCGTGCTGTTCCCCGCGCGGAGCTGGGCGCACAAGAACCACCCGCGCCTCGTCGAAGCCGTAGCCCGGCTGCGGGAGGACGACCCGGACCTGCGGCTGGTCCTGACCGGTGGCGCACTCGACCGCCTCGGACCGCTGCCCGACTGGGTCGACGTGCGTGGTCTCGTCCCGCTCGCCGAGCTCCGGGACCTCATGCGTCGTGCACGCGTGCTCGCGTTCCCCAGCCTGTACGAGGGCTTCGGCCTGCCCCCGCTCGAGGCGATGGCCTCCGGGCTGCCCGTCGCGTCGTCGAACGCGGGCGCGCTCCCTGAGGTGTGCGGCGACGCAGCGGTGCTGTTCGACCCGACCGACGTCGACGCGATCGCCGACGGCATCACGCGGGCGATGGCCGACCACGAGCGCCTGCGCGCCGCCGGGGTCGCCCGCGTCCGGGAGTTCACGTGGGACCGCAGCGCCGCGCTGCACGAGGACGCGTACCTCGCCGCGGCCCGCTCGTGAGCCCTGTCGCCGGTGACCCCGCCGGCGGCGACGCCGTGGCACACGGTGCGCCGCCCGCGGTCATCGGCCGCCGGGGCGCGACCCGGGTCGCCCTCGCCTCCGCCGTCGCCGCAGCCGCCGGCTACGTCGTCCTGGTCCTCGCCTCGCGCACCCTGACGCCGGCGCAGAACGCCGACTTCCTCGCCTTCTGGGCCCTGATGTTCGGGCTGTTCGGCGTTCTCGCCGGCGTGCAGACGGAGACGACCCGCGGCGTGCGACGCGCGGCGCAGCTCGGGACGACCGGTGCCCGAGCGCTCCCCGTCTCGCTCGCCGTCGGCGCCGTCCTGGCCGTCGCGGCAGCCGCGACGGCGCCGCTGTGGGGCACCGCCGTGCTCGGCGCGGGCAGCGCGGCGGACCTCGCCGTCGTGCTCGCCGCGGTCCTGCTGTTCGCCGGGCACAGCTCGCAGGCGGGCGCACTGTCGGGGGTCGGGGCGTGGGACCGGTTCGCGGACCTGGTCGGCCTGGAGGCGCTCGTCCGCGTCGCGGCAACCGCAGCCGCCGCAGCCGTCGGCGCCGCCGTCGCCGGGTTCGAGGCCGCCGCAGCCGCGGGGGCGTGCACGTGGCTGCTGCTGCTCGTCGCACCGCCCTACCGCCGCGCGCTGCACGCGCACGTCGACGTGCCCTGGCGCGGGTTCGTCCGCGGGCTGGCGCACGCGATGGCCGCCGCAGCTGCCAGCGCCGTCCTGGTGGTCGGGTTCCCCGTGCTGCTGCGCGTCACGTCGACGCCGGAGGAGTTCGCGACGGCCGCGCCGCTCATCCTCGCCGTCTCGCTCACCCGGGCGCCGCTGATGATCCCGCTCAGCGCGTTCCAGGGCGTCGTCATCACGCACGTCCTCGAGCACCGCGACCGGGGGCTGCGCGCGCTCCGGCCCATCGTCCTCGCCCTCGCTGCCGCCGGTGTCGTCGGCGCCGGCCTCGCCTCGGTCGTCGGCCCGTGGCTCATGACGCTGCTGTTCGGTCCCGCGTACGAGGTCGACGGCGGCGTCCTGGCCGGGCTGACGCTCGCCGCGGTCGGCCTCGCGCTGCTCACGCTGACGGGTGCCGTCACCATCGCGCTCGACCTGCACCGCGCCTTCTCGACCGGCTGGGTCGTGGCGACGCTCGTCACGGTCGTGCTGCTCCTCACCCCCTGGGCGACGGAGGCCCGGACTGTGACGTCGCTGCTGGTCGGCCCCCTCGTCGGTGTCGTCGTGCACCTGGTCGCTCTGCGTCGGCAGCGCGTGGCGCGCCGGTAGAGTTCCGCGCATGCAGCACCAGCCGCCGCGACGGTTGCTCGCCATCGTCCCGGCGTGGAACGAGCAGGCCACCATCGCCTCCGTCGTCGCGGAGGTCCGCCGGACCCTCCCCGACGCCGACGTCCTCGTCGTCAACGACGGCTCCACGGACGACACCAGCGCCATCGCCCGCGCGGCCGGTGCCACCGTCCTCGACCTGCCCGTCAACCTCGGGGTCGGCGGGGCGATGCGCGCCGGCTACACCTACGCCTACCGGGCGGACTACGACCGCACCGTGCAGCTCGACGCCGACGGCCAGCACGACCCCGGCGGCGTCGCCGAACTCGCCCGCGTGATGGACGCCGAGGCCGCCGACATCGTCATCGGTGCGCGCTTCGCGGGCGTCGGCGACTACACCGTCCGCGGTCCGCGGCGCTGGACCATGCGCCTGCTGTCGGCCGTCCTGTCCCGGGTGACCGGCACGCGGCTCACCGACACGACGTCGGGCCTCAAGCTCTGCGCCCGCCCCGCGATCCGGCTGTTCACCTCGAACTACCCCGCCGAGTACCTCGGCGACACCATCGAGTCCATCGTCATCGCGTCCCGCGCCGGCCTGCGGATCCGGCAGGTCGGCGTCGCGATGCGTCCCCGCGCCGGGGGGCGCCCGTCGCACAGCCCGGTCAAGGCCGCCGTCTTCCTCGGCCGCGCGGTCCTGGCGCTCGTCGTCGCCCTCAGCCGCCCCCGCGAACCCGTCCCCGGAGGTCCTGACGCATGACCGCGTACCCCTTCGCGCTCGCGATCAGCGCGGTCGTCGTCCTGCTGCTCCTGTGGCTGCTGCGCAGCCGTCGCCTCAAGGAGAAGTACGCCGGCATCTGGATCGTCCTCGCGCTCGCCGTGGTCGTCGTCGGCGTCTTCCCGGACCTGGCCGGCTGGCTCGCGCGTCTGGTCGGCGTCCAGACGCCGATCAACCTCGTCTTCCTGCTCGGCTTCGTCGTCGTGCTCGCGGTGTGCATCCAGCTGAGCGCGGAGCTGAGCCGGGCCGAGGAGACCTCCCGCACGCTCGCCGAGGAGATCGCCCTCCTCGCTCTGCGGGTCGAGCACGTCGAGCGGTCCGCCGTCTCGACGGGCGACGGTCAGGACGGCGGGACGACCTCGTAGACACGGTAGGTCCCGTCGCCCTCCGTCGTGCTCCCGATCTCCCGCACGCACGCCTGGTCCACGGGCTCGTTCGTTGCGACGTAGTCGATGTTCTCCTGCTCGAACACGTCGCACGAGTCGAACCGCAGCGCTAGCGAGTCCGGCGCCAGGAGAGTGATCGGCGGAGCATCCGGGTGCGCGGTCCACGAGACGTGGGCGTACCGGTTCCAGGCGTTCTGGTGGATGCGGGTCGGGTCGATCGCGCCCCACACCTCGTCGGACGGCCACCCCTGGACGCCGCTGAACGACGGCACCGCCGTCTCGCGCAGCGTCGCGACGACTGCGCCGTCCTCGAGGCCGACCCAGGTTCCAGGGCGTTCTGCCTGGACCTGCTCGACGAGCCGCCCGAGCCCGGTGTCGCGCAGGTCGAGCACGCCCCGGTACAGCGGGACCACGCCCGCCACCATCACCAGGGCGACGGCGGCGACGGCGGCGACGACGATCGACGGCACGGTCGCCCGGCCGCGGGCATACATCCAGATGGCACCGGCGAAGGCGACAACCAGCACCGGCCACCACCAGAACTGCGCGAGCACCTGCGGTGCGTGCGCCCGCAGGAACAGCACGACGGCGGCGTGCGCGCCGAGCGTCAGTGCCACCGAGGCGACGGCCGTCCACCGGGCGGGCGGACCGTCGGCCCGGATGCGCGAGACGCTCACCAGGAGCAGGAGCAGCGCGACGAGCCCGAAGCCGACGACGAGCCGCGGCAGGCTCGTCCGGTCGAGCAGCAGCAGCGAGGCGACGGCGTCCCAGCCCGGGACGTAGACGAACGCCACGAGCACGGTCAGGACCGCCACGAGCGCGGCGAGGGTGGCGTCCACTCCCCGCGGACGACGCCGCAGCAGGACCAGGACGACCGGCAGGAGGTAGAGACCGGTGAGCAGGAAGCTCGACCCCTCGCTGGCGTTCACGACGAAGCCGTCCGGCGACGCGGCCCGGAGACCGACTCCGAGGACCCCGGCGAACATCGGCGCCCACGGGAACTGGGAGTGCTCGCCGGTCGGCCAGCGCCGGTCACCCGGGTAGCTCGTCGACGTGATGTCGTCCAGCGTCGCTGCGTGCGCCTTCAGGAACACGAGCAGCAGGGCACCGGCGACGACCGCGCTGACGGCCAGCGGCACCAGGCCACGCAGGCGCGCTCCCCACGGGACGTCACGCCCGTCGAGAAGCGTGCCGACGGCGAACGCCAGCGCGACCAGGGCGCACGGCACGAGGTACGGCGGGTACATCGTCATCGCGGCGACGACTGCGACGTACCCGGTGAGGACCGCGGTGACCCAGCGCACCCACGTCGGGAACGGACGGACTGCGACGACGACGGCGAGGCAGACCATGACGGCGAACGCGAGCGGCCAGAAGGTCCCGGCACCGAACCACCACTGGGTGAACGGCGAGAACGCGAAGGTCACGGAGACGGCGAGCGCAGCGAGCGGCTTGCGCCAGAGCACCACGGCGAGCACGTGGACAGCGATGCCGAGCACCACGAGCGGCAGCCACCAACGGAACGCGAACGCGTTGTCGAGGGGCAGGACGCCGAACGCGAGGTTCTGCGGGCGGAACAGAGCCCAGACGTCACGGTAGGGGACGTCGAACAGCACGGAGACGTCGATCCCACCGGGCATCACGCCGCTCGAACGGGGCAGTCCTTGCTCGACCTGGGCGACGACCAGCGGTGTCGTGACCATCCACTCGTCGCTGCGCAGCCCCCGAGGCCCACCGATCAGCAAGCGGGGGTCACGTCCGGTGAAGAAGTCGGAGTAGAAGGCACCCGAGGACGATCCGTTGAGAGCGGTGGCGACGAGCACGAGCAGTGCTCCGAGGTACGCGCCGACACCGAGCAGGACCTGCCAGCGCAACCGCAGGGCGTCGAGCGCGAGCAGCGGTCGCAGCACCCGGTCGACGACGGTCCGGGCGCTCACCAGCGTGCGGGCGAGTCGCCGCGGGCGGCGTCCCGCTCCATCACGCGGCGCACCTGCGTCGGGTCACCCCAGATGCCCGGGGAGTCGTACGGGCGGTCGGGGAAACGGCCGTAGTCGAGCGCGATGTCGAGACCGCGCTCGCGGATGAACTGCTCGACCCGCTCGCCGAGCGACAGCGGGACGCCGGAGCAGCAGTTGACCACACCGAGCACCTCGTCCTGGAGCGCCACGGCCGCGATCTGCTGCGCGAGCTCCGTGACGTCGAGGAAGTCGTACTTGTTGCGTCCGCTCGTGAACGGGAAGGTCCGCTCGCCCCGGGCGGCGGCGGCGGCGATCTTCGAGAAGACCGAGCTGTTCCCCTCGTCGTCGCCCGTGATGTAGAAGCAGCGCAGCCACTGCAGCAGGGTCTCGGTCGACGCGAGCTCGATCTCGAGCGCCTGCCGGAGCGCGTTCTTCGCGACGCCGTACAGCGAGAGCGGCCTGGTGGGGGTCTCCGCCGTGACCACGCCCTCGTGATAGCCGACCTCGTGCATCGTGCCCATGACGACGAGCCGGGCCGCACCGCTGCGCGCCATGTCGCGCAGGAAGTCCAGGTGCTCGGGCAGCCGCTGCATGTGGACGGGAGCGTTGTGGACGAAGCCTGCCTCCCACGCGAGGTGCAGGACGACATCGGGTGAGCCCAGCCGCTCGAAGCGGTCCTCGGTGTCGGCGAAGATGTCCGCCTCGATCCGACGCGCCGCCGAGGGAGACGGGGCAGCTTGCGGGTTGCGCTCGACGGTCACCACATCGGCACCGCGCGCGAGCAGGGCATCGACGACGTGGCGCCCGATGTACCCCCCCGAACCTGTCACCAGCACCGTGCCGCTCATCGCGCACCTCTGATCGACCGACCGCGGTCCACCCGCGGTCGCGCCTCGTCTCGCATTCCGACTCTCCACCTACCGTGTCCGGCGCAGCCGACGACTGCGGACGGCGCTCCACCTGCGGCGAAAGGTATCACCGCGCGACCTGCGCTCAGGGCGCGGCCGCCAGGACCTCCGCCGACGCGGCGGCCCACCGCTCGGCCCAGTCCGGGACGGGGGCGACGCCGACCGCGGCGAGCCTGCCGTGCCCGAGCACCGAGTAGGCGGGGCGCGGCGCGGGGCGGACGAACTTCTCGCTCGTGACGGGGCTCACGAGGGCCGGGTCGAGCCCGGCGGAGGCGACCACGGCCTGCGCGAACTCGTGCCAGCTCGCGGTGCCGTCGGACGTCGCGTGGTACATGCCGCCCGGGGCCTGCGCGGCGACGAGGTCGACCACGACGCGGGCGACGTCGCGCGTCCAGGTGGGCTGACCGACCTGGTCGGCGACGACGTCGAGCGCGCCGCGCTCGGCGGCGAGGCGGGCGATCGTCCTCGGGAAGCAGCTGCCGTGCCGCCCGTACAGCCACGCCGTCCGGACCACGAGCGAGTCGGGGCTCGCGGCGAGCGCGGCCCACTCCCCCGCGGCCTTCGTCCGGCCGTAGGCCGAGCGGGGCGCGACCGGGCCGTCCTCGGCGTACGGCGACGTCGCGGAGCCGTCGAACACGTAGTCGGTCGAGAGCTGCACGAACCGGGCGCCGTTGCGCCGTGCGGCGTGCGCGAGCAGGGAGGGCGCGACGGCGTTGAGCTGGAACGCGGCGGCCTCGTGCGTCTCGGCGTCGTCGACGGCGGTCCACGCGGCGCAGTTGACGACGACGTCGTGGCCGGGCAGGAGCGCGTGCACCGCGTCGGCGTCGAGGACGTCGAGGTTGTGCCGGTCGCTCGCCGTCACGTCGGCGCCGCTCGCGACGAGCGTCTCCACCAGGTCCTGGCCGAGCATCCCAGACGCCCCTGTCACCAACCAGCGCACCGCAGTCCTCCTGATCTCGCCCGTGTCGCGGGGCCCGCACGGGCCGGCCACGGCGGCCAAGGTTAGCCGTCCCCGCTGTGCCGACGCACGTACGTGCACGGCGGGGCCGCGCCCGTTGCTCGGGGCACCGGAGCCGGTCGGCGCGTCAGCCGCTCACGCGCCCGCGACCCTGGCAGCATGGGCCGGGTTCACCCGGAAGAAGGAGCCCGAGATGCTCTCGTCGGTCGTCGCCGCCGCGACGTCAGCCGTCCTGCTCGCCGTGCCGGCCGTCGTGCCGACCGTCGCGGGCGCCCTGCCGCGCGCGGCCGGGGAGCCGTTGAGCGTGCAGGAGCTGGACCTGACCGCCGTCGACACGGCGGCGCTCGGGGACCTCCCCGCGGTGGCGCCCGAGCCGACCGAGGGCGCGGGCGACCTCGCGCCGCTGTCCGCGGCCGACGCGACGGCCGAGCGCCGCGTCGCGCCGGAGGCCGAGGGCGAGACCGCACCGGACGACGCACCCGTAGCCGAGCCCGCACCGGACGAGGCACCCGCCCCCGACGTCCTCACCGCCCCGCTCGACACGTCGCCGTTCTCGGTGCTCGGCGTCACCTGGGACGAGGGGCCCGACGACGTCGTCGTCCGCTATCGCGTCCGCACCGACGGCACCTGGAGCGACTGGGAGGCGGTCGCCGCGGCGGACGTGCAGCCCGACGCGTCGTCCCGCGAGGCGAGCGACGGTCGTGGCGCGACCGACCCGATCGTCGCGCTCGACGCCGACGGCGTGCAGCTGTGGGCGCAGTCCGACACGGGTGACGTGACAGGGCTCAAGGCCGTCCTCGTCGACCCCGGCACGCAGGCGGCCGACGCGACGGTCAGCGCGATCCCGGTGCCCGGGCAGCCCGCGATCGTCAGCCGCGCCGGCTGGGGCGCCGACGAGTCGCTGCGGACGTGCGAGCCGGACTACTCGAGCCAGATGGTCGCGGCCGCGGTGCACCACACCGCGTCGACGAACTCCTACTCGGCGGCGGACGTCCCGGGCCTGATCCGCGGGTTCTACGCGTACCACACGCGCCCCGAGGCCGACGGCGGCCGCGGCTGGTGCGACATCGGCTACAACTTCCTCGTCGACAAGTTCGGCCGCGTGTTCGAGGGGCGCGCGGGCGGCATCACGAGCACGGTCGTCGGGGTGCACACGGGCGGGTTCAACAGCCGCACGATCGGCATCTCCGCGATCGGCGACTACGGGACCGTGGCGGTGCCGGACGTCCTCACCGAGGCGATCGCGTCACTCATCGCCTGGAAGTTCTCGATCCACGGCATCTCCGCGGGCGTCGACGTCACGATGATCTCGGGCGGCGGCGCGTCGAAGTGGCCCGAGGGCACGGCCGTGACGTTCTCGACGATCTACGGGCACCGGGACGCGCAGCTCACGTCCTGCCCGGGCCAGAACCTGTACAACCTGCTGCCGTACCTGCGCGCGCGGGTCGCGGAGCTGGCGAACCCGGCGGTCGGCGTCTCGCCGTACGGCGAGTGGGACTCGGTGACGACGACGGGGAGCTCGCTGACCGTCTCCGGCTGGGCGTTCGACCCGGAGACCGTCGTGCCGATCACCGTCGAGGTCCGCGTCGACGGCGCGCTGACCTCCGTGCTCGCGGACCGCCCCCGGCCGGACGTCGCGGCCGCCTATCCCGCGCTCGGCCCGAACCACGGGTTCACGGCGACCATCCCCCACGGCCCGGGCTCGCCGGTGGTCTGCCTGGCGGCGGTCAACGTCGGGAACGGCACGACCGTCTCGCTCGGGTGCCGCCGCGTGACGATCCGCAACGCGGCGCCGATCGGTGCGGTCGACTCCGTCACGACGTCGGCGACGGGCGTGACCGTCAGCGGCTGGACGCTCGACCCGGACACGTCGGCGTCGAACGAGGTGCACATCTACGTCGACGGCGTCGGCGTCTCCCTCGTCGCGTCGCTCAACCGGCCCGACGTGGCGGCGGTGTACGGCCGGGGGGCGGCGCACGGCTTCACTCACACGCGGACCCTCGCCGCCGGTGAGCACTCGGTGTGCGTCTACAGCATCGACACCGCGGGCGGCTCCCCGACGCTGCTGACGTGCCAGTCGTTCACGGTCGGCACGCCGCCGCCCGTCGTCGCGCGGACCGCGCCGTACGGGGTGATCGACGCGGCGACCGCGACCAACACCGCGATCACCGTCACCGGGTGGGCGCTGGACCCGGACACGCACAACCCCATCGACGTCCACGTCTACGTCGACGGCCGCGGCGTCTCGCTGCGGGCCGACGGGAACCGGCCGGACGTCGACCAGGCGTTCCGCAAGGGCGCCGCGCACGGCTGGTCGTACGCGCTGGACGCCCGACCCGGGCCCCACGACGTCTGCGTCCACGCCATCAACGACGGCCCGGGCGACAACACGCTCATCGGCTGCCGCACGGTCGTCGTGCCGGACTCGGCGCCGATCGGCGTCGTCGACAGCATGTCCGCGTCGGGTGGCACGCTCACGGTGACCGGCTGGGCGCTCGACCCCGACACGTGGGCGTCGAACCAGGTCCACGTCTACGTCGACGGCGTCGGCTACGGCCTGGTCGCCGACGGCGAGCGGCCCGACGTCGCGGCCGTGTACGGGCGCGGCTCGAAGCACGGGTACACGCTGCGCGCGCCGATCGGGCCGGGCGCCCACGGGGTGTGCGTCTTCAGCATCAACACCGCGGCAGGCGACAACACCCTCGTGGAGTGCCGGACCGTGGTGCTGACCGACGCGCTGCCCATCGGCGTCGTCGACTCGGCGACGACCAGCCCGGGGACGCTGACGCTCACCGGCTGGGCGCTCGACCCCGACACGAGCTCGCCGGTCGACGTGCACGTCTACGTCGACGGCGTCGGCGTCGCCCTGACGGCGTCCACGAGCCGGCCGGACGTCGGCGCGGTGTACGGGCGCGGCGACCAGCACGGCTTCACGCACGCGCGCCGGCTCGGCGCCGGTCCGCACTCCTGGTGCATCCACGCGATCGGCGCCGCGGGCGGCGGCAACACCCTCGTCGGGTGCGGCTCCGTCGTCGTCCCGTAGCGCGCCCCGCGACCGCCACCGGCACCGCCGCCGTCCGCGCCCGTGGACGGCGGCGGTGCCATGTCCGCGTAGATTTGCCCTGCGACAGGCCACCTCACGAAGGAGACACCCGGTGCAGTTCCGCGAGCTCAAGGTCCCCGGCGCCTGGGAGATCACCCCGAAGCAGATGGGCGACCCGCGAGGCGTCTTCCTGGAGTGGTTCAAGGACGAGACCTTCCAGCAGGCCGTCGGGCACCGCCTCGACCTGCAGCAGGCGAACTGCTCGGTGTCGGCCGCGGGCGTCCTGCGAGGCATCCACTTCGCCGACGTGCCGCCCGGCCAGGCGAAGTACGTGACGTGCGCGAAGGGCGCCGTGCTCGACGTCGTCGTCGACCTGCGCGTGGGCTCGCCGACGTTCGGCACCTGGGACTCCGTGCTGCTCGACGACGTCGACCGGCGCGCGATCTACCTGTCCGAGGGCCTCGGGCACGCGTTCCTGTCCCTCGAGGACGACTCGACCGTCCTGTACCTGTGCTCGACCGGCTACTCCCCCGGGCGCGAGCACGGCATCCACCCGCTCGACCCCGAGGTCGGGATCGCGTGGCCGACGACGGACCGCGCGGGCCGTCCGCTCGAGCCGCTCCTGTCCGACAAGGACCTCGCCGCACCGTCGCTCGCCGAGGCGCTCGCGTCCGGCCTGCTGCCCGACGCGTCGACCGTGAGCGCGTACGTCGCGTCGCTGGCGCGCTGAGGCCGTGACCCCGGCTGCCATACCGCAGAGACCGCACGTCGCCCTGACGGTCGAGCAGCTCTGGCAGCGGACGCCGGGCGGCTCGGGGACGTACATCGTCGAGCTCGCCCGCGCGCTGCACGACGGCGGTCTCGCGTCCGTCACCGGTGTCGCCGCGCGGCACCCGGAGCCGCCGCCGCAGGACTGGACCGTCGGGGTCCCGGTGCGGCACGCGCGGCTGCCGCGGCGCGCGCTCTACGACGCGTGGCAGGTCCTGCGCCGGCCGCGGGCGGAGAGCCTCGTCCCGGACGTCGACGTCGTGCACGCGACGACGTGGGCCGTGCCGCCCACCCGTCGGCCGCTCGTCGTCACCGTGCACGACCTGGCGTTCCTGCACGACGCCGCTCACTTCACGCCGCGCGGCAACGCGTTCTTCCGGCGGGCGCTCGACGTCGTGCGGGAACGCGCGGACGCCGTCGTCGTGCCGTCCCGCTCGACGGCCGACGACTGCGTGGCCGCCGGGCTCGACGCGAGCCGGGTCACCGTCGTCCCGCACGGGGCGCGAGGGGCACGGGTCGGCGACGACGCCGTCGAGCGGTTCCGCGCGACGACGGGAGTGCGGCGCGACTACGTGCTGTGGTGCGGCACCATCGAGCCGCGCAAGAACCTCGACCGGCTGCTGGGCGCCTTCGCCGCCGCCGGGACGGACGACCTGGACCTCGTCCTCGTCGGTCCGGCCGGGTGGGGTGCGCTGCCCCCGCTGCCTGCGGGCCTCGCGCCCGAGCGCGTGCACGTCCTCGGGCACCTCGACGTCGACCTGCTGGCGGCCGCGTACCGCGGTGCGCGCGCGTTCTGCTTCCCGTCGCTGCGCGAGGGCTTCGGGCTGCCCGTGCTGGAGGCGATGCACCAGGGCACGCCCGTGGTGACGTCCCAGGGCACCGCGTGCGCCGAGGTGGGCGGCGACGCCGCCGTGCTCGTCGACCCGCTCGACGTCGCGTCGATCGCCGACGGCCTGCGCACCGCGGTCGGCGACGCGCACGACGACCTCGCGGTCGCGTCAGGTCTGCGCGCGGCGGAGTTCTCCTGGGAGGCGGCGGCCCGCGCCACCGCGGAGGTCTACCGCTCGGTGCTCTGACGCGGCCCTGCGCTCGACCACGGCCCGGCGCTCCGGCCGCGACCGGCGGTGGTCAGGAGGCGGGGCGCTGCGTGACGACGTCGGGCGCGACCGGCTCGTCCGCCGGGTCGTCCTGACCGGCCCGACGCCGCACGACCACGACCGCGACGAGCGCGGCGAGACCCGCGACCAGCAGGTCGCCGACCGTGAAGATCATGCGCGACGCGAGCGCCATGCCGGTCGCCTGGCCGGCGGCCATGGTCGTCGTGAGCGTGCCGACGATGACGGCCTCGCGGACGCCGACGCCCGACGGCAGGAACACCGCGAACAGGCCCGCGGTGAAGCCGATCGCCATGGTGCCCGCGCACAGCAGGATCGCGCCGAGGCCCGGGTCCACGAGGGAGTTCGCGAGCAGCCACAGGTGCACGCCGAACAGGCCGTAGGACAGCAGGGCCCAGCCGAACGAGCGCGCCACGACGCTGACGCGCAGCGTGTGGTCGAGCGGCGGGCGCCGCAGCACGCGGAAGACGAGCGACGCGAGCCACGTCATGACCTTGGGGTGCAGGCACACGAGGCCGAGCGGCAGCAGCAGGAACAGCCACAGGAGCTCCTGGTGGCCGCCCTGGAGCATGACGGGGACGGCGGCGATGCCGAGCACCAGGGACGCGACGACCCCGACGCCCGCGGCGAACAGGCTCGCGGCGAACACGCGGGCCCGCGCGACCCCGTACCGGCGGCCGAGCTCCATCTGCACGAGGTACGCCCAGACGGAGCCGGGGATGTACTTGCCGAGCTGGCCGACGAGGCAGATCTGCGAGCCGCGGGCGGCGCCGACCGGGGGGCCCATGTCGTCGAGCAGCGTCTGCCAGCTCTTCGCACCGGCGCCGAGGCCGAGCACGACGGCGAGGAACGAGAGGACCGCCGAGAGCACGTTCACCTGGGCGAGGACCTCGGAGACGTCGCCCCACTGCCGCACGACCTGCCACGACGCGGCGGCGACCACGAGGACGACGAGACCCCACCGCAGCACGACGAGCGCCCGCTGCCGGGTGGTGGGGGCGGTGCGCGCGGGCACGACGACGTCGGCCTCGGTGGCCGCACCCGACTGCACGGCCGCGGCGCTCACGACGCCACCTCCTTGGCCCACCAGACGAAGTGCGGGGCGAGCACCTCCGGCACGTCGTCCTCGCCGGGGACGTCGCCCGCGGCGTAGGCCGCCTGGACGAGCGCGACCGCTGCCGCGTCGACACCGAGGCGCTCCATGCCGACGGCGTTCGCGCCGTGGATCCGGGCCGGGTTGCCGAACGCGCGGGCGAAGGGCGGGACGTCGCGGGTGACGACGGCGCCCATGCCGACCATGGCGCCGGGACCGACGAGGCGGCGCTGGTGCAGCACCGCGCCGAGGCCGACGTTGGCCCGGTCGCCGATGCGGACGTGCCCGCCCATCGCGACGGTCGACGCGAGCGTGACGCCGTCGCCGATGCGCGAGTCGTGCGCCACGTAGACCTTGTTCATGATGAAGCAGTCGTCGCCGACGACCGTCTGCTCGTGCCAGCCCTGGTGGATCAGCGCGTGCTCGCGGATGACGTTGCGCGACCCGATCCGGACACCGGCGGCCTCCTCGGGCGCCTCGTCCCACGGCTCGCCGTGCTCGACGCCGCGGACCTCGGGGGGCGTGCCGATGACGACGCCCGGGCCGATCCAGTTGTCGTCGCCGACGACGAGAGGCCCGCACAGCACGGCGTGCGGGCCGATGACGTTGCCGTCGCCGAGGACCACTCCGTCCCCGATGACGGCGGTGCTGTGGATCGAGTTCATGGTCCTCCGAGCGCAAGTCAGGCCCTTCGATGGTAGCCCACTCGGCGCAACGGGCCGTCTCTCGGCACGCCATCGGCACGCGGTCGGCGCGCCCGCCGCGGGCATCCGCGAGACCACCGAGAGGCCGTCAGCACGCGGCAGAAGGCCCGGAGGCCCCACGGGCGACGGTCGACTCGCTGGTAGCGTCGGCGCCGCCAACTTCCTCCCGTGACAAGACGAGGTTCGTCCGTGATCCCCATCTCCACCGTCGAGCTCGGTCCCGATGTCGAGGCCGAGGTCCTGAAGGTCCTGCGCTCGGGCATGGTCGCCCAAGGACCGGTCGTCGCCGAGTTCGAGCGCCGCTTCGCCGCGCTCACCGGCGTGCAGCACGCCGTCGCCGTGAACAACGGCACCACGGCCCTCGTGGCCGCCCTGCAGGTGCTCGACCTGGAGCCCGGTGACGAGGTCGTCACCAGCCCGTTCACGTTCGTGGCGACGCTCAACGCGATCCTCGAGGCCGGCGCCACGGCGACGTTCGCCGACATCGACGACGTCGACTTCAACCTCGCGCCCGACGCCGCGGCTGCCGCGATCGGCGACCGCACGCGCGTGCTCATGCCCGTGCACCTGTACGGGCAGACGGCGCCGATGGGCGAGCTCGCGCCGCTCGCGGCCGACCGCGGGCTCGCGCTCGTCGAGGACTCCGCGCAGTCGCACGGCGCCACGCTCGACGGGCGTGCGGCGGGCAGCTTCGGCATCGGCTGCTTCTCGTTCTACGGGACGAAGAACATCACGACCGGTGAGGGCGGCATCATCACCACGGACGACGACGTCCTGGCCGACCGCCTGCGCGTGCTGCGCAACCAGGGCATGCGCGCCCGCTACCAGTACGAGGTCGCGGGCCACAACTACCGCCTCACGGACCTGCAGGCCGCGCTCGCGCTCCCCCAGCTCGACCGGTACGAGCAGACCGTCGCCCGCCGCAAGGCCAACGCCGCGACGCTCGTCGAGGGCCTCGCCGGCATCCCCGGCCTCGTGCTGCCGCAGGAGCTGCCCGGGCGCTCGCACGTCTGGCACCAGTTCACCGTCCGCGTGACGCAGGACGCCGCCGTCTCGCGCGACGAGCTCGTGGCCCGCCTCACCGAGGCCGGCGTCGGCAGCGGCATCTACTACCCCAAGCTCGTGTTCGACTACGAGACCTACCTGACGCACCCGCGCGTCAAGGTCAGCGAGGTCCCGACCGCCGCACGCGTCGTGCAGGAGGTCGTCTCCCTGCCCGTGCACCCGCGGCTGTCGGACGACGACCTGCGCACGGTCGTCGACACCGTCCGCTCGATCCTGGGGGCCTGAGCCGTGGCCGCACCACGCATCCTGCTCGTCGGCGCCGGCTCGATGGGGTCGCTGCACGCGCGCGTCACCGCCGGGCACCCGCAGGCCGAGCTCGCGACCGTCGTCGACACGCGCGAGGACGCCGGACGGGCGCTCGCCGACCGGTTCGGCGCGCGGTGGCAGCCGGAGATCGGCTCGCTGTCGGGGGTCGACGCGGTCATCGTCGCCGCCGCGACCGAGGCACACTTCGAGCTCGCGAAGCAGGTCATCGAGGCCGGTGTGCCGCTGCTCGTCGAGAAGCCCGTCACGGACCGGCTCGAGCAGACGATCGAGGTCCTCGAGCTGTCGGAGCAGCGCGACGTGCCCGTCATGTGCGGCCTGCTCGAGCGCTACAACCCGGCCGTCCTGACCGCCCGGTCGATCCTCGAGGAGCCCATCCACGTCACGGGCGTGCGGCACTCCCCCTACGCGCCGCGGATCAAGACCGGCGTCGCGTGGGACCTGCTCGTGCACGACGTCGACCTCGCGTTCCAGGTCCTGCCCGGCGAGGTCGTCGGCGTGGAGGCCGTCGTGGGCCAGTTCCACCCGTCGTCGGTGCCCGGCGCCGAGGACGTCGTGGAGGCGCTCCTGCGCTTCGGGTCGGGCGCCGTCGCGAGCGTGTCGGCGAGCCGACTCGGCCAGCGCAAGGTCCGCACGCTGACGATCAACGAGGTCGACAAGCTCATCGAGGTCGACCTGCTGCGGCGCGACGTCACCGTGTACCGGCACGTCTCGGCCGAGGCCGCGACGTCGGACGGCCGCGGCTACCGCCAGCAGACCATCATCGAGATCCCCGAGCTCGTCACGTCGCAGGAGCCGCTCGCGGCCCAGCTCGACCGGTTCCTCGGCCTCGTGGCCGGCACGGTCGACGCCGCCGAGGAGCGCGCGGGCATCCTGCCCTCGCACCGGGTCGTCGCCCGGGCCAAGGAGGTCGCGGCCGCGTCCGTCTGACGCCGCCGACGACGGCGGGGCGCCGACCCGAGGGTCAGCGTCCCGCCGTCATCTCCGCCAGCACGTCGAGGTGCTGGTCGAGCACGCGCTCGAGCGCGAACGACTCCTGCACCACACGGGCCGCGTTGGCGCCCACGCGGGCCGCGAGCTCGCGGTCCACGAGCGCCTCGACGAGCGCGTCGGACAGCGCCGCCGAGTCGCCCACGGGGACGAACCACAGGTGCTCGCGGTGGCCCAGCTCGATCGTCGGGAAGTTGTCCTTGCGGGCCGGTGCGACGACGGGCACACCCGCCGCCATGGCCTCGAGCGTCGCGGTGCCGAGACCGATGCCCTGCTCGTGGGACTCGACCGACGCCGCGGCGAGGAAGTCCGGCACGGACGACTTGGGCACCGCGCCCGTGGCGACGACCGAACCCGCGACGCCGAGCTCCTCGGCGCGGCGCAGGAACGGGTCGTAGTAGACGCGCCCGACGACGACGAGGCGCGCGTCCGGCACCGACTCGAGCACGCGCGGCATGGCCTCGACGAGGGCCACGCGGTCGCGCAGCGGGATGACGTGCCCGAGCGACAGGATGATCGGCACGTCGTCGGCGAGGCCGAGCGCGGCGCGCGCGACGGACCCGTCGCCGCCGGTGGTCCACGCCGGGTCGACGCCGACCGGGATGTACTCCAGGCCGCTGTACGCGCCGCGGTACCGGCTCTTGACGTACTCGTCCATGAGCACGTCCATGATCACGACCCGCGGCCGGTCGACCCGCAGGTTCGGCTTGACCATGAGGGCGTCGAGGAGCCGGAAGACGCCGTGGTAGTGCGCCTTCGGGTTCTCCAGCCGGGTGTGCACGCTCAGCAGCACCGGGATCCCGCGGCGGCGCGCGTACAGCCCGGTCGCCCAGGACAGGTCGAAGAACTGCCCGTGCTGGTGGATGACGTCGGGGCGGAACGCGTCGAGCTCGGCCGCGAGCCTGCGCCACAGCGACGGTCGCGTCGCGAACGAGATGTCGAACGACACCGCGAGACGCGTCTCGGGGAGCGCGAACGACGGCAGCCGGACGATGGTGATCCCGTCGCGCTGCTCCCGGGCGGGGGCGTCGGCGTAGGCCGCCGTGACGACGAGGACCTCGTGCCCGCGGGCCGCGTACCCCCGGGCGAGCGCGTCCGCGAGGTGCGAGCTGCCGCCGACCCGGGGCGGGTAGAAGTTGTTGACGACGACGATCCTCATGCGCCGCCGTCACCTCCGACCGGCACGAACTCGGGCCGGCTCCCGTCACCCGCGTCCTCGACCCGGGCGACGACGCGCGCCGGGACCCCGGCGACGACCGCGCCGGCGGGGACGTCGCGCGTGACGACGGCCCCCGCCCCGACGACCGCGCCGTCACCGATGGTCACGCCCATCTGCACGACGGCGTTGGCACCGATGAACACCCGGTCGCCGATGTGCACGGCGGCACGCTCGACCGTCGGGTACGCCCGCCCGGACACGCAGCGGCGCGCGCTGGAGTGCGTGTAGATCTGCGCGCCCGCGCTGATGTCGCACCCGGCGCCGATGGTCAGCCCGCCCGACCCGTCGACGACGGTGAACGCGCCGATCCAGGTGCCGTCACCGATCTGCGGCTCCCCGACGATCCACGCGAGCTCGTGGTAGGGGTTCGGCGGGAGGGTCGCCGGCATCAGCCGCCGTTCCGGATGAGGTCGGTCATGCCGTCGCGCACGGCGATCGTCGACTCGAAGCCGAGGACGTCCTTCGCGCGCTGGATGTCCGCCGCCCGGCGCGAGACGAGGACGTCGCGCGGGTTGAAGATCGGCTCCACGTCGCTGCCGACGGCGTCGATGAGGATGCGCGCCAGGTCGGCGATCGACGTGTCGATGCCCGTGCCGACGTTGACGGGGACGTTCGCCTTCTCGGAGGTGAGCGCGAGCACGACGGAGCGCGCGATGTCGTGGACGTGGATGAAGTCCATCGACTGCTCGCCCTTGCCGTCGATGACGGGCGCCTCGCCGTTGCGCAGCCGGTTGACGAAGTGGTTGATGACCGACGTGTAGTACGCGGTCGTCTTCTGGCCGGGGCCGTACACGTTGAAGAACCGCAGCGCGATCCACGAGAGGTTCGCGCGGCGCTGGTAGTAGCCGAGGAGGTCCTCGCCCGCGCGCTTCGAGATGCAGTACGGGGTGAGCGGCGACAGCGTGTCGTCCTCGTGCATCGGCAGCTTCTCGGGGTCGCCGTAGACCGACGCGCTGGACGCGAACACGAGCCGCTCCACGCCGTGGTCCGCGGCGGCCGCGAACACGTTGTGGTTGCCGATCATGTTGATGTCCATCGACTCGTACGGGTCGGACTGGCTCTTGTTGATCGACACCGCGGCGAGGTGGATGACGTGGCTCGCACCCTTCATCGCCTGGTGGACGGCGCCGCCGTAGCGCACGTCCTGGTCGATGAGCTCGACGTCGCCCGTCGCGGCGAGCGCGGCGACCTTGTCGCGGTCACCCCGGAACATGTTGTCGAAGATGCGGACCTTGTAGTCCTGCTCGAGCAGCATCGGGACGACGTGGAGGCCGATGAAGCCGGCACCACCGGTAATGAAGACGGTCTTCTTGTCTGCCATGACGAACAGTTGCTCCTTGGTCCGTGCGGGGGTGGTTCGAAAACGGGGGGGTCGCCGGTGGTCAGCGGCGCGACGTCGGCGCGGTGACGACGTCCCGCACGACCTCGGCCACACGCTCGACCTGCGCGTCCGTCAGGTTGGCGTGCATCGGCACCGCGAGGTGCCGGGCGAAGAGGTCGGCCGAGACCGGCAGGCTCTGCCGTCCACCATAGACGGGCTGCACGTGCGACGCGTACGTGCCGAAGTTGCACTGGACGCCCCGCGCGCGCAGCTCGAGAGCGACGACGCCGCGGTCCAGGCTCGGGTCGAGCGTGAGGACGTAGGACTGCCACGGGTGCTCGCGGTCGTCGAGCGCCGCGGGCAGCGTGACGAGGTCCAGGTCGCCCAGCAGCTCGGCGTAGCCGGCGGCCGCGCGGCGGCGGTTCGCGAGCAGCTCGGGCAGGCGACGGACCTGGACGCGCATGATCGCGGCGGCCACGTCGGAGAGCCGGTAGTTGTAGCCCGCCTCGTCGAACGACGGCACGGGCAGCTCGCGCGCACCCTCACGCGACAGCGCCGGCTCGATGCCGTAGGTGTGCAGCTTGCGCGCGTGCCGGGCCAGGTCCTCGCGGTCGGTCGTGAGCGCGCCGCCCTCGCCGGCGGTGATGCCCTTGCGGCCGTGGAAGCTGAACGTGGCGACGTCGGCGAGCGAGCCGGCGGGACGGCCCTTGTAGGTCGCGCCCGCGCTGCACGCCGCGTCCTCCATGAGCCACAGGCCGTGCTTGTCGGCGATGGCCCGCAGCTCGTCGTAGTCGGCGGGCTGGCCGAACACGTCGACGGCGACGATGCCGACGGTGCGCTCGGTGATCGAGGCCTCGACGGACGCCGGGTCGGCGCTCCAGATGTCGGGACGGACGTCGGCGAAGACGGGCGTCGCGCCGGTCCACATGACCGAGTGGCCGGTGGCCGGGAACGTGTAGTCGCCGACGATGACCTCGTCGCCGGGGCCGGCGCCGAGCACGTCGAGCCCGAGGTGCAGGGCCGAGCCGCAGTTCGACGTCGCGAGCACGTGCTCGGTGCCGGACACGGCCGCGAACTCGGCCTCGAACGCCTGGCACGCGGGACCGGCGCCGGACAGCCAGCCGGAGGCGAACACCTCGGCGATCGCCTCGAGCTCCTCGGCGCCGACGGTGGGCTGTCCGAGCGGGACGACCTCGGTCATGGGGACTCCTCGTGGGTTGCGTGGCGGCCGTCGTGCGGCCCGGGGGCCGTCAGGCCGGCGGCGTGATCGTGTAGAGGTGGTAGGTGGCGAGAGGCGCCTGCACCGTGCTCTGCAGCTCGAGGCACGGCTGGTCGATCGGGCGGTCGGAGAGGACGTTCTCGGCGATCGACTGCTCGAACGGCGCGCACGAGTCGAAGCTCACCCGGATCTGGTCGCCCGCGGGGTTCCAGATGCGCGGCTGGTCGGGGTCGACGCTCCAGCCGACGTTCGCGAACCGGTTCCAGTTGAGCTCGTAGCGGCCGGACGGGTCGAGCTCCGACCACATCTCCGCGTTCGGGGCGCCCTGGAACGCGTTGAACCCGTCGACGCCGGTCTCGGTGAGGATCGGCCCGACCATCGCGTCGCCGACGCCGATCCAGCGGCCCGGGTTCTCCTCGTCCTGCGCCTCGACGGCCTGGGCGACGTCGGTCTCGCGCAGGTCGAACACCCCCCGGTACAGCGGGTTCACCCAGCCGCCGACGACGCCGCTGACGAGCAGGAACAGCCCGGCGGCGGCCGCCACCCGACGGCGCGCGAACAGCACCACCGACAGCGCGAAGGCCAGGACGATGACGATCCACGGGCCGGCGGCGGCGAGCACCGCGGGACGGTCGGACAGGACGCGCCACAGCACGAGGTGCGCGACGACCACGACAGCCCCGAGCCCGCCCGCGAGCCACCAGGGGGCCCGCAGGTCCTCGGCGTCGAGCGCCCGGACGGTGACGCCGATGAGCACGATCGACAGCAGGCCGAGCCCGATGAGCATCCGGCCCGGGGTCACGCGGTCGAGGAGCAGCAGGTGCGCGACGACGTCCCAGCCGGGCACGTAGAGGAACGCGACGAGGACGACGCCGCAGATCAGCGGGTACAGGATCGTCCGGTCGAGCGGCAGGCGACGACGCCGCTGACGGACGAGCAGCCAGATGCCCACGGCGGCGAGGAACGCGCCGACGAACACGAAGGTCGACGCCTCGGAGGCGTTGGGCCGCAGCCCGTACGACGACCCGTCGCGCAGCGCGAGACCGAAGGCGCCCGCGAAGCTGGCCTCCTTG
The DNA here is from genome assembly GCF_004306155.1 of Cellulomonas biazotea. Classification (GTDB taxonomy): domain Bacteria; phylum Actinomycetota; class Actinomycetes; order Actinomycetales; family Cellulomonadaceae; genus Cellulomonas; species Cellulomonas biazotea. The sequence continues at coordinate 21,345 of NZ_BIMR01000239.1, forward strand.
TCCGGGTCGTCGAGCCCGGCACCGGCCTCCGTCAGGCGCTGGCCGGGGTACACCGTCTCGAGGAACGCGGTGACCGTGTCCCACCGGGTGAGCAGGAAGACGACCATGACGGCCGCGGCCGCCGCCGCGGCGACCCCGAGCGGGAGCAGCCGCCGCAGGCGCGTCGTGACCGGGACGTCGGCGTCCCTGCGCAGCACCCACCCGAGGGCGAAGAAGGCCGCGACGTACGCGCTCGGCACGAGGAACGGCGCGTAGATGCCCAGCGCGGCGGTCACCGAGACGTACCCCACGACGGCGGCCCAGGTCCACCGGTGCCCGCGGGACGCGCCACTGCTGACCCAGATCACCCCGGTCATGAGCAGGAGCGCCCAGGCGGCCGGCCACAGCGTCTGCGGCAGGTACCACCACTGGAAGAAGGGGGCGACGAAGAACCCGACGGACACGAGCGCCGCCGAGCCGGGGCGCCGTGGCCACAGCGACGTGAGGAACATCGAGCACGCGACCGCGAGCGCCGCTCCCGGCAGCCACCACTTGAGCGCGAAGGCGTTGTCGAGCGGGAGGAAGAAGAACCCGAGGTTGTGCGGCCGGAAGGCGGCCGACCACTCGGCGTACGGCACCTCCCACAGCATCGACATGTCGACGCCGCCCGGCATCGCCTCGTTGCGCAGCGGCAGGCCCTCCTCGACCTGGGACACCGTCCACACGGTCTGGACGATCCACTCGTCGCTACGGATGGCCTGCGGCTTGAGCAGGAGCAGGTCGGGGTCGGCGCCCGTCTCGAACCAGTCGTGCACGACGCCTGACGAGGAGCCGCTGATCCCGAGCGAGACGAGGGTGACGAGCGCGAGCAGGACCGCGGCCGGGAACGCGAGCAGGACGCGGGCGCGGGGCAGGCCGTCGGGCCGCGGCTCGGTCCATCGCTGCCACCGGCCCGGGCGCGCCGTCGCGTCGTCCGCGCCGGTGGTCGGGACCGCCGTCGTCGCGGTCGGGTCGTTCACTCGTGTCCTCAGCTCGGCAGGCGGCAGCAGCGGCTCACCCTACCCGGTGCCCCGGGCTCGGTGGCGAGGCCGCAGGTGGGCGTCACAGGGCGCCCAGCGCGATCGCGCCGAGCACCACGGTCGACAGCCCGGCGAGGAGCCGTGCGAGGACCGGACCGCGCACGACCGCGAGCAGGCCGAGCACGAGGGCGGGCGCGAGCGAGAGCTCGTAGCGGCTCACGATGGGGCTGTCGATGTCGAAGACCGCCGCGTTCGAGAGCCGCAGCAGCGGGGGCATGAGCACGAACACGACGAGGTGCGCGGCGAGGACGACGACGAGGGGGTCCCGCCAGCGGGAGACCCCGGCGTCGTCGGCGGGCGGCTCCGGGGCGTCGGTCACGGGCGCGGGGCGGCGCAGGTGCACGACGCCGAGCACGGCGAGCAGCGTCGTGACGACGACCACGGGCCCGGTCCACCCGGTCAGGCCGGCGGCGAGCCCGGTCGTCGCGGACGTCCACCACGAGTCACCGACGAACCGGTCGGGCGGCGCGCCCTCCCAGAAGCTGTGCGGGGCGAGCTCGCTGAGGAAGGCGCCGACGAGCGTGTCGCCGCCGCGGATCTCGTACTCCGCGTAGAGGGCGGCGTTGTCGACGGTCGCCCGCGCGGCGTTGACGCGACCCCACACGAGGACGGGCGCCACCGTGATCGCCGCCAGCACCACCACCTGCCAGACGCGCGGCACCCACGGCCCCGGCAGCGTCCAGCCGCGGCTGCGCAGGACCGCCACGACGAACGCGGCGAGCCCGAACCCGACGACCGGCAGCGTCGCTGTGGTGGTGAGCATCGCGCACACCACGGCCGCAGCGGCAAGCGCCCAGAACCCCCGGCCGCGCGTCACCCACCAGTACCCCGCCACCGCGGCCAGGCCTCCGGCGGCGACGGCGAAGGCGCCGGGGTTGACCGTCACCCCGAGCAGGACCGCGATCCCCGACGCGCTCGGCACGAGCGTGGCCGCGAGGAACGCCGCACCGCGCAGCCGCAGCACCCACGCCCCCCACGCGCACAGGCCCAGGCCCGCGACCAGGCCCACGACGCTGAACAGGCGCAGCGCCGTCAGCGGGTCCCCGGTCAGACCCAGCGGTCCCGCCACGGCACGACGGAACAGGTCGGCCGCCACGAAGTAGCTCGGGTAGTGGATGTAGCCGCTCGTGTACCGGCCGGACGGCAGGGTGTCGAGCGAGACGTTCGGGTCGCCGCAGCTCCACGGCTGACCGCCGTCGTGGCCGACGCCGCACGCCCACTCCTGCAGCAGGTCCTCGCTGTACGTCATGCCGCGGTACGGGACCGTGCCCTCGTGCACCCGCAGCGCGTAGTCGTAGTGCACGTGCTCGTCGACGATCGACAGCGGCGCGCGCGCCAGGACGACGACGACGGCGGCCACGGTCAGCAGCAGCGCCACGACGAGCGCGGCGACCGGCCCGGCCGCAGCACGGGACCTGCGCAGGACGTCCTGGGGCACGACCCTCCCTTTCGTCGAGGCGCCGCGATGATAGTCCGCCCGGGCGCGCACCACGGGACCATCGGCGACATTCGGGACGCCTGCGGCTCCCTATGCTGGGGGCTTTCGTGTGCCGGTCGAACAAGGAGTGCGTGACGTGGCGCGGATCGCAGTGGTCGGGAGCGGCATCGTGGGGCTGGCGACGGCCGCACGGCTCGCCGAGCGGGGTGACGAGGTCGTCGTCCTCGACAAGGAGACGTCGCTCGCGAGCCACCAGACGGGCCGCAACTCGGGCGTCGTGCACTCCGGCATCTACTACGCGCCCGGCAGCCACAAGGCGCTCATGAGCCGCGCCGGAGCGGAGTCGATCCTGCGGTTCGCCGCGGACCACGGGATCCCCGCCGAGCGCACGGGCAAGCTCATCGTCGCGACCCGGCCCGACCAGACCCCCCAGCTGCAGAAGCTGGCCGCGCGCGCCGAGGCGAACGGCATCGACGCGCAGGTCCTGTCCCCCGAGCAGGCGCGCGAGCACGAGCCCCACGTGGCGGCGGTCGCCGCGCTGCACGTCGGCTCGACGGGGATCATCGACTACCCGGCGGTGTGCCGCCGGCTCGCCGAGATCGTCAGGGAGCACGGCGGGGAGGTGCGGCTCGGCACACGCGTGCTGTCGTCGCGCACCGTGCAGGGCTCCGTGCACGTCGAGACCGACGCGGGCACGGTCGTCGTCGACGGGCTCGTCGCGTGCGCCGGCCTCTACTCCGACACGCTCGCGCGCGCGTCGGGCCTCGACGTGGACGTGCGCATCGTGCCGTTCCGCGGCGAGTACTTCGAGCTCGTGCCCGAGCGCGAGCACCTCGTGCAGGGGCTGATCTACCCCGTGCCCGACCCGCGCTTCCCGTTCCTCGGCGTGCACCTCACGCGGTCCGTCGGCGGCGGCGTGCACGCCGGCCCCAACGCGGTCCTGGCCCTCGCACGCGAGGGGTACACGCGCTCCGCCGTCGTGCCCGGCGAGCTCGCCGAGAGCCTGCGGTGGCCCGGGCTGTGGCGCCTGGGGGCCCGCAACCTCGTGCCCGGCGCCCGCGAGGTCGCGCGGTCGTTCTCCCGCCGCCTGTTCGCGGCGAGCCTCGCCGAGCTCGTCCCGGCCGTGCGCCGCCAGGACCTCGTGCCCGCGCCCGCCGGGGTCCGGGCGCAGGCGCTGCGCCGCGACGGCACGCTCGTCGACGACTTCCTCGTCGAGCGGACCGACCGGCAGGTGCACGTGCTCAACGCACCCTCGCCCGCGGCGACCGCGTCGCTGGAGATCGCGCGCTACGTGGTCGACGAGCTCGACGCCGTGATGGCCCGATAGCGGACAATCACGACGGCCGACGGGCGGTGACCAGGCGACACGCGTCGAGGTCGGCGACGAACCCGCGCCGCGCCGCTAGCGTCACGTGCGTGCCCAGTCCTTCTGCTGCCCGCCCGCGCGCGCGGGCGACGGCGTCCCTCGTGCTCCTGCCCGCCCTGCTGCTGGCGGCGTGCACCGGACCGGGCACCCCGTCTGCCTCGCCCTCGTCGTCGACGGGGACCGCGACGGCGTCGCCGAGCGCCACCCCGAGCGCGACCACCGCGTCGCCGACGGTCGCGCCGCCGGCACCGACCGAGCCCGCGGCCACCGTCGCACCAGCGCCGGACGCGACGGCGCCCGCACCGGGTGCCACGACCGTCGACGTCGTCGTGACGTTCGCCGGGTGGAGCACCCTCACGTCCGCGATCGAGGTCGGCGGGTACGCCGCGACCGTCGAGACCGGCGGCACCTGCGAGCTCGCGCTGACCGGACCGTCGGGGGCGACCGCGACGGCGACCGCGGCGACCAACGCCGACGCGACCACGACCGCGTGCGAGCTCCTCTCCGTCCCCGCCTCCTCGCTGCGCGGCGGGACCTGGACCGGAACGCTCACCTACCGCTCCGCCCGGTCGATCGGAACGGCGACCGTCTCCCCCATCGAGGTGCCCTGATGACCCAGCGCCGACGCCCTCGGCTCTCCTCCGTGCTCGGCCGCGCCACCGCGCTCCTGGTCCTGCTCGGCACCGTGCTCGCCGGCGGCGCGCTGCCCGCCCAGGCGGCCGACCTCTCCGGGTTCAACCCCGGCCTCATCATCAGCGACGCCAACTTCACCAACTCGTCCGCCATGTCCGCGGCCGACGTCCAGGCGTTCCTCGACGCGCGCGGCCAGGCCTGCCGACCGGGCGACGACGGCTCCCTGTGCCTCAAGGACGCCCGGTTCGACACCCCGTCGCGGGCCGCGGACGACCGCTGCACGCAGCCGTACAACGGCACGGGCAACGAGTCGGTCGCGCAGATCATCACGAAGGTCGCCGTGTCCTGCGGGATCAGCCCGCGCGTGCTGCTCGTCATGCTGCAGAAGGAGCAGGGGCTCGTCACGGCCACCCGCAACGGTCTGACGCAGGGCCGCTACCGCATCGCGATGGGCTTCGGCTGCCCCGACACCGCGGCGTGCGACACCCGCTACTACGGCTTCTTCAACCAGGTCTACCAGGCGTCGTGGCAGCTGAAGAACTACGCCCTCAACCCGACGCGGTACGCGCACCGGGCGGGCGTCGTCAACCAGGTGCGGTTCCACCCCAACGCGTCGTGCGGCTCCAGCCCGGTCCTCATCCAGAACCAGGCGACCGCGAGCCTCTACAACTACACGCCCTACCAGCCGAACGCCGCGGCCCTCGCCGCCGGCTACGGCACGGGTGACGCGTGCTCGTCGTACGGGAACCGCAACTTCTACTCGTACTACGCGGACTGGTTCGGCTTCCCCAACGGCCTGCCGCCCATCGGCGTCGTCGACGCGGCGACCGGCACCAACACGGGCTCCACGACGGGGATCCAGGTGTCCGGCTGGTCGCTCGACCCCGACACGTCCGAGTCGAACCAGGTGCACCTCTACCTCGACGGCGCGGGCACGGCGGTCGTGGCGAACCAGTCGCGGCCCGACGTCGCGGCCGCCTACGGCCGGGGCGACAAGCACGGCTTCTCGCAGTTCCTCGCGGCCACCCCCGGCGCGCACAGCCTGTGCACGTTCGGCATCAGCGTCGGACCGGGCGAGAACTCGCTGCTCGACTGCCGCACGGTCGTCGTGCCCGACAGCGCGCCGATCGGCGGGATCACGTCGGTCACGACGACGACCTCGGGCGTCACCATCACGGGCTGGACGCTCGACCCCGACACGTGGGAGTCCAACCAGGCGCACATCTACATCGACGGCGTCGGCGTCGCGGTGCAGGCCGACCAGTCCCGGCCCGACATCGCGGCGGCCTACGGTCGCGGCGACCGGCACGGCTTCTCCCACACCCGGGCGCTGTCGCCCGGTGCGCACTCGGTGTGCGTGTTCGGGATCAACACCGCGGCCGGCGCCAACACGCTGATCGACTGCCGCACCGTCAACGTCGCGGACTCCGTCCCGATCGGCGTGATCGACGCGGTCACCGCGACGGCGACCGGCGTGACGATCTCCGGCTGGGCGCTCGACCCCGACACGACCGACCCGAACCAGGTGCACATCTACATCGACGGCGTCGGCGTCGCGCTCTGGGCGGACCAGTCCCGTCCCGACGTGAACGCGGCGTACGGGCGCGGCGACCGCCACGGCTACTCGCACACGCGGAACCTCGGCCCCGGCCCGCACTCGGTCTGCGTGTACAGCATCAACACGGGTCCGGGCGACAACGCGGTCCTCGGCTGCCGGTCGTTCACCGTCGCGGACGCACCGCCCGTCGGCGCGATCACTAACGTCGCGGTGACCAGCAGCGGCGTGACCGTGTCCGGCTGGACGCTCGACCCCGACTCGGCCGACCGCATCCAGGCGCACGTCTACATCGACGGCGTCGGCGCGGCGATCTGGGCCGACCAGCCCTCGCCGGGTCGCACCGACAGCCACGGGTTCTCGCACGCGCGGAACCTCGGCCCGGGAGCGCACTCGGTCTGCGTCTACGGCATCAGCGCGAACGGCGGCGACAACACGCTGCTCGGCTGCCGCAGCTTCACGGTCGCGGACCAGGCGCCGATCGGCGTGATCGACTCCGTCACCGTCGACGCCGGCCAGGTCACGGTCTCCGGCTGGACGATGGACCCCGACACGACCGAGCCCAACCAGGCGCACCTCTACATCGACGGGGTCGGCGCCGCGATCTGGGCCGACCTGTCCCGCCCCGACGTCGCCGCGGTCTACGGCAACGGCGACCGTCACGGGTACGCGCACACCCGCCCGATCACGTCGGGTGCGCACTCGGTGTGCGTCTACGGCATCACCTCCGGAGCGGGCGACAACACGCTCCTGGGGTGCCGCGCCTTCACGGCCCCCTGACGTCGGGCGGCGTCGCCCGCCGCCACGCAGCACGAAGGCCCCCGGCCGAGCGGATCGTCGCTCGGCCGGGGGCCTTCGTGCTGAGGTGCTGCCGGCGGGCGCGGGGCCTAGCCGCGGCGCGTGACCCGTCGGATGCGGCCCGACGCGCGGCGCGCGACCTCGCGGACGCCGCCGGCCTCCAGGTACTGCTTGAACAGCCGCAGGTCCCCGCCGATCGAGATCGGCGGGGGCGGGGGGAGCCGCAGCGCGTCGTGCGCGGGCGCACCGACGGTCGACAGCGCGAGGTCGGCGGCACGCCGCGGGGAGCGGCAGAACTCGACGAGCGGGCCGAGCACGCGCGACCAGCGGTACGCCTCCGAGAACTCCCGGACGCGCGAGCGCGCCTCGGCGATCGCCTCCTCGTCGTAGAGCATCTCCTCGAGGGCGTCGACGAGACCGTCGATGTCCTCGGGCTCGACGGCGCGGCCCAGGCCGCGGTCGCGGATGAGCTCGCCGAACGTGTCCCCGCCCGTCGCGACGATCGGCAGCGTGCACCACAGGTAGTCGAGGATCCGGGTCCGGAAGCTGAACGCCGTCTCGATGTGGTGGAAGTGCGTCGAGACGCCGACGTCGGCGTCGAGCAGGTAGTCGGCCCGCTCCTCGTACGGCACCCAGCTGTCGTTGAAGAAGACGTGCTTGCCCGTGAGGCCGAGCTCGTCCGCGAGCTGGCGCGAGTCCCACGCGATGCGCATGTCCGGCACCCCGGGGTTCGGGTGCTTGGTGCCGAGGAAGAACAGGCGGACCTCGGGGTGGGCGACACGCAGCCGGTCGACCGCACGGATCAGCGTCAGCGGGTCGAACCAGTTGTAGATCCCGCCGCCCCAGAGGATGACCTTGTCGTCCGGGCCGATGCCGTCGATCGTGCCCTTGATGCCGTGACGCTTCTGCACGGGCGGCTCGTCGGCGATGCCGAACGGGACGACGGTCAGCAGCGAGTCGAGCGTCTCGTCCTCGTCGTACACGGCCGGGTTGATGCGGCCCTGGCCGGCGAGCTGGCCGAGCCAGAAGTCGCGCTGCTTCTCGGACGCGCAGAGCATGAGGTCGGCGCGGGCGATCTGCTCGTTCAGCGCGCGCGTCGTCTCCCGGACCGCCATGGCGCGGCCGCCGGGGCCGAGGTCACGGGCCTGCTCGAGCTGCTCGAGGTGCATCGGGTCGTAGATGTCGGCGACCACGATCTTCGTGCTGGTCTTCAGCCACGGCGCGGCCTCCAGCAGGAAGCCCTGGAAGATGATGACGTCGGCCCACTCGGTCGCGTCCACGAGCGACTTGCCGTGCACGTACTCGACGGCGAACGCGTCGTTCTCGACGGACGCGCCCGAGGTCGACGCGAGCCGGACCTCGTGGTCGGGCGCCAGCGCGCGCGCGATCTCCCACGCGCGGATCGCCGGACCGGCCATGCGGGCCTTGAGCGGCTCCCCCGTGACGACGAGGATCCGCTGCCGCGACCGGAAGTGGCTCGTGACGCCGAACGCCTCGACGAGCACGCGGTGCGCCTCGAGGTAGCTGTCGATCGCGTACGCGGGCTCCATGGCCTCGCGGAACAGCGGCAGCAGCTCCCGGTCGGTGCGGCGGCGGCGCGACTGCAGGGCGCGACGGCTCGCGGCGAGTGTCTCGAGCTGGTCGACGAAGTAGTCGATCGCGTACGGGCCGGTGAGGCTCATCTTCGGCAGCTCGAGCGTGCCGACGTCGTCGTTGCCGGGCGAGCGCTGCAGGTCGAGCGACGAGGTGTCGACGTCGGCGCGCGCGAACGACCGGCGCACCGCGAGCGCCATCGCGGCGGGCAGCGCCCGGGCCAGCGACTCGTCGTCGAGGTTCTTGTACATCGACATCAGCGCGTTGCGCTCGAGCAGGTAGCTCTCGCGGAAGTTGCCGAACTTCTTCATCGTCACGTGGTGCTTGTGGTACGCGACCGACTCGGGCACGTACCGGAACCGGTAGCCGAGCAGGTTGAGCCGCCAGCCGAGGTCGACGTCCTCGTAGAACATGAAGAAGCGCTCGTCGAACCCGCCGACCTCGCGGTACAGCTCGGTCGGCATGAACATCGCGGCGCCCGTGCCGAACAGCACGTCCTTCGCGACGTCCCACTCCCCCGTGTCGGGGCGCTCGACCTCACGCTTGTAGCCCATGCCGTACCAGGTGAGCGAGCCGTCGACGTAGTCGATGTTCTCGCCCTCCCAGTCGAGGACCTTGCTGGCGACGGCGCCGATCGTCGGGTCGCCCGCGAGCGTCTCCACCGCGGCACGGATCCAGCCGGTGCCGGGCCGGGCGTCGTTGTTGAGGAAGCCCACGTACTCGCCGGTCGCGGCCTTGACGCCCGCGTTGCAGCCGCCCGCGAAGCCCGTGTTGGAGCCCGCCTGGATGACGACCGCGTGCGGCACGGCCGCCCGGATCTTCTCGACGCTGCCGTCACCGGAGTCGTTGTCGACGACGACGAGCTCGAGCTGCTCGCGCGGCCAGTCGACGTCGTCGAACGAGCGGAGCGCGACGATCGTGTCGTCCGCTCCCTTGTAGTTCACGAGGACGATCGACACGACCCCCGGACGGACGGTCGGCTGCGAACGGTCCTGCTTCATGCGTCTCCCTTGATCGGCGACCACGTCGCCCCCATCGCCACGATGCCGCCGGACTCCCGCGGCTCACCCGCCTCCACGTCGAACCGGCTGAGGTGCCGACGCAGGTCGTACGTGTGCTGGGTGGTCCAGTCGACGGCCGAGGCCGTCACGTCGAAGGTGCCCGGCTGCAGCGGGAGCCGGGGAACCGTGCAGTCGATGAAGCCGTCGCCGGCGACGCTCGGGATGTCCATGCCGCCGTCACGGGTGTGGTACGCCCAGACGTAGGTGCCCTCGATGGTCTCGACGGCCAGGCCGAACACCGGTCGCTCGACGGTCTCGTGCGCACGGTAGTGGACGCGGATCGTCAGCGCCTCGCCGGTGCGGAACGACGAGACGGCCTCGTCGGTGCCGTCGAGCAGCTCGACGCGCTCGACGGTGATCTCGCCCGAGCCGTGCCGCCCCGACTCGTGGCCCGACTCCTCGACGGGCCGGTCGGCGTGCGTCTTGTCGATGTAGTCGTCGACGAGCTCGGTCGCGGGACCGGCGCCGACGAGCTTGCCGTGGTCGAGCCACGCGACGTGGTCGCACATCGTGCGCATCGTGCCCATGGCGTGGCTCACGAGGACGACCGTCTTGCCCGCGGCGCGGAAGTCCGCGAACTTCTCCATGCACTTCGCCTGGAAAGCCGCGTCGCCGACGGCGAGGACCTCGTCGACGAGCAGGATGTCGGGGTCGACGTTGATCGCCACCGAGAACCCGAGTCGGACGTACATGCCCGACGAGTAGTTCTTGACGGGCTGGTCGATGAACTGCTCGATGCCGGCGAAGTCGACGATCTCGTCGAACCGCGACTCGATCTCCTTCTTGCCGAGACCGAGGATCGACCCGTTGAGGTAGACGTTCTCGCGGCCGGTGAGCTCCGGGTGGAAGCCCGACCCGAGCTCGAGCAGTGCGGCGATCGAGCCGTTCACGCGGACGCTGCCCGTGTCGGGCACGAGGATCCGGGCGAGGCACTTGAGCAGCGTCGACTTGCCGGAGCCGTTCTCGCCGATGAGGCCGTACGTGGACCCCTCGGGGATCTCGAAGCCGACGTCGCGCAGCGCCCAGAACTCGTCGTACTTGGCCCGCCGGCCGCGCATGAGCGACGCCTTGAGGGACTGGTTGCGCTCCTTGTACATCCGGAAGCGCTTGGAGACGTCGACGACCTCGATCGCGGTGCTCACAGCTCCTCCGCCATGCGGGGCTCGAACTTCTTGAACACGAACCACCCGACGACGAGCACGACGACCGCGGAGCCGCCGCACCAGAGCATGTCGACGGTCGACGGCATGGTCTCCTCGTAGAGCACGGAGCGGAACGCCTGCGTGAAGTGCAGCATCGGGTTGAGCTCCCACAGCGTCGTGAGGGGGAACGACAGGTCCCACTGCGCGAGCCACGCGTTGAGCGACTCCTGCGCGCGGACCACGTACGAGAACGGGTAGATGATCGGCGTCGCGTACATCCAGATCTGCAGCAGGATCGCGACGAAGTGCTCGGTGTCGCGGAAGTACACGTTCGCGACCGCGAGCATGAGCGCGAAGCCGAGCGCCATGGCCGTGAGCAGCGCCAGCAGCACGAGCACCATCGGCAGCCACGGGAGCACCATCTGCCCGAACAGCATGAGCGCGACCATGAGGACGCCGAGCTCGATCGCGGTCGTGACGTCGAGCGCGAACACCGACGACGCGACCAGCACCTCGCGGGGGAAGAACACCTTCTTCACGAGGTTCGAGTTCGCGACGATCGAGCCGAGACCCGTCTGCAGCGACGCCGCGAAGAAGCTCCACGGCACGAGCGCGCACATGAGCCACAGCGCGAAGACGTGCAGGCCGGTCCGCGACGGCTCGATCTCGACGCGCATGAAGTACCCGAAGACGACGGTGTAGATGAGCATCGTCGCGATGGGGTTGATGAGCGACCAGAGGTTGCCGAGCGCGGTGCGCTTGTACCGGCCCTTCACCTCGCGCAAGGTGAGGTTGGCGAGCAGCTCGCGCGTGCGGACGTTGGTGAGGTCGGCGATCATGCGGTGGTCACGACCTCTTCCTGGCCTGCGTCACCACGCCGGGCGCACGCGCGCACGACGACGGTCGGAGGATGGGGCATGGGTCGATAGTAGGTGACTCGCCCGGTCCCGATGACGGGACGATCGGGACCTATCGCCGCCGCCCACCCTTCATCAGCCCGTACACGCGGCGCGGCGCGGCGAGCGTGCGCCACGTCACCGTGGACTGCACGGCGTGCAGCTGCTGCTCGGCGTCGCCCGCCCGGTGCTGCGCGGCCTCGAGGTCCCGCGCGGCACGCTCCGCACGCGCCTGCGCCTGCGCGGACTGCTCCCGGGCCTCCCGGAGCTCGCCCTCGAGCTCCTCCAGCCGCGTGCGCATGGTCTGCAGGTCGCCGTCGGCGTCGGCACGCACCGCCCGCACGACGAACTGGTAGGTCTGCCCGTCCGGCTGCTCGCGCACCCAGTCGATCACGCCCGGCGGCAGGGCGGGCCAGTCGACGTCCACCTCGACGCCCAGCGGGTCCGCCGTCGTGGGACGCACGTCGGTCGCGACGAGGCCGGCGCCCTCGATGAGCGCGAGCAGCCCGCGCCTGTCGAAGAACCGCACGTGGGTCCGGTCGAGCAGGCCGAGGTCGGTGTAGCGCCAGCGGCCCTGCAGCAGCGCGAGGCGCAGGCTGCCGTGCGTGACGTTCGGCGTCGAGATGACCACTGAGCCGCCCGGCGCGAGCAGGCCCACCACGTGCCGCAGCAGCCGGTCGGGGTCGACCATGTGCTCGAGCACGTCACCGAGGACCACGACGTCGAACGACCCGGCCCCGAAGTGGGCGACCAGGTCGACGTCGACCAGGTCCGCGACGAGCACCTCGTCGAACAGCTTCGCCGCGCGGCCCGCGGCCTCGGCGTCGATCTCGACCCCGCTGACCCGGCAGCCGCGCGCGATCAGCGCCTCGCCGAGGTAGCCGGTCGCGCAGCCCACGTCGAGCACCCGCTTGTCGGGTCCGACGAGACGCACCATCAGGCTGTGGGAGTTGTTGTCCGACTCGGCGTCGAAGTCGGCGTCGTACGTTGGCATGTCCGCCTTCCCAGGGTGGAGGTGGCCGCCCGATGGACTCGCGCGGGGCGGGACCCCCAGACCCGCGCGAACAGGATGAGGCGTGGGCGGCCGGGAGCACAAGCGGGCGCGGTCGCCACCGTCGTGCGCTGCGCCATCCGTGAGAGCATCGCGCGGTGCGCATCACGCTCGACGCTACGCCTCTTCTCGGCCGACGGACCGGCATCGGGCGGTACGTCGAGCAGCTGCTCGCGGCGCTGGCCCGGCGCAGCGGGCCCGACGGGCTCGACCTGCGGGCGTCCACGTGGACGTGGCGCGGCGCCGGGCTGAGCGACCTGCCCGCCGGGGTCCGCCCCGTGGGACGGCGCGTGCCCGCGCGGCTCGTGCGCGAGCTGTGGACGCGGGGCGACCTGCCCGTCGTCGAGACGCTGGTGGGCCCGACCGACGTCTTCCACGGCACGAACTTCGTCTCCCCGCCGACGCGGCGTGCCCGCGAGGTCGTGACGGTGCACGACCTCACGTACGTCGAGCACCCCGAGACCGTCGACGCGGCCACGCTCGCCTACGAGAGGCTCGTCGCCCGTGCGGTGGCCCGCGGGGCGACGGTCCTCACGCCGTCGCAGACCGTCGCGGAGGCCGTGCGCGCCCGCTACGACCTGCCCGCCGACGCCGTCGTGCCGACGCCGCTCGGGGTCGACGCCGCCTGGTTCGACGCGTCGCCCGCGACGCCGGCGTGGCTCCAGGAGCGGGACCTGCCCGCCGAGTACCTCGTCTTCGTCGGCTCGCTCGACCCGCGCAAGAACCTGGGCCGGCTCCTCGCGGCGCACCGGCAGGCGCGGCTCGCGGACCCGTCCGTGCCCGCTCTCGTGCTCGCCGGCCCGGCCGGACGCGCGACGCCGGAGGGGGTCGGGCCGGACGTCCACCTCACGGGCTGGCTCACGGACGAGGACCTGCACCGGCTCGTCGGCGGCGCGCGCGGGCTCGTCCTGCCGTCCCTCGACGAGGGCTTCGGGCTGCCGGTCGTCGAGGCCGCGGCGACCGGCGTCCCCGTGCTCGCCTCCGACCTGCCCGTCCTGCACGAGGTGGCCGCGCCCGACTCGGTCTTCGCCGCCCCGGACGACGTCGACGCCCTCGCCGGCGGGCTCGTCCGCCTGGCCGGGCTCGACCGCACGACCGCGGCGGACGCCGCGCGGCGGACGTGGGCCGGACGGTTCACCTGGGACGCGTGCGCCGCGGCGACGCTGGCCGCGTACCGGACGGAGCGGTCGTGAGCGCAGGCACCGGTCCGGCCGCGCCGGACCCGGACGTCGACGGCCCGGACGTCACCGTCGTCACCGTGACCTACGACGCCGCCCACCTGGTGCGCGCGTGCCTCGACGGGCTGCGGGCCCAGCGGCTCGACGACGTGACGATGTCCGTGGTCGTCGTCGACAACGGCTCGCGCG
>NZ_BIMR01000240.1 GCF_004306155.1 Cellulomonas biazotea
CGCGACGGCCGGGTCCTCCCGCAGGAGGACCCGGCCGTCGCGCGGGTCGAGCCGGTCTGATCAGATCCCGAGGGCCGTCTTGATCGGGCCCAGCAGGAAGTACGCGACGAACAGCACCGCGGCGCCCCACATGAGCGGGTGCACGAGCTTCGCCTTGCCGACCGCGAGCTTGATGACGACGAACGAGATGACGCCCGCGCCCATGCCGACGGTGATCGAGTAGGCGAACGGCATGAGGATGATCGTGAGGAACGCCGGGATGGCGACCTCCCAGTTCTTCCAGTCGATGCCGCTGACCTGCATGACCATGAGGAAGCCGACGACCACGAGCGCCGGGGTCGCGGCCTCGAACGGGATGACGTCGACGAGCGGCGCGAGGAACGTCGCGAGCAGGAAGCCGACACCGGTCGTGATCGCGGCCAGACCCGTGCGCGCACCGTCACCGACGCCCGCGGCGGACTCGATGTACGACGTGTTCGACGAGACCGAGCCGGCACCACCGGCGGCCGCGGCGAGCGAGTCGACGATGAGGATCTGCTTGGTGCGCGGCGGGTTGCCGTCCTTGTCGAGCAGGCCGGCCTCGCCACCGATGGCGACCATCGTGCCCATCGTGTCGAAGAAGTCCGCGAGCAGCAGGGAGAACACCAGCAGGACGACGGCGACGACGCCGATCTTCTCGATCGAGCCGAACAGCGAGAACTGGCCGACGAGCGAGAAGTCGGGGGTCGCGACGATCTGGTCGGGGATGGCGGGGACGTTGAGCTTCCAGCCCGTCGGGTTGGACCCGTCCGGGGTCGAGGCGCCGACCTTGGTGACCGCCTCCACGATGATCGCGAGGACCGTGGCGGTCGCGATCGCGATGAGGATCGCGCCCTTGACCTTGCGGACCATGAGGACGATCGCGGTGAGCAGGCCCACCGTGAACACGAGCAGCGGCCACGAGCCGAGGGACCCGGCGATGCCGAGCTCGACGGGCGTCGCGAGGCTCGCCGGGATGCGCACGAAGCCCGCGTCCACGAGGCCGATGAACGCGATGAACAGGCCGATGCCGACGCTGATGGCCGTCTTCAGCTCGATCGGGACGGCCTTGAAGACCGCCTCGCGGAAGCCGGTGAGGACGAGCACCAGGATGATGAGGCCCTCGAGGACGACGATGCCCATCGCGTCCGGCCACGTCATGCCGGGCAGGAACGCGATGGAGTACGTGACGACCGCGTTCAGGCCGAGGCCGGCGGCGACGGCGAGCGGGAAGTTCGCCACCGCGCCCATGAGGATCGACATGACGCCCGCGACGAGCGCGGTGGTCGCCGCGACGGCCGCGAGGTTCGGGGCGTCACCGCCGCCGAGGAACGCGCCGTTGCCGCCGTCGGACTGGACGGTGCCGATGATGAGGGGGTTGAGCACGATGATGTAGCTCATCGTGAAGAACGTGACGAGGCCGCCGCGGATCTCGGTGCCAACGGTCGAGCCGCGCTCCGTGATCTTGAAGTAGCGGTCGATCGCGTTGCGCGGTGGGGCAGGTCGCTCGGCCTGCGCGGAGGGGGCGCTGGGGGAAGCCATGCGCGCATCGTAGGAGAACGGTCGCGGCCGCCGAGGGGCCTTCCGGCGTGGCGCAACACAACCGTCACACGACGTCCCGCGGACGGGTGCCGCGGCGCGCGGGCGCGGCGTCCGGCGGCGGGCCCGCGACCTGCATGATGGTGGCCGTGACCCCCGTCCCGGAGCCCTCCGACACCTCTGCCGACGCGCCCGCGCGTGTGCGCGTCCTCACGGTCTGCACCGGCAACATCTGCCGCTCCCCCGCCGTCGAGCGGCTGCTCGCCGCCGGCCTGGGCGGCATGTACCGGGGGCAGGACGGTGCGCTCGCGCCGGGCGGCGTCGAGGTCGGCTCGGCCGGCACGCGGGCGGTCGTCGGGGCGCCGATGAGTCCTCAGATGGCGGCGCTCGTCGCCGGGCGCGGGCTCGACGCCGACGCGTTCGACGCGCGCCAGGTCGACGCCGCGACCGTCCGGGACGCCGACGTCGTCCTCGCGCTGACCCGCGCGCACCGGTCGGCGCTCGTCGAGCTCGTGCCCGCCGCCGTGCGGCGCACCTTCACGCTGCTCGAGCTCGCGCGGCTCGCCCCGCTCGTCGACCCGGAGCGGCTGGCAGCCGCCGGTGCCACACCCGCCGAGCGGCTGGTGGCCCTCGTGCCGCTGGCCGCGGCACAGCGCGGACGGTTCGACGCGACCCCCGAGGACGACGACGTCACCGACCCGATCGGCGGCTCCGACGCGCTGTACGCGCGCGTCTTCGCGCAGATGGCCGACGCGGTCGACGTGGTCGTCGGCGTCGTGGGCCGGTCGTAGGCTCGTCGTCGTGCCGTCCCTCCTCGACCAGCTCCTGCACCCCGAGCGCACCCCGCCGGCGCCTGTCGCGGTCGACCTGCGGCGCGTGCTGCTGGTCGGGACCGCCGTCTGGCTGTCCGCGCTGGGCGTGACGGCCGTGCTGGCGTGGACGGGGGCGGCCACGTGGACGCCCGCGATCGTCTGCGCGACCGGCGTCGTCATCGGGCTCGGTGCGACGGCCTGGGCCCGGGGCCGCGGGGCACCCGCGAGCGCACCCGCGGCCGCGTCCACCGGCACGGCGGGCACTGCGGGCACGGCGGGCACCGCCACGACGACGACGGCGGGAGCCACGGGCGCCGGCACCGCGGGCGCGACGACGTCGGGCCCCGCACCGACGGACGGCACGGGGCCCGCGCACGGGACGACCGCCTAGGCGAGCCCGCACGGGCGCGGCACGGGCCGCGCCCGTCGACCGGTCAGATCACGAGCAGCGAGAAGCCGCCCTTGCCGTACCCGGCGACGTCGACGTCGAGGTCGCACCGCCGCACGAACGCCGGCACCCACTTCGCGACGTCGGCCGGCAGCGGGTGGCCCGGCTCGTACACGGTGTCGAGCCGCACGTGCGGCGCGCCCTCCGCGTTGAACAGCGACCCCATGACGTTGAGCACCTCGCTCGCGTTCTCGAGCAGGCCCGCGGGCAGCCCGCCGTGGTCGACGGCCTGCTGCGCCATCCGCACCGGGACCAGGCCCAGCGCGGCACCGACGTACGCGGCGAGCGCCACGTCGAACAGCACGATCGCCGCGACGGCGTGCTGGTCGTCGAGGTACACCCCGACGAGGCACCCGTCGCCCTTGGCGGGGTCCTGCATCCCGGCACCCGTGAGGACCTCGACCTCGCGGCCGACGAGGCTCTCCAGCAGGTCGCGCACGTCGAGCGCGGCGGCGAGGGGGGTCAGCGCGCTCATGCGAGCACCGGCTCGATCACCTCGCGGAACGCGTCCGCCGTGAAGGGCTTCGCGATGAGGAACAGCGCACCCGCGGCGTCGGCGGTGGCCCGCATCTCGGGCGACCCCTCCGACGTCACGAAGCCGAAGGGCGTCTCGAAGCCCTCGGCGCGCAGGTTCTCCAGCAGCTCGATCCCGGACACGTTGGGCATGTTCCAGTCGGACAGGACGACGTCGGGCTCGTCGGCGCGGACCGCCGCGAGGGCCTCGGCGCCGTCCGACGCCTCGCGCACGTCCCAGTCGTACCCGGCCTGACGCAGCGTGCGGATGACGATCTGGCGCATGACGCGGCTGTCGTCCACGACGAGGACGCGGATCATGAACGGCTCCTTCCGAGGGGGCCGCGCCGGGCGGTGGTTCCCGGGACGGCAGGGGTGGTGCAGGGTGCGGGGTGCGCGGCGGTGCTCATCCTCCGGCCCCCGGGAGCAGGACCCACAGCTCGACGACGATCGCCCGGCCCCGCCACGACAGGGCGAGCTCCTGCACGCGCAGGGCCCCCTCGAGGACGGGCACGGTGTCCGCCACGGCCGGCAGGCCGAGCTTGGCGGCGTCGGGCATGAGGGCCTTGATGTTGCCGCCGACGACGTTGGCGAGCTCGCCGAACGCGTCGACGAGGTCGTCGTGCGAGACCTCCTCGTCCTCGCCGAGGCCCAGCAGGGCGCGGGCGAGGTCGTGCGCGGTGACGGTGGCGGTCGTGAGGACCGCACGGCCGCTCAGCTCGCCGAACAGGTCGACCCAGGCGTGGACGGGGGCCTCGACGTCGGGCGTCGGTCCGTCCCAGGCGTTGAGGTGCCCCTCCTCGCCGTCGATCATCGACGAGAACACGTCTCGGGCGATGAGCAGGACCTGGTCGGTCGCGACGTCGGTGCTCATGCGGTCTCCTCCAGCGGGACGAGGCCGAGCAGGTCGAGCTTGGCCCGGAGCTCCTCGGCGGTGAACGGCTTGATCAGGTACTCGTGGGCGCCTGCCGCGAGGGCGCGCACGATCTGGGACTGCTCGGCCTCGGTCGTGACCATCATGAGCGTCACGGACCGCAGGTCGCGGTTCTTGCGGACGTGCCCGACGAGCTCGAGGCCGTCCATCACGGGCATGTTCCAGTCGACGGTCACGAGGTCCACCGCGTCGCCCTGCTGCAGCGCGTCGAGTGCCTCCTGACCGTTCTCGGCCTGGGAGGTCTCGTACCCGAGGCCCTCCAGGATCTTGGCGACGATGCGGCGCATCGTCCGTGAGTCGTCGACCACGAGTGCTCTCATCGGCTCTCTCCTCGGACGGGTGCGGACAGGTGGGAGGGGCGGGCGGTGGGCAGGAACGCGGCGTGCGCGGCGGAGGGGACGACCGCCGGCACGGTGCCCGTCGTCGTGAACGGCGACGGGACGGTCGGCGTCGGCACGAGCGGGGCGCGGGCCGGCGTCGGCAGGAACGGCCGGACCGGGGACGTCGTCCCGGCGGCGCCGGTGAGCGCGCGGTAGACCGCGCCGCGCGCGACGGGCACCCGCTCCCAGCCGTCGTCGAGGCCGATGGTCGTCTCCGCGGCGCCGAGCACGAGGTAGCCGCCGGGCCGCATGGCCGTCAGGACGCGGTCCAGGACGGCCTGCTTGACCGGCAGGTCGAAGTAGATGAGGACGTTGCGCAGGAACACGACGTCGAACCCGCCGCCGAACGGCGGGGACTCGAGCAGGTTGTGCCGCAGGAACGTGACCTGCCGGCGCAGGTCCTCGCGGACCCGCCAGCTCGTGCCGTCGGCCTCGAAGTGGCGCACGAGCATCGCCGACGGCAGCCCGCGGTTGGTCTCGAGCCGCGAGTACACGCCCTGCGCGGCGCGGTCGAGGACGGCCTGGTTGAGGTCGGTCGCGACGATCTCGACGGACGTCTCGGGCCCGACGGCGTCGGCGAGCGTCATCGCGATCGAGTACGGCTCCTGCCCGGTCGAGCAGGCCGCCGACCACACGCGCATCCGCGGCAGGCCGCCGGGGCGGGACCGCAGCGCGGGCACGATGTCGTCGGCGAGCGCCGTGAACGGCGAGCCGTCGCGGAAGAAGGACGTCTCGTTGGTCGTGAGCGCCTCGACGACGGCCTGCACGTCGGCGGGCCGCTCGATGCCGCGGATGCCGCGCACGTACGTGTCGACCCGCGCGTGGCCGGCCTCCTGCGCGAGCGGCAGGAGGCGCGACTCGACCAGGTACTCCTTCCCGGTGTCGAGCTGGATGCCCGCGCGTCGCTGGACGAGGTCGGCGACGTAGGTGAACACGTCGGGGGCGAGGCTCATCGGGGTGCTCCGGTGGGCTGGGCGGGACGGGGGACGAGGATGTCGTGCAGGACGCCGGGGATGTCGTCGAGGGGGACGACGCGGTGCGCGAGCCCGGCGGCCGCCACCGCCCCGGGCATGCCCCACACGACGCTCGACGCCTGGTCCTGCACGACCACGGTGCCGCCGGCGTCGACGACCTCCGCACAGCCACCGCGGCCGTCGGCGCCCATCCCGGTGAGGACGACGGCGAGGATCTCGCCGCGCACGGCCCGCACGGCGGACCGGAACAGGACGTCCGCGGCGGGACGGCAGAAGTTGATGGGCGGCGCGTCGCTCAGCGCGGTGCGCAGCATGCCGGTGCGCGCGTCGACGACCAGGTGGCGGTCGCCGGGCGCGATGTAGACGTGCCCGGGCAGCAGCGGCTCGTCGTCGCCGGCCTCGACGACCGTCGCCGGCCCGAGCCGGTCGAGACGGGCCGCGAGCTGCCGCGTGAAGACGGGCGGCATGTGCTGGACGACGAGGACGGGCACGGGCGGGGGCTCGACGAACCCGCGCACCAGGCGGGACAGCGCCTCGGGGCCGCCCGTGGAGGACCCGACGACGACGAGCCGCACGGGGTGCGGCGCCGGCTGCGGCGGGGCGCTCACCCGGGCGGGGACCGGGGCGTGGCCGGGCGCGGTGCCCGGTGCGACGCCCGGCGCGGTGCCGAGCGG
>NZ_BIMR01000241.1 GCF_004306155.1 Cellulomonas biazotea
CGTGCGGACCGGGCGTGCCACGGCGGCACGCCCGTCGAGCAGCCCGTCCGCGACCAGCCCCGCGACCGCCCGGCGTGCGGGCGCCGACAGGTCGGCGAGCGGCAGGCCGTCGGCCAGGCGCACGCCCAGCATCAGCCGCTCGAGCGCGGCGGCGTCCCCGTCGACCGTCTCCCGCCCCGCGGCCGGGCTCAGGCCGCGGTCGAGCCGGTCCGCGTAGGCGCGGGGGTGCTTGACGTTCCACCAGCGCACGCCCCCGACGTGGCTGTGCGCGCCCGGACCGATCCCCCACCAGTCGTCGCCGCGCCAGTACGCGAGGTTGTGCCGGCACGCGTCGGCGGGCGTGCGCGCCCAGTTGCTCACCTCGTACCAGCCGAGTCCCGCCTCGACGAGCAGGTCGTCGGCGAGCTCGTACTTCTCGGCCTGGTCGTCGCCGTCGGGCAGCGTGAGCTCGCCGCGGCGCACCTGGACCGCCATCCGGGTCCCGTCCTCGACGACGAGCGCGTACGCCGACACGTGGTCGACGCCCGTCGCGAGCGCCGCCTCGACGCTGGTCCGCCAGTCGTCGAGGGACTCCCCGGGCGTGCCGTAGATGAGGTCGAGCGACACCTGCAGGCCGGCGTCACGCGCCCACCGCACGACGTCGGGGATCCGGCGAGGGTCGTGCGTGCGCTCGAGCGTCGCGAGCACGTGCGGCACGGCCGACTGCATGCCGAACGAGACGCGCGTGAAGCCCCCCGCCGCGAGCGCCGCGAGGGACGACGGTGTGACGGAGTCGGGGTTCGCCTCGGTCGTCACCTCGACGTCGTCGGTCAGCCCCCAGGTGTCCCGGATGCCGCCGAGCATCCGGACCAGGTCGCCGACGGGCAGGACCGTGGGGGTGCCGCCGCCGACGAACACGGTCGAGACGGGACGCGCGGGCAGCCCGGCGTCGCGCAGGACCCGCCCGGCGAGCGCGACCTCCGCGAGCGCGGTCGTGGCGTACGACGACTGGCTCGCACCGCCGCCGAGCTCGGTCGCGGTGTAGGTGTTGAAGTCGCAGTACCCGCACCGGACGGTGCAGAACGGCACGTGCAGGTAGACGCCGAAGGCACGACCGGCGCTGCCGTCGACCACGGTCGGGGGCAGCGCGCCGTCGTCGGGGGCCGGCTGGCCGTCGGGCAGGGCGGGGGCCATGTCAGCCCAGCGCCGCGCGGTCGGCCGGCGTCAGGCCGCCGCGCCGAAACGTCGTCGTGCCGTGCTCGCGCAGCTCCCGGGCGGCGGACATGAGCGCGCCGTAGGCGGCGGACGCGAACGCCCCGCCGACCGAGACGCGCCGGGCGCCCGCCTCGGCGAGCTCGTCGACGGTGGGCCCGTCGGGCCAGGCCAGGACGTTGACCGGCACGTCGACGGCGTCGACGACGGTCCGGACCTGCTCGACCGTGCGCAGGCCGGGCGCGTACACGCAGTCGGCGCCCGCCGCGACGTACGCCCGCAGGCGTCGGATGGTGTCGTCCAGGTCGTCGACGCCGTAGAGGTGGTTCTCGCAGCGCGCCGTCAGGACGAGCGGATCCTCGGGCCGGTGGGCGGCGTCGGCCGCGGCGGCGACCCGCTCGACGGCGACGTCGAGGGGCAGCACCGCGGCGCGCACGGGGTCGTAGTCCTCGATCGAGCAGCCCGCGGCGCCCGCGTCGTGCAGCAGCTGGACCGTCGCCCCGACACCCGCCGCGTCGTCGCCGAAGCCGTGCTCCGCGTCGACCTGGACCGGCACGTCGACCGCGGCGACGACCGCCCGCACGTGCGCGAGCAGCTCGTCCCGGGTGACCTGCTGGTCCTCCTTGCCGAGCGACCACGCCAGGCCCGCGCTCGTCGTCGCGAGCGCCGGGAAGCCGGCGTGCACGAGCAGCCGCGCCGAGCCCACGTCCCACGGGTTCGGCAGCAGGAACGTCCCCGGGCCCGCGTGCAGGTCGGCGAACCGGCGGCGCAGCGCGGCGGCGGTCACTTCTTCTTCGCGTCCTTGGCGTCCTTGGGGGCGGCCGCGTCCGACGAGAGCGCGGCGATGAAGGCCTCCTGCGGCACGTCGACCCGGCCGATCGTCTTCATGCGCTTCTTGCCCTCCTTCTGCTTCTCGAGGAGCTTGCGCTTGCGGGTGATGTCGCCGCCGTAGCACTTGGCGAGGACGTCCTTGCGGATCGCGCGGATCGTCTCGCGCGCGATGATCCGCGAGCCGATGGCCGCCTGGATCGGCACCTCGAACTGCTGTCGAGGGATGAGGTCCTTGAGCTTGCCCGTCATCATGACGCCGTACGCGTACGCCTTGTCCTTGTGCACGATCGCGCTGAACGCGTCGACCGTCTCGCCCTGCAGCAGGATGTCGACCTTGACGAGGTCCGCGACCTGGTCGCCGATGGGCTCGTAGTCGAGGCTCGCGTACCCGCGCGTGCGGGACTTCAGCTGGTCGAAGAAGTCGAAGACGATCTCCGCCATCGGCAGGACGTAGCGCATCTCCACGCGGTCCTCGGACAGGTAGTCCATGCCCTGCAGGTCGCCGCGCTTGCCCTGGCACAGCTCCATGATCGCGCCGATGAACTCGCTCGGCGCCAGGATCGTGGCCTTGACGACCGGCTCGTGCACGGCGCCGATCTTGCCGCCGGGGAACTCGCTGGGGTTCGTCACGCGGACCGTCGTGCGGTCCTCGAGGTCGACGTCGTAGACGACGTTCGGGGCCGTCGAGATGAGGTCGAGGTCGAACTCGCGCTCGAGCCGCTCACGGATGATCTCGAGGTGCAGCAGGCCGAGGAACCCGACGCGGAACCCGAAGCCCAGCGCGACCGACGTCTCGGGCTCGTAGTTGAGCGCCGCGTCGTTGAGCTTGAGCTTGTCGAGCGCGTCGCGCAGCGCCGGGTAGTCGGACCCGTCGATCGGGTACAGGCCGGAGAAGACCATCGGCTTCGGGTCGGAGTACCCGCCCAGCGCCTCCGCGGCAGGCTTGGCCGAGTTCGTCACCGTGTCGCCGACCTTCGACTGGCGCACGTCCTTCACGCCCGTGATGAGGTAGCCGACCTCGCCGACACCCAGCCCCTTCGTCGGGACGGGCTCGGGCGAGATGACGCCGATCTCGAGCAGCTCGTGCGTGGCCTTGGTCGACATCATCGCGATGCGCTCGCGCGGGTTGAGGTTGCCGTCGACGACCCGGACGTAGGTGACGACGCCGCGGTACGTGTCGTACACGGAGTCGAAGATCATCGCGCGGGCGGGCGCGTCGGCGTTCCCCACCGGGGCGGGCACCAACTCGACGATCCGGTCCAGCAGCGCCTCGACGCCCTCACCGGTCTTGCCCGACACGCGCAGGCAGTCCGCGGGGTCGCCCCCGATGAGGCCCGCGAGCTCCTCCGCGTACTTCTCCGGCTGCGCCGCGGGCAGGTCGATCTTGTTGAGCACCGGGATGATCTGCAGGTCGTTCTCGAGCGCCAGGTACAGGTTGGCCAGCGTCTGCGCCTCGATGCCCTGCGCCGCGTCGACCAGCAGGACCGCACCCTCGCACGCCGCGAGCGACCGCGACACCTCGTACGTGAAGTCCACGTGGCCAGGCGTGTCGATCATGTTGAGCGCGTACGCCTGCTCGCCCACGCCCCACGGCATGCGCACCGCCTGCGACTTGATCGTGATGCCGCGCTCGCGCTCGATGTCCATGCGGTCCAGGTACTGCGCCCGCATGGCTCGCGCGTCGACGACGCCCGTGAGCTGCAGCATCCGGTCGGCCAGCGTCGACTTGCCGTGGTCGATGTGCGCGATGATGCAGAAGTTGCGCAGCAGCTCGGGAGCGGTGGCCGCCGGACGGATGCGCGACGCGGCGGCGGTGCTCGGGATCGGGGACACGCGCGGACTGCTCCCGGGTTCGTGGTGGGGCGCGGTGTGGCGCCGGACGGACGGTCGATGTCGGTCCACGGCCTCGCGGCGCGTGGGCGGACGACCCCACCATGGTCCCATGACGACGGACCTCGCCGCCTCGCCCGACCACCTGCGCCTCCTGCGCGGGCTGCAGGACGACTTCCTCGCGACGGTCCCGACGGTCGACCCGGGCGTGCCCGTGCCGTGGTGCGGCCGCTGGCGCGTCCGTGACCTCGTGGTCCACCTGGCCCGCGTCCACCACTGGGCCGCGGCGCAGGCCCGGCGCGGCCGGGAGGTGCCGCTGGGCCGCGGGCCGTTCGACCTCGTCGACCTCTACGGCACGTGCGCCGCGGAGCTGTACGACACCCTCGTCGCCCTCGGGCCCGACGCACCCGCCAGCACGCTGCTCGGTCCCGGCCCCGCGTCGTTCTGGCACCGCCGCCAGCTCCACGAGACGCTCGTGCACCTGTGGGACCTGCGCACCGCCGGCGGCCTGCCGCTCGACGTCGACCCCGCCGTCTGGGCCGACACCGTCGACGAGGTCGTCACCGTCATGCAGCCGCGGCAGGAGGCGATGGGCCGGATGGCGCCCCTGCCGGCCCCGGTGGCGCTCGTCGCGACCGACGCCGACCGCACGTGGTCGCTCGGGGGCCGCCGCGCGCGGGACGCCCTTCTCGGTGGGGGCCGCGCCGCCGACGCCCGCCCTCCCGCCGTGACTGTCCGCGCACCGGCGCGGGACCTGGCCCTGCTCGTGTGGGGCCGGCGCACGCCCGACGACACCGGGTTCGCCGTCGAGGGCGACCGGGCCGCGCTCGACGACGCGCTCGCCCGCCCCCTGACCCCGTGAGCCGGGCCGGTCAGGCCTCGCGCGTGATCCGCACCTCGACGTCGAGCTCCTGCGTGCCCGCACCGGCGTAGATCCCGCGCAGCGGCGGGACGTCGTCGTACGACCGGCCGCGCGCCAGCACCACGTGGTGCTCCCCCACCGCGACGCGGTTCGTCGGGTCGTACGCCGTCCACTCGCCGACCCACCACTCGACCCACGCGTGCGACTCGCCGCTCACGGTCTCCCCGACGGGGCCGTCGACCCGCGGGTGCAGGTAGCCGGACACGTAGCGCGCCGGGATGCCGATGCTGCGCAGCGCCCCGACCGCGAGGTGCGCGATGTCCTGGCACACCCCCGCGCCCGCCGCCCACGCCTCGACCGCCGGGGTGTGCGCGGTCGTCACGCCCGGGATGTAGTCGACCCGGTCGCGCAGCGCGCGGCACACCGCCTCGGCGGCCTGCGCGGGCTCGAGCCCGTCCGCGACCTCCCGCGCGAGAGCGACGACCTCGTCCGGCGGCTCGGTCGTCGCGGTGTCGGCGAGGAACTCCGCGAGCCGGTCCCGCAGCTCGACGCCGCGCAGCGTGTCCCAGCCCACGGGGGCGCGCACGGGCGCCCGCTCCGCGACCTCGACGACGTGCTCCGCCGTGATGACGAGCGACTCGTGCGGCGCGAGGACCTCGAACGCCGTCACCGCGCTCCCCCAGTAGTCGCGGTACTCGTGCCACCACGTGTGCGGGTGCACGTCCACGCGCGACTCCAGCACCGTCTGGCCCACCTGCGACAGCGGTGTCATCCGCGCCTCGTTGTACGACGCCGCCACCGGTCCCGAGTACCGGAACGTGGAGGTGTGCACCACCCGCAGCCTGCTCACGACTTCTCCTCCACTAGAGCGCCTCGCCGACCCACGTCGTCGCCGACGCGGACGGGAAGTACCGCCCGCGGATCGCGTCGGACGCCGCGGTGCAGGCCCGCTGGACCTGCTCCATCTCCTTCGGCAGCGCGTCGAGCACCTCGGTCAGCGGCCGGTACTCGAGGTTGGTCCGGACGAAGCCGATGTGCCGCCGGGCGTCGTCCACGGTCGCCCGGTCGGTCACCGGCTCGAGCGCCGCGAGGCACTCCTCCGCCTGGTTGAGCGCGAACACGATCGACCGCGGGAACAGCCGGTCGAGCAGCAGGAAGCCCGCCGCGCGCTCGTCGGAGGCGGTGCCGCGGTACGTCCGCAGGAACGCCTCGTGCGCGCCGCACGAGCGCAGCAGCGTCGTCCAGCCGGGACCGGCGGAGCCCGCGAGCGCACGCGTCGTCAGCAGCCGCGCCGTCATGTCCGCACGCTCGATCGACCGCCCGAGGACCATGAACGCCCACGTCTCGTCGCGCGACGTCGCGGAGTCCATGATCCCGGCGACGACGGCTGCACGCTCCCGCACCCACGTGAAGTAGTCGTGCGGCCGGGCGGGCCGCATGTGCGCGGGCAGCTGGTTCCAGGTCGTGTTGAGGCACTCCCACAGCTCGGTCGAGATGATCTCCCGCGCGCGCCGGGCGTTCTCGCGCGCCGCGACGAGCGACCCCGCGATCGACGACGGCGCGAACCGGTCGTAGGCGAGCATGTCGAGCACGTGGTCGCGGCCGACCTCGACGTGCGGCGGCGGCGCCGGCCGGTCCATGACGGACAGCAGCGACCGGCACGCGAGGTCCTCCTCGGCCCACGGGTCCTCCAGGAGGATCTGCACGTGGACGTCGAGCAGCCGCGCGGTGTCGTCGGCCCGCTCGACGTACCGCCCGATCCAGAACAGCGACTCGGCGATCCGGCTCAGCACGGCGCACCCCCCTCGACGACCCGACCCTGCTGCTGCTGCATGACCTGCACCCGCACGTCGCTCGGGTTCGCGTCGATGGGGACGGCGGTCGCGACGGGCACCGGGTGGGGCAGCCCGGGGGCGGCCCCCTGCGCGCGGCGCGGCAGCGCCCCACCGAGCACCCACGTGTCCTTGGACCCGCCTCCCTGCGACGAGTTCACGACGAGCTGCCCCTCGGGCAGCGCGACCCGCGTCAGCCCGCCGGGCAGCACCCACACCGAGTCGCCGTCGTTGACCGCGAACGGCCGCAGGTCCGTGTGCCGCGGCCGCAAGCCGTCCTCGACGAGCGTCGGCACCGTCGAGAGCTGCACGACCGGCTGCGCGATCCAGCCGCGAGGGTCCTCGACGAGCCGCGTCCGCAGCTCCGCGAGCTCCGCGCGGCTGGCGGCGGGTCCCACGACGAGCCCCTTGCCGCCCGAGCCCGCGACGGGCTTGACCACGAGCTCGTCGAGCCGGTCGAGGACCTCCTCGAGCGCTGCCGGGTCCTCGAGCCGCCAGGTGTCGACGTTCGGCAGGATCGGCTCCTCCGCGAGGTAGTAGCGGATCAGGTCCGGGACGTAGGTGTAGACGAGCTTGTCGTCCGCGACCCCGTTGCCGACCGCGTTCGCGAGCGTCACCGTGCCGTTGCGCGCGCACGTCATGAGGCCCGGGCTGCCCAGCAGCGAGTCGGAGCGGAACACCACCGGGTCGAGGAACTCGTCGTCGACCCGCCGGTAGATGACGTCGACCCGCCGCCGCCCCTGCGTCGTGCGCATCCACACGCGTCCCGACGCGCAGAACAGGTCGCGCCCCTCGACGAGCTCGACGCCCATGGTCCGCGCGAGCAGCGCGTGCTCGAAGTACGCGGAGTTGTAGACGCCGGGCGTGAGGACGACCACCGTCGGCTCGTCGACGCCCGCCGGGGCCGCGGCCGTGAGCGCGGCCAGCAGGCGCCGCGGGTAGTCCGCGACCGGCCGGATGCGCAGCGCCGCGAACAGCTCCGGGAACGTCTGCGCCATCGCCCGCCGGTTCGACAGCACGTAGCTGACGCCGCTCGGCACGCGCACGTTGTCCTCGAGGACCCGCCAGTCGCCCTGCCCGTCGCGCACCAGGTCGATCCCGGACACGTGCACCCGCACGCCGTTCGGCGGCTGGATGCCCCGGGCCGCCCGGTGGAAGTGCTCCGAGGAGACGACGACCGACCGCGGCACGACGCCGTCGGCGATCGCCCGCTGCGACCCGTACACGTCGCCGAGGAACGCCTCGAGGGCCCGCACGCGCTGCGCCACACCGGGCGCGACGTGCTCCCACTCCGCCCCGGCGACGACGCGCGGCACGACGTCGAGCGGGAACGGCCGCTCCTCGCCGGCGAAGTCGAACGTGACGCCCTGCGCGAGGTACGACCGGGCGAGCGTGTCCGCCCGGGCCCGCAGCTCGCCGGCCGACAGCTGGGCCAGCGCCGCGTGCAGGTGCCGGTACGCCGCCCGGGACCCACCGGTCTCCGGGTCGATCATCTCGTCCCAGGCCGGCCCCGTCGGGTAGTCGTCGAAGAGGTCCGCCATGGCGCGACAGTAGACCTCCGTTGTCACCGGTGCGTTACGCGCCGGACGCCCGGGCCGGACCACGTCGGGGGCGCTACGGTCGCTCTCGTGACGACTGCCGGACGCCTGGGCGCGACGCTGCGCCGACTCGGTTCGCTCGTGTCGGGACGCCGGCCCGCCCGCGGGTCCGCGGCGGCGCCCGCACCCCGTCCCGCCGGCCCCACGACGGGCCCGCGCGTCGAGTACGCGCCGCACGCCGACGGTGAGCCGGACCCCGGCGAGGTCGTGTGGGCGTGGGTCCCGTACGAGGACGACGCGTCGCGCGGCAAGGACCGGCCCGTGCTGGTCGTCGGCCGCGACGGCCGGACGCTGCTGGCCCTGCCCATGACGAGCAAGGACCACGACCGCGACGCCGCCGACGAGGCGCGGTGGGGGCGGGTCTGGATGGACGTCGGCACCGGCGCGTGGGACCCGCGCCGGCGGCCCAGCGAGGTGCGCCTCGACCGGGTGCTGCGGCTCGAGCGCTCGGCGGTCCGCCGCGAGGGCGCGGCCGTCGACCGCGCCCTGTTCGCGTCGGTGACGGCCGCCATGGCGGACGTCGCTGCGGGTCGCCGCCCACGGCAGCGCTGAGCCGCACGCCCCGGCCGGCTGCTGGGACGCGCGTGGGAGGTTGGTGGGCTGCAGGTGGGCTGCAGGTGGGCTGCAGGTGGGCTGCTGATGAGCACGGCTGACGATGCCCCGACCGGCTGGTAAGATGGCGAATTGCGTGTCCGCCCGGGTCGGCGGGCACAAGCCCAGCTCCTCTCCGCGGGTATCCCCACGCCCCAGTCCCGGAGCTGTGCGCGCCCTCTACGACCTGTCAGATCGCTTCGGCGAACACACCAGAGAGTTCTCACAACGTGGCCAACATCAAGTCCCAGATCAAGCGCATCAAGACGAACGAGAAGGCCCGCCTGCGCAACAAGGCGGTCAAGTCGGAGCTGAAGACGCACGTGCGTCGTGTCCGCGAGGCCGTCGCCGGTGGCGACAAGGACGCCGCGTCGACCGCGCTCGTCGCCGCGTCGCGCAAGCTCGACAAGGCCGTCTCGAAGGGCGTCATCCACGCCAACCAGGCCGCCAACAAGAAGTCGGCGCTGGCGAAGGCTGTCGCCGCGCTCTGAGGCCCGTCCTCACGCCGGGAGCCGCCGCTCCCGCACAACAGTGAAGGCGTCACCCCCCTGCGGGGTGACGCCTTCACTGGTCTCCGGCTCCGTCAGGTCAGCGACCAGGTCTCCCAGCTGCTGAGCGGGACGGACGGCCGGAAGCCTGCTTCGCGCAGCGCGCGGTCGAACGCCTGGGCGGCCGCCGCGGCGTCGCCCTGACGCAGGAAGCGGTCCCCGAGGTCACGCCAGGCGGCCGCGGACTGCCGCGACGCCTGCATCATGCCGAGCATGTCGGCGGCCCAGCGGTACGCCTGCGCCGCACCGTCGACGTCGCCGCGGGCGTACTGCACGTCACCGAGCGAGAGCTGCGCGATGGCCGTCTCGATGCGCGGCGGCTCGCCGAGCCGGTCGAGCGCGGCCCGCACGAACGTCTCGGCCGACGCGAGGTCGCCGAGCAGCAGGTGCGCGCGCGAGCGCTCGACGTCGAGGCGGGAGAGCTCGATCTCCGAGCCGAGGACGGCGAGGTCGGGCGCGGCCCGCTCGATCTGGTCCAGCGCCTCGCGCGGCTGAGCGGGCTCGGAGCGCAGCAGGAGCCACGCGTAGTTGAGCCGCAGACGCGGCAGGTCGCGGTCGGGCTCGCCCTCGGACAGCAGGGCGAGCGCGCGCTCCGTGTAGCGCTGCGCGAGCTCGTAGTCGCGGCGCTGCTCGGCGACGAGGGCCGCGTTCCAGTAGACGCTGCCGCGGCCGCGAGGCGTGCCCTGCGACTCGGCGAGGGCGATGAGCTCGGCGGCGCGGTGCGTCGAGTAGAGCAGGTCGCCGCGCTCGACGTACGCCCACAGGACGGTCGACGCGAGGCGCAGCTGCTCGTCGGTGCCGAGCAGGTCAGCGTCCTCCAGGTCGGCCAGCACGCGCTCACCGACCTCGACGCTGCGGTGCAGGTCGCCGGCCTCGAGGTAGGACGCGACGAGGGCGGTCGTGAGGGTGGCCGCCTCCACGTGGTGCTGGCGCGCCCGTGCGTCCGCGACGAGGGGCTCCAGGATCGCGACGGACTCCTCGAGCTCGCCGACGGCCTCGTGGGCGCGGGCCATCTCGCTGAGGGCCAGGACGCGCATCGACGGCGTCACGACCTCCAGGTCGAGGGCCTTGAGCCGGCGCAGCGCCCCGGCGGCGTCGCCCTGCGTCAGGTCGAGTCGCGCGTAGTCGATCTCGAGACGTGTACGGGCCTCGTTGGGCCCGTCCTCACCGTGGCGCAGGAACTCGAGGGTCGTCCCGAGCCTGGACGCGAGCACGGCGAGCGCCGAGTCGGTGGGCTCGCGGTGGCCGGCCTCGATGAGGGAGATGTAGCTGGGCGAGAAAGCCGACCCGGCGAGCGCCGTCTGCGAGAGCCCTGCGGCGAGCCGGGCCTCGCGCACCCGGTCAGCAATGGTGGTCATGGGAAGTCATCGTACGTGTGACGACGGCCGAGCGCATCACCCTCTTGCGCCCCGGACGTGTCGAGTCGGTCACCGAGGGCACCGAGAAGGGTCAGCGGCGGGCCGCCCGGGTGCGGCGCCTGGCACGGCACCCGGGCCGGCCACGGTCAGACGGCCTGGCGGCAGCAGCCGGTCGCACCGCCGGAGAAGGGCGTGATGGTCCCCTCCTCGGCGAGCGCCGGACCTGCACCGAGACCCAGGGAGACGGCAACGGTGGCGATCGCGAGGACGGTCGTGAGACGACGACGCATGGTGGTACTCCTGTCAAGCAGCGCGCGGAAGTGGTCACCGCAATGATGACGGCCCGGACGGTGTGCTGTCTCCCGTTCACCTGTATTCAGCAGAGCGGGTGAAGTTCTGCGCACGCTCGCGCGTTCCTCTGCGGTGACGACGGACCGGACAGAATTCCACCCGCGATCCGGCGGTTCACAGTCCGGGAGTTGTGGTGTCATAGATGCCATGACACCGGACGACGTCGACGGGCGGATCGCTCGGCTCGCAGCAGCCGTCGAGGACGCGATCCCTGACGCCCTGCGCTCCGAGTGGGAGCGCCGGATGGGTCGCGAGCCCGTGCTCGTCGCCCGCCAGGGCATCTTCTCGACGCACGGCCGCCCCTTCGCGTACCAGCTCTCGTACCGGTCGCCCGACCAGCACACCCATGCCGCCCACTCGTGGAGCACGTACCAGCACGAGCGGGCCACCGCACACGTCCTCGGCGCCACCTTCGGCCGGGCCGACCTCGAGCACGTGGCCCACGGCCGCCTGCTCTTCGTCCGCTGCCCCCGCGCCTACCTGACGGGCGACCTCGCCGTCCCGCGCCGCCCCGACCGCCTGGTCATCGAGATCACCGACACGGTCACGGTCGACTCGGCCGTCCTCGCCGGTGTGCGCAGGCTCCGGGAAGAGGGTTTCCGCATCGCCGTGCCGGGGTTCGTCTCGAGCGCCGACCAGCGCCGCCTGCTCCCCCACGCCGACTTCGTGAAGATCGACGTCCGCGACCTCGACGTCGAGGGTCACCCGGTCGTCGACCTCGCCCGCTCCTACGGCGCGCTCCTCGTCGCCGAGTACGTCGAGAACGCGGACACCCTGCGGCACGCCCGCGACCTGGGCTTCTCGCTGTTCCAGGGCAACCTGCTCGAGCGCGCCGGCGTGCTCGACCGCGCGGGCGCCCGGCCCGTCAGCCACTGACCGGTCGGCACGGCCACGCCTTTGCCGGAAGGCGCCTGTCGTCGCCAGACCGAGGCGCAGCGTGAGTCGCGGCACGAAGTCGTGTCAGTGGCGTCATGACTACGCCGGGACCGCCTCTCATCCGGCGTGACGACTTCCGCTCTGTCACCGAGCGCACCCTCGCACCTGCCGGTCGCACGCCAGCCGATCTGGACGACCGACGGCCGGCTGCACGGCCACGAGTACCTCTACCGCTCGTCCCTGGGCAGGCCCGCCCAGGTCGACCGGTGGAGCGCCGACCGGCAGGACGGCGCGACCACGGCCGTGCTCTCGGCGCTGTTCCACGACGGTGAACCGCCCGGCGACACGCTGGCGTTCGTCAACGTCACCCGGTCGTTCCTCGTGAGCGACCTGCCGCTGCCGCGGGTGCCCGAGCGCCTCGTCGTCGAGGTCGTGGAGACCGTCGCCGCCGACCAGGACGTCCTCGCCGGTCTGCAGCGTCTGCGCTCCGGCGGCTACCGCATCGCGCTCGACGACTTCGTCGCCACCCCCGACCAGGTCGCGATGCTGCCGTACGCCGACTACGTCAAGGTCGACTGCCGCGACCTCGAGGCCGACGACGGCCGCCTCGCGAGCACAGCCCGCGGCGAGGGGGCGATGCTCGTCGCCGAGCGGGTGTCGAGCTCCGCGCGCAAGCAGCGCTGCACCGAGCTGGGGTTCGACCTGCTGCAGGGCGACTCGCTCGGGCGCGCCGTCACGCTCCTGCTCTGACGCTCCGGGCCCAGGGGTCGGCACCTGCGGCGCGCGAGCGGCCTTGCGTGGCGCGGCGTGGGTACGCGGGGCGGTCCCGCACACCTCGTGCGCGGGGCGATCCGCACACCATCGTGCGCGGGGCGGTCCGGCGCACCGTGGCGCGCCGGACCGGCGCCCTCACGCGACCTGGTTGATTCGCACCTGGTTGCCGGCCGGGTCGCGGAACGCGCAGTCCCGCACGCCGTAGGGCTGGTCGGTCGGCTCCTGCACGACCTCCGCGCCCGTCGCCTGCACCTGCTCGAACACCGCGTCCACGTCGGGCGTGCTCAGCACGATGCTCGCGTAGCTGCCCTTCGCCATCATCTCGGCGATCGTGCGGCGCTCGTCCTCCGTGAGGCCGGGGTCGACGGCGGGCGGGTGCAGGACGATCGAGGTCTGCGGCTGGCCGACCGGGCCGACCGTGATCCAGCGCATGGTGCCGTAGCCCACGTCGAGCCTCATCTCGAAGCCCAGCGCGTCACGGTAGAAGGCCAGCGACGCGTCGGGGTCGTCGGCCGGAAGGAACGTCGAGTGGATGAGAAGGTCCATGCCGGCCACGCTACTCAGCGGACGGTGCGGGAGACTTCTCGATTCCTGACCGGTCGGGTGACCTGCTTGACCACGCAGCTCGGCAACCCGGCGACCTCGCCGGCGGACATCCGCCGGTACACGCTCGGCGACACCCCGACGAGCTCGGAGAACCGCGTGCTGAACGTCCCGAGCGACTGGCAGCCGACCGCGAAGCACACCTCGGTGACCGACAGGTCGCCACGGCGCAGCAACGTCATCGCGCGCTCGATGCGCCGCGTCATGAGGTAGCTGTACGGCGACTCCCCGTACGCCGCGCGGAACTCCCGGCTCAGGTGACCCGCCGAGAGGTGGACGCCGCGCGCGAGCGCCTCGACGTCCAGCGGCTGCGCGTAGTCGCGGTCGATGCGGTCCCGGACGCGCCGGAGCAGCACGAGCTCACGCAGCCGCGCCTCCTGCCCGGTCGTCATGAGGTCCAGCCTGCCCTGTGCGTCGTGCCGCTGACTAGGCGGTGCCGGACGCCGCGGCGATCCGGAGCACCGCGCGCTCGACCGCGAACTGCGCGTCGCGGCCCTCGCCCTTGACCTCGGCGTCAGCCTGCGCGACCGACGAGATGGCGACCGCCAGCCCCTCGGGCGTCCAGCGTCGCAGGTCGGCGAGCGCCCGGTCCGTCTGCCACGGGGCCAGGCCGAGCTCACGCACCGCCGCCGTCCCCCGACCGCGCACCGCCGCGACCTTCGCCAGGACGCGCAGCTTGGCCGCGAGCGCCGCGACGATCGGCACCGGGTCCACCCCGGTCGCGAGCGCGTGCCGCAGGAGCGCCACGGCCTGCCCGGAGTTGCCCGCGAGCGCCGCGTCGGCGACACGGAACCCCGTCGCCTCGATCCGGCCGCCGTAGTACCGCTCGACGACGTCCGGGCCGATCAGACCGCTCGTGTCGGCGACGAGCTGCGCGCACGCGGCCGCGAGCTCGCGCAGGTCGCTGCCCACGGCGTCGACCAGCGCACGGACGGCCTGCGCGTCCGCACGTCGACCGGCCCGTCGCAGCTCGGCCGTGACGAACGACGACTTGTCGGCGTCCGACTTGATCGCGTCGCACGTCACGGTCGGCACCTTCTGCGCGCGCAGCGTGTCGAGGAGCTTCTTGCCGCGCTGACCGCCGCCGTGCCGGAGCACCACGACGACGTCCGACGCCGGTGCCGCCACGTACGCGGTGACGTCGGCGAACAGCTCGTCGCCCGCCCGCTCCAGCCCGGCCACGACGACCAGCCGGTCCTCCGCGAACAGCGACGGGCTCGTCACGACGCCGAGCGTGCCGGTCGTGTAGTCCACGGCGTCGAGGCGGGTGACCTCGAGCCCGGGGTCCGTCGCCCGCGCCCGGGAGATCAGGCGGTCGACCGCGCGGTCGGCCAGGACGTCCTCGGGGCCGCTGACGAGCACCACCGGTGCCGGCTCGACGTCCTCCCACGACAGACCCGCCGGCGCGGACGAGCGGGAGGAGCTGCGGCGGGGAGCGGGAGGCACCGGCCCAGCCTGCCAGACCCGACCGACAGCACCGCCTCTCCGGCGGGAGCGTCGCGCCTTCGTCCCCCTCCGCCTGGCGCATCGTGCTTCGGTCTCGTCGTGCCGGTCCCGAGAGTCGCCCCGTGCGGGCCCCGGCCGTCGGGCTCCGGCCCGCCGTGCGGGTAGCGAAGAAGGTCACCCGCTCCCCCACCCGGTGCGCCGTCGCGCGGGGCGTCCTGGCCAGAGCAGGCGGGCGGTGGCCGTGCCCGCCGCCGCGAGGAGCAGCATGCCGAGCAGGCCCGGCGCCCACGCGACCTGGGTGCCCGGTACGCCGGCGGCAGTGCGGGCGACGGCGCCGATCCACCAGCATGCGGCGCCGGCGAGGTGGGCGAGCACGTGACCGAGCGCCGGCCACCACAACCCCACGAGAGCGCCCGCGAGTCCGAGCACCGTGGCCGGTGCGACGGCCGGGGCTGCGACGAGGTTCGCCGGGACCGCGAGGAGCGCGACGGTCGGCGACGCCGCCAGGAGCACGGGCGCGCACACGACCTGCGCGGCGACGGGTGCGGCGAGGGCCGTCGCGACGGTGTGCGGCAGGGCTCCGCGCCATCGCTCGGCGAGCGGCACGCCGAGCAGGACGAGCCCCGCGGTCGCCGCGACCGACAGGACGAACCCCAGCTCGGTCGCGAGCCACGGGTCGACGAGCAGCAGGACGACCACCGCGGCCGCGAGCGCGGCCGGGGAGCGGCTCCGTCGCCCCACCAGGAGCGCCGCGGCCCCGACGAGCCCCATTGCCGCGGCGCGCAGCACGCTCGGTGACGGGCCCACCACGAGGACCAGGCCCGCGCCGACCGCGACGACCGCGCCGGCGCGCAGGAGCCGCGGGAGCCGCGCGGTCGCAGCGCCGGCCAGGACGAGCGTCGTCAGCAGCGCGAAGTGCGCGCCTGACACGGCCGTGAGGTGGGCCAGGCCCGAGGCGCGCATGGCGTCGCGCAGGTCGTCGGGGACGCCGCTCGTGTCACCGACCGTCACGCCCGGCAGCAGGGCGGCCGCATCGCCGGGGAGCATCGCCGCCTGCCGGACGACCACCTGGCGCACCGAGCCCGCGGCGGCGAGCCACGGAGGTGGCGGTGCGAGGGGTCGAGGGACGTCCGTCGTCGTGAGGAGCGCCGTCGCCCGGTCACCCGGCGGCGCGGCGACGGCGCGTCCCGTCACGGCGACTCTCGCCCCGACCTCGACGCCCGTCCACGCAGCGGGCCCGAGGACCACGACGGGCTGGCCGCCGACCCCCCGCGCCGCTCCGTCGGATGCCGGGTCTGACACCGGGTCGGGCACCGGGTCGGACGCCGGGTCGGGCGTGGCGGCGGGCGACCGTCGACCCTGCTCGACCGCGTCGACCTCGAGCACGACGCGCGCACGTGGCGGAGCGCCGGGCCAGGAGGGAGCGAGGAGCGTCGCGCGCTCGGCGACCGACCCCGACACCGTGACGGTCGACGGCTCCTCGGCCGACGCCACCGCTGCCATCGGGCCGCGGGATCGCGCGGTGACCTGCGCGGCCCCGTCACCGAGGACCGCCGCCGCGACGACGAGCGCGAGGCCGCCGGACGCGAGCACAGCGGGCAGGCGATCGCCGTACGGGCCGGTCCGCCGGGCTCCGATCCCGGTGCTCGACGCACCGGACCGGGACCGCCGGCGGCCGGTCCCGGTCCGGGACGAAGCCGTCGGGGTCCGCCTCCTGACGTCGCCGACCTGCCACGCACCGGTCCCGCCGGCGGCCGAGCGGGGCGACATCCTGCGCCCGGCCGTGTGACGGGCGACCGCGAGGCCGACGCCGGCGAGTCCGAGGCACGTGAGCGCGGACGCGGTGGCGCTCACCGGCGACAGCCGGACGACGACGCACGCGGCGAGCCAGGCGACGACGGCGGGGACCAGCAGCCGGAGGTCGAGCGTCGACGACGGCGCCGTGCCCGGCGCGGGCATCGGGTCCGCGAGGACGTCCGACCGTACGCAGGACGTCACCGCTCTCCTGCCTGCGGCCGGCGGCGAGACAGGGTGCTCGGTGCGCCTGACCGCCCTGGCCTCGGCGGCTGACAGCAGGGCCCCGCGGTGCGTGGGTCCGACCGCCCTGCTGCGGGGGGCCGACAGCGAGCCGTGCCCGACTCTGCCGCCGTCGGCAGTCGAGTCGCCGGAGGAGGCAGGGCGTGGGCGGCGGGAACGGCGGGTCACACGCGCACCAGATCGCGCAGGCGCTCGAGCGCGGTCGGGCCGATGCCGCGGACGTCGGCGAGCTCGTCGACCGAGCCGAACGGGCGCTCGGCCCGGTGCTCGACGATGCGCTGGGCGAGCACCGGACCGATGCCGGGAAGGGCGTCGAGTGCTGCCGCGTCGGCCGTGTTGAGGTCGACCGGCGTGCCCGGAGCTGCGGCGTCGGGGATGCCTGCCGGGACCGCCGCCGCGGCCGGCACCTCGCCCGGGCGGCTGACCAGCACCTGCTCGCCGTCGACGAGGACCCGGGCGAGGTTGAGCAGCGTGAGGTCGGCGTCGGGCGCCGCGCCACCCGCGGCCGTGAGCGCGTCGAGGACCCGCGAGCCCGCCGCGAGCCGGACGACCCCCGGTGACGCGACAGCGCCCGCGACATGGACGACCACTCCGCCGTCCGCGTGCGCGGCGGTGCCGGCGAGCGAGCCGTCCTGCCCGGCCGCTGCACCGTCGGGGGTGGCGCCGCTGCCGCTGTCGAGGCCGAGACCCGCCGGTTCCGACCGACCGCCCGGCACCGGGGAGGCCGTGGTCGCCGGGCCCGAGGGCTCGGGGAACGCCACGGGCGGTCCGCTCGCCCGCGCACCCACCCGGAGGGCGACCGCACCGGCGGCCAGCAGCAGGACCAGGGCAGCGGTGACGGCGAGCTGCCACGACACCGCCCAGCGCACCCGCAGGGCGCGCACGGGGCGCGGGCCCGCGTCGGCGGCGTCGAGGTCGAGGGGCGAGCCGTACGTCGCGACGTACCCGTCGCGCACCGCTGCGAGCACCCGCTCGTCGTGGAGCGACGAGCGGCCGCCTCCCGCGTCGAGGTCGCGGGGCGAGCCGTACGTCGCGAAGTCGCGCACCGCTGCGAGCGTCCGCTCGTCGTGGAGCGACGGGCCGCTGCCTCCCGCGAACCCGTCCCGCGCGTCGGCGTCGGTGGCCGACGCCGACGCCGGGAGGCGCAACGGTGCGGCGGTGCGACCGTGCTCCTGGCGGCGCTGGTCGTCAGGTACGGCTCGCACGTGTCCGGCAGGGTCCGAGCGGTGGGCAGCGGCGTCGGCGCTCGTGCGCACCGAGTGCGGTGCCGCGGCCGGGCGGAGGTGCGCGGGCGGCGTCCAGCGCGGGCTCGAGGGCGTCGCGCCGCGGACGACGTCGTCGAGGCGTCGTCGGGGCGAGCGCTCGGGAGGGTGCACACCGCGACGCTAAGGACGGGACCAGCCGCGGGGACCGCCGTCGCCGACTCTCCGTGGACGTCCACCCCTTGTCGGCGGGCTGTGGACGCCTCGTGGGGCGACCGAGCGACCGAGCGACCGACCGACCGACCGAGCAAGGGCGCGGTCGAACCCCGCCATCCGTGGGGCCGCCACACGGTCGCACGCCGCCATGCGTCGGGCCTCGCCACGGTCGCACTCCGTCGCGCGTCGGGCCTTCGCACGGTCGAACGCGTCGTCCGGCCGCGCCGCCCTACGACCGAGCCCGCCACGCGACGAGCGGTCGAGCGACCTGGCCTCGACGGTCGTGGGGCCGCGGCGCGCCCCGCCTCGGCGGGGAGCGCCTCGTCAGGCGTCGGTGACGACGACCGCGATGAGGCCCGGGCCGACGTGGGCCGCGAGCACGGCGCCGGCGTCGCAGGTGACGGTCTCGACGACCCGCTGCGCGCCCCATGCCTCGATCTGCGCGGCCACCGCCGCGGCGACGTCGGGCTGCTGCAGGTGGTGCACGGCGACCCGGGCCGCCGAGCGGTGCGCGACGTCGGCGACGGCGAGGGCCTCCAGCCGGTCGCGCGCGGCGCGGCGCGTGCGGACCTTCTCGACGACGACGACGGAGCCGTCGCGGATCGTGAGGATGGGCCGCAGCCCGAGCACGGTGCCGAGGGCGGCGGCGGTCGCGCTGAGCCGGCCGCCGCGGCGCAGGTGGTCGAGCGAGTCGACGAGGAACCAGACACGGCTGGACGCCGCCACGCCGCGGGCGACGTCGGCGACCTGCGTGCCGGTGGGCAGGGCGGGGCGGGGTGCCTGCCGGCGGCTCCACCAGGCGCGCAGCCCCCCGCGGGGCGCCTCCGCATCCTCGGTCGGTCCGCGGGCGGCGCGCGCGGCGGCGAGGACGGCGAAGCCGAGCGCCATGCCCGCGGTCCCCGAGTCGACGACGTGCACGGGGACGGGCACCGTGGCGGCGGCGAGCCGGGCCGCCTGGACGGTCCCGGACAGGCCACCGGCGAGGTGGACGGACACGACCTCCTGCGCGCCGTCGGCGACGGCCTGCTGGTAGGCGGCGGCGAACGCGGCGGGCGGGGGCTGCGACGTGCTCACGCGGGCGCCGCGACCGAGCGCCGCGAGCAGCTCGGCGGGGCCGAGGTCGACGCCCTCGGCGTGGCGCGTGCCGTCGACGACGACGTCGAGCGGCACGACGCCGATCCCCCACCGCGCCACGTCGGCCGGTGCGAGCACGGCCGTCGAGTCGGTGACGACCGCGACGTGCGGGCGGACGCCGCCGCGCCGCCCGTGCGTCCCGCTCAGGCGGGCACCACGTTGACGAGGCGCGGCGCCCGGACGATGACGGTGCGCACGTCGCGGCCGGCGAGGGTGCGCTGGACGCCCTCGTCGGCGAGCGCGAGCGCGGTCAGCGCCTCGTCGGTGACGTCGAGCGGCACCTCGACGCGACCGCGCACCTTGCCCTGCACCTGCAGGACGCACGTGACGGTCTCCTCGACGAGGAACACCGGGTCGGCGACCGGGAACGGCTCGTGGGCGAGCGACCGGTCGTGCCCGAGGCGCTGCCACAGCTCCTCGGCGACGTGCGGGGCGACGGGCGCGGTCATGAGGACGAGCGCCTCGACGGCGGCCCGCGGGGCGGCGGGCAACGTCGTCAGGTGGTTGTTGAGCACGATGAGCTTGGCGATCGCGGTGTTGAGGCGCATGGCCTCCATGTCCGCCGTGACGTCGGCGATCGTGCGGTGCAGGACGCGCAGCGTCTCGGCCGACGGGGCCTCGTCCGTGACGAGCAGGGCACCGGTCGTCTCGTCGACGACGTTGCGCCACAGCCGCTGCAGGTACCGCTGCGACCCGACGACCGCGCGGGTCTCCCACGGGCGCGACTGGTCGAGCGGACCCATCGACATCTCGTAGACGCGCAGGGTGTCGGCGCCGTACTCGGCGTACATCTCGTCGGGCGTCACGGCGTTCTTCAGGGACTTGCCCATCTTCCCGTACTCGCGCGTGACGGGCTGGTCCTGCCACGTGAAGCCGGTGGCGGACGCGGCGTCCTCCACGACCTCGGCGGCGGGCACGGCGACGAGGCGCTCGTCCCGGAAGACGTCGGCCTGGATGTAGCCCTGGTTGAAGAGCTTGTGGAACGGCTCGGCGCTCGACACGTGACCGAGGTCGAACAGCACCTTGTGCCAGAACCGGGCGTACAGCAGATGCAGCACGGCGTGCTCGACGCCACCGACGTACAGGTCGACGCCGCCGACGGAGTCCTGCGCCTGCGCGCCGTGGCCCGGGCCCATCCAGTACCGCTCGAGCGCGGGGTCGACGAGGACGTCGTCGTTCGTCGGGTCGAGGTAGCGCAGGTAGTACCAGCAGGACCCGGCCCAGTTGGGCATGGTGTTGGTGTCGCGGCGGTACTGCTTCGGGCCGTCGCCGAGGTCGAGCGTGACGTGCACCCAGTCGTCGTTGCGGCCCAGCGGGGGCTCGGGCGACGAGTGCGCGTCGTCGGCGGCGAAGGTGCGCGGCGCGTAGTCGGGCACCTCGGGCAGGTCGACGGGCAGCGTGTCGGCGGGCAGCGCGATCGGCAGGTCGTGCTCGTCGTAGACGATCGGGAAAGGCTCGCCCCAGTACCGCTGCCGGCTGAACAACCAGTCGCGCAGACGGTAGTTGACGGTGCCCTCGCCCACGCCGTGCTGCTCGAGCCACGCGATGATCGCGGCCTTCGCCTCGGCGACGGGCAGGCCGTCGAGGCTGATCTCGTCGTTCGCGGAGTTGATCGCGACGCCGTCGCCCGTGCGCGCGCCGTCCAGGGTGCCCTCGGGCGCGTCGATCGTGTAGACGACGGGCAGCTCGAAGGCCTGGGCGAACGCGTAGTCGCGCTCGTCGCCCCCGGGGACGGCCATGATCGCGCCCGTGCCGTAGCCCATGAGGACGTAGTCGGCGGTGAACACGGGCAGCAGCTCGCCGTTGACGGGGTTCGCCGCCAGGTGGCCGGTGAAGACGCCCGTCTTGCGGCCGGCGTCGGCCTGACGCTCGACGGCGGTCTTGGCGGCGGACTCCTTCCGGTACGACGCGACGGCGTCGGCGGGCGTGCGGTGACCGCCCGTCCAGGCACCGTGCGTGCCGTCGGGCCACTCGGCCGGGACCTCGTCGAGCAGCGGGTGCTCGGGGGCGACGACGACGAACGTGGCGCCGAACAGCGTGTCGGGGCGGGTCGTGAAGACCTCGACCTCGCTGCCGCCCTGCACGGCGAACCGGACGCGCGCGCCCGTCGAGCGGCCGATCCAGTTGCGCTGCATCGCCGTGACCTTGTCGGGCCAGTCGATGTGGTCGAGGTCGTCCGCGAGGCGGTCGGCGTAGGCGGTGATCCGCATGTTCCACTGCCGCAGGCTGCGCTGGAACACCGGCAAGTTGCCGCGCTCGGAGCGGCCGTCGGCCGTGACCTCCTCGTTCGCGAGGACGGTGCCGAGGCCCGGGCACCAGTTGACCGGCGTCTCCGAGACGTAGGCCAGGCGCTGCGAGTCGAGCACGCGGCGCCGTGCGACGGCGTCCAGGTCGGCCCACGTCGCTCCGTCGGCCACGCCGTCGACGCCCGTGGGCAGCGGGCGTCCGGCCTCGTACGCCGCGACGAGCTCGGTGACGGGTCGGGCGGCGCCGCGGCCGCCGTCGGGGCGCACGGCGTCGGCGTCGTACCAGGACTCGAAGATCTGCAGGAAGATCCACTGCGTCCAGCGGACGTAGTCGGGGTCGATCGTCGCGAACGACCGGCGGGCGTCGTGCGCGAGGCCGAGCCGGCGCAGCTGGCGCTGCATGATCTCGATGTTCGCCTCGGTCGTCGTGCGCGGGTGCTGGCCCGTCTCGACGGCGTACTGCTCGGCGGGCAGGCCGAACGCGTCGAAGCCCAGGGCGTGCAGCACGTTGTCGCCCTGCATGCGGCGGAAGCGCGCGACGACGTCGGTCGCGATGTAGCCGAGGGGGTGGCCGACGTGCAGACCCGCGCCCGAGGGGTACGGGAACATGTCCATGACGAAGAACGACCGCCGCGACGGGTCCGCGAGCGCGCCGTCCCCGTCGGTGAGGTCGCCGACCGGGTTCGCGGCGTAGAAGGTCCCGCGGCGCTGCCACTCGTCCTGCCAGCGGAGCTCGATCTCCTGCGCGAGGGCGGCGGTGTACCGGAAGGGCACCTCGTCGGACGAGGGGGCCGGGGCGGGGGCGGAGGTGTCCTGCGACGTCACCCGAGGAGTTTACCGGCGGGGCCACGGCCCCCGCACACACCGTCCCCCAGCCTGCGGCGGTCCGCACGCGCTCCTACGATCGCGGCATGACGGGGACTCCCCCGGGCGACGACGCCCGGCTCGCCCAGCTCGAGGCCGCGGCGGCGCAGGCGGCCGCCGAGGCCGCACACCTGGAGGCCGAGGCGGCGCGCGCGAGGGCGGCCGCCCTCGCCGCGGAGCTGGCCGCGGCCCGGGCCTCGAC
>NZ_BIMR01000242.1 GCF_004306155.1 Cellulomonas biazotea
CCCGGGCCGGCTCGACGAGCCCGGCGTGGATCGCGGCGGCGATCTCGAACACCGCGCGAGGGCCGTCGGTGTCCTGCACGACGACGACGAACTCGTCGCCGCCGAGCCGGGCGACCGTGCCACGTCGCGCGGTCGCGGCCCGCAGGACACCCGCGACGTGCACGAGCACCTCGTCGCCCGCGGCGTGCCCGTACCGGTCGTTGATCTGCTTGAACCCGTCGAGGTCGCACGCGATGACGGCGACCCGGTCGACGACGCCCGGCTGCTCCAGCACCGACTGGAGCACCTCCTGCATGAGGGTGCGGTTCGCGAGGCCCGTCAGCGGGTCGTGCATCG
Source organism: Cellulomonas biazotea (assembly GCF_004306155.1). Lineage (GTDB taxonomy): Bacteria > Actinomycetota > Actinomycetes > Actinomycetales > Cellulomonadaceae > Cellulomonas > Cellulomonas biazotea. The sequence continues at coordinate 337 of NZ_BIMR01000242.1, forward strand.
CGCGGTGCGTGAGCATCTCGGCCTGCAGCCGGGACTCGGTGGAGTCGCGGACCTGGACGACGAAGTGGTCGGGGGCACCGGTCGCGGACCGCACGAGCGCGGCGTCGAGCACGACCCACACGGCGTGCCCGTCGGCCCGCAGGTACTGCTGCTCGAGCGAGAACCGCGGCACCTCCCCCGCGAGCAGCCGGTCGACGGCGAGCCGTTCCGCGGCCCGCCCCTCGGGCTCGCCGAGGTCGGCCATGGGGTACCCGCGCAGCGCGTCGACGCGCGTCCCGAGCAGGTCGGCGAACGCCGAGTTGGCCTCGACCACGGACCAGTCGAGGTCGACGAGCGCCATGCCGATGGGCGCGTTCTCCATGGCGACGCGGAACTGCGTCTCGCTGCGCGACAGGGCCGCCTCGACCTCGCGGCGCCCGGTGACGTCGACGAACGTCGTGAGGACCGCGGGGTTCTCGCCGTCGCCCGCCGGGACGAGCCGGCTCGCGACCTGGACCATGCGGACGTGCATGCCGGCGGGGCCGGCGATGGCGACGCCCACGAGCTCCGGCTCGCCCGGCGCGAACCCGGTGCGGGTCGAGCCCCTGTGCCCGAGCACCGCGGCGGGGTTCATCGACAGGCCCTGCTCGTTGACCAGGACGAGCGGGAGGTCCGTCACGGGACGCCCCACCGCGGCCTCGGTGTCGACGCCGAGGATCTCGGCGGCCCGCTCGGAGATGTCGAGCACGCGGCCGGCGAGCGACTGGACGAGCACGCCCTCCTTGGTGACCGACTGCAGCACCTCGTAGCGCTGGCGCAGCTCGCGGGACAGCTCAAGGAGCTCGTTGGCCCGGCGCACCTGGCGCCGCTGTCGGCCGAGCAGGACCAGCACCGCGACGAGCGCGAGGATCGCGACGACGGCGATGACGGTGGCGACGATCCCGAGCGGGTCGGAGAGCGTCGCGCTCATCGGCCGCCGCCGGACCAGGGTCCCGCGTCGTCCTCCTCGGCGTCGTCGAAGTAGTCGGTGGCGACCGGCGGGTCGCCCGGCAGGGCGCCGTCGCCGTCGTCCTCGCTGCCGGGCTCGCCGCGCAGCATCGCGAGCGTCCCGGGCAGGTCGTCGGGCTGGACCAGGACCTCCCGCGCCTTCGACCCCTCCGAGGGGCCGACGATCTCCCGCGACTCCAGCAGGTCCATGAGCCGGCCCGCCTTGGCGAACCCGACGCGGAGCTTGCGCTGCAGCATCGACGTCGAGCCGAACTGCGACGTGACGACGAGCTCCGCGGCCTGCAGCAGCAGGTCGAGGTCGTCGCCGATGTCCTCGTCGACCTGCTTCTTGGCGGGTGCGGCGGCGACGTCCTGGCGGTAGACGGGCTTGAGCTGCTTCTTCACGTGCTCGACGACCGCGTGGATCTCCGACTCCGAGACCCACGCCCCCTGGGTCCGCATGGGCTTCGCGGCGCCCATGGGCAGGAACAGGGCGTCACCCTGCCCGATGAGCTTCTCCGCGCCGGGCTGGTCGAGCACGACCCGGGAGTCGGTGAGCGAGCTCGTCGCGAACGCGAGCCGCGACGGCACGTTGGCCTTGATGAGGCCCGTGACGACGTCCACCGAGGGTCGCTGCGTCGCGAGCACCAGGTGGATGCCGGCGGCGCGCGCGAGCTGCGTGATGCGCTGGATCGACGCCTCGACGTCGCGCGGCGCGACCATCATGAGGTCGGCGAGCTCGTCGACGATGACCAGCAGGTAGGGGTACGGCGCGATCTTGCGCTCCGAGCCGGGCAGCGGCTTCACCTTGCCGGCCTTGACGGCGACGTTGAAGTCGTCGACGTGCTTGAACCCGAACATCGCGAGGTCGTCGTACCGCGCCTCCATCTCCCGCACGACCCACTCGAGCGCCTCGGCGGCCTTCTTCGGGTTCGTGATGATCGGGGTGATGAGGTGCGGGATGCCCTCGTAGATCGTCAGCTCGACGCGCTTGGGGTCGACGAGCACCATGCGCACCTCGTCGGGCGTGGCCCGCATGAGGACCGACACGATCATCGAGTTGACGAAGCTCGACTTGCCCGCGCCGGTGGCGCCCGCGACGAGCAGATGCGGCATCTTGGCGAGGTTGGCGGTGACGTACCCGCCCTCGACGTCCTTGCCGACGCCGATGACCATCGGGTGCTCGGAGCGCTTGGCGGCGCTGGAGCGCAGCACGTCGCCGAGCGAGACGGTCTCGCGGTCGGTGTTGGGGATCTCGATGCCGATGGCCGACTTGCCGGGGATCGGCGACAGGATCCGGACGTCGGCGCTGGCCACGGCGTAGGCGATGTTCTTGCTCAGCGCCGTGACGCGCTCGACCTTCACGGCGGGGCCGAGCTCGACCTCGTAGCGCGTGACGGTCGGCCCGCGCGTGAAACCCGTGACCTTGGCGTCGATCTCGAACTGGTCGAGCACGGTCGTCAGCGACTCGACGACGCGGTCGTTCGCGGCGGACCGCACCTTGTGCGGCGCCCCCTTGGCGAGACTGTCCTCGTTGGGCAGCGTGTAGAGCACGTCGCCCTCGAGCATCGGCTGCTCGCCGCGGGGCACGCCGCGCGGCTCGGGCGCCTTGAGCTCGGCGACGGGCGCGGGCACGACGGCGGTGGGCTCGGTGACCGGTGCCGCGTCGGCGGCGGCCTCCGCCTCGGCGTCGAGGCGCCGCTTCTCGACCATCGCCGCGCGCTCGAACGCCTCGTCGCCGACGTAGGCGTCGAGGCGGTCGGCGTCGGCCTCGTCGACCTGCTCGGCACGGCGCCGGCGTCCGAGCAGCCGCGGGGCGCGCTTCTTGGGCGCCTCGACCTCGGGCAGCGCGGTGTGGCCCGCGTTGATGACGAGCGGCGCGTCGTCGTCCTCGTCCGTCGCCTCCTCCGGGTGCCCGCCCGTGAGCCGGTGGTAGAGGCCGCGCAGCCGCGGCACGATCTGGTGCACGGGCGTCGCGGTGACGACCAGCACGCCGAAGAACGCGAGCAGCAGCAGGAGCGCGACCGCCACGCCCGCGGTGAGCAGGCTCGCGAGCGGGGTCCCGACGAGGTAGCCGACGACGCCGCCAGCCGCGCGCAGCGCCGGGAAGTCGTCGGTGTCGGGCAGCCCGGAGGCGATCTGGACGAGGCCGCACACGGCCAGCGTGATCGCGGTGATGCCGATGCTGATGCGCGAGTTGGCCTGCACGCGGTCGGGGTGCCGCATGAGCCGCAGCGCGAGGCCGAGCAGGACGACGGGGACGACGACGCCGACCTTGCCGAACGTCCCCGCGACGACGGAGTGCACGACGTCGCCGGCGGTGCCCGACAGGCTCCACCACTCGCGGGCGGCGATGACGATCGCGAGGCCCAGCAGCGTGAACGCGAGCCCGTCGCGCCGGTGGGCGGGGTCGAGGTCGCGGGCGCCGTGCCCGACCTTGCGCGCGGCACCGCCGACGAGGTGGGCCGAGCCCATCCAGACGCCGCGGATCATCCGCAGCGGCAGCGCGGGGCGGTGCGGCGGGGGCGGCGGTGCGCCGCGGCCGGTGGGGCGGGAGGTGCCGCCGCGCGGGGCGGCGG
>NZ_BIMR01000243.1 GCF_004306155.1 Cellulomonas biazotea
GCGTGGAGACGACCGGCGCGGGCGCAGCGGGTGCGGGCGCAGCCGGCGCAGGGGCGGCCGGTGCGGGAGCCGGTGCAGGGGTCGAGCGGACCGTGGGCGCCGGCATCGTCCCGTGCGCGGCGGGGGCGGGGCTGGCCGACTTCGCGCCCGGGGCGGGCAGCGTGGACCTGCTCGACGACACGGGGCGGGCAGCGGGTGCGGGCGAGCCCCACGAGCCGGGGGTCGAGGTCGCCCTGGCGACGGGGCCGGGCTGCGAGGTGCGGGCGCCCGGGGCGGGGAGCGACGAGCGCACGGCCGGGGAGGGAGCGGCAGGGCCGGTGGTGCGCGGCTGGCTCCACGTGGGGACGGTGGGTCCGCTGGTGACGCTCGTGCGCGACGCGGGGGCGATCGGGACGCCGGGGGGCGTGAGGACCGCGCTGGACGTCCCGGACGACTGGGCGGCCGCGCGACGCTCGGCCTCTCGCCGGCTGCGTCGGGTCGCCGGTGCCGCGGGGGTCGGCTCGGTTCGCTCGGGCCCCACGACACCTCCCACTCGCTCCGGCTGGACCAGCTCGGCGGACGTCCGCGGCCGGGGAGACCCCAAGGATCGAGGGGCTCCGGCGACCGCGGTCACGAAACCATAACGGGTCACGGTCACGCTTCCAAGCCCCCTGGACGGGCGTCCAGCGCGGGCGCACGCCGACACGCGGGACGGATCGGACACGTCCGGCCCGCGCGTGACCTGCACCACAGGCCCGCCGCCGGGCGTGCACGCCGCCCGGCGGCGGGGTCAGGACGTCTGACCCCGCTGCATCGCGTCCCTGACCTCTCCGACGAGCTCCTCGAGGATGTCCTCGAGGAAGACGACGCCGACGGCGGTCCCGTCCGCGTCGTCGACCCGCGCCAGGTGCACGCCGGAGCGCTGCATCGCGGCGAGCGCGTCCTCGACCTCGTCACCGGGCGCGACGACCGCGAGCGCACGCACCCGCCACGTCGGCACGGGCAGGTGCCGGGCGTCCGCGTCGGCGTAGAGGACGTCCTTGAGGTGCAGGTAGCCGGCGGGGCGCCCGGAGGGGTCGAGCACGGGGAACCGGCTGTACCCGGTGCGGGCGACGAGCCGCTCGACCTCGTCGGGCGTCCCCCCGGGACCGACGGTGACGAGCGCCTCGACCGGCACCATGACCTCGCCGGCGGTGCGGTCGGAGAACTCCAATGCGCCCGTGAGCAGGCCCTGCTCGTCCTCCAGCAGCCCCTCGGCCTGCGACCGCTCGACGATCGAGTGGACCTCCTGCGCGGTGAACGCGGACGACACCTCGTCCTTCGGCTCGACGCCGACGGCCCGCAGGGTGTGGTTCGCGAGCCAGTTGAGAGCCGTGATGACGGGCCGCACCATGCGCGCGATCCACACGAGCGGCGGGCCGAACAGCAGCACCGCGCGCTCGGGCCCGGCGACGGCGAGGTTCTTCGGCACCATCTCGCCGAGCACGACGTGCAGGTACACGACGATCGCGAGCGCGAGGACGAACGCGATCGGGTGGGTGAGGTCCTCGCTCACTCCGAGCGCGGCCAGCGGGTCCTCGATGAGGTGCGCGATCGCGGGCTCGGCCACGACGCCGAGGCTGGTCGAGCACACGGTGATGCCGAGCTGCGCGCACGCGAGCATGAGCGACACGTGCTCCATGGCCCACAGCACCGTGCGGGCGCGACGGTCGCCCGCCTCGGCGAGCGGCTCGACCTGGCTGCGCCGCGCGGAGATGATCGCGAACTCGGCGCCGACGAAGAACGCGTTCCCGGCGAGCAGCAGGACGCCGAGCAGGAGGGCGAGGTTGCTGCTCACGCGTCCTCCCCCGGCTCGTCGGCGGGCAGCGCCTGTACGCGCACGCGCTCGACCCGCCGCCCGGCCATGCGCTCGACCGCGATCGTCACGCGGTCGACGACGACCTCGTCACCCTCGACGGGGATGCGGCCGAGCCGGTGCATGAGCAGACCGCCGAGCGTCTCGTAGGGGCCGTCGTCGGGCACGCGGAGCCCGGTCACCTCGGCGAGCTCGTCGGGCCGGAGGACTCCCGCGAGGACCCACGACCCGTCGGCGGCGCGCGCAGCCGACTGGCGGCGGCGGTCGTGCTCGTCGGCCACGTCGCCCACGAGCTCCTCGACGACGTCCTCGAGGGTCACGACGCCCGACGTGCCGCCGTACTCGTCGACGACGACGGCGATCTGGTCGCCCTGCTCGCGCAGCTCGACGAGCAGGGGGCCCAGGTGCACGGTCTCGGGGACCCGCAGCACGTCGGCCATGAGCGCCGCGGCGGGGACCTCGGCCCGGCGTTCGTAGGGCACGGCGACGGCCCGGCGCAGGTGCACGAGGCCGACGACGTCGTCCGAGGAGTCGCCGATGACGAGGAAGCGCGAGTGGCCGCTGGTGCGGGCCAGGGCGACGACGTCGGCCGCGGAGTCCTCGTCCCGGCGCACGACGACGAGGCGCTGCCGGTCGGTCATGACGTCGACGGCGGTGAGCTCGGTGAACTCGACGGAGTTGATGAGCAGCGTCGCGGTCGACTCGTCGAGCGTGCCGACCTGCGCCGAGCGGCGGACCAGCGCGGCGAGCTCCTGCGGCGACCGGCCCCCGGACAGCTCCTCGCGCGGCTCGACGCCGACCCGGCGCAGCAGCGCGTTGGCGCTGCCGTTGAACACGGAGATGAGCGGGCGCAGCGTCGTCGTGAAGCCGCGCTGGAGCGGCGCGACCGCGCGGGCGGTGCCGAGCGGCCGGCTGATCGCGAAGTTCTTCGGGATGAGCTCGCCGACGAGCATGGAGAACCCGTTGACGAGCAGGATCGCGAGCAGCCCGGCGACGACCCCGCCGACGGCGCGGCCCAGCGGCGACTGCTCCAGCGGACCGCCGAGCAGGCGTACGACGGCCGGCTGGGTCGTGTACCCGAGCAGGATCGTCGTGATGGTGATGCCGACCTGTGCCCCGGACAGCTCGGTCGACAGGCGGCGCAGCGCCTTGAGGACGGACTGCCCGCGGCGGTCGTCGGGCGCGGTCTGCTTCTCGACGACCCCGGTGTCGAGGGTGACGAGCGAGAACTCGGCGGCGACGAACACGGCGGTGCCGAGCGTGAGCACGACACCGAGCCCGACGAGGAGCCAGTCGGTCAGCATCGGTCACCGTCCGGCGAGGGTGCGAGGCTCGACGGGACGAACGGGCGGGCGAGGACAGGGAGGCCGGCATGGTCGACCCCGGGGACGGCCCGGGACGGACGCCGGCAGCTACTTGAGCCGCTCATGGTGGCGACATCCTACGGTCCGTCCGCGCGCGACGCCCGCGTGGTCCTGCGGTCGTCCTGCAGCCGTCCTGCAGCCGTCCTGCACCGCTCCGACACGTCTTCCTCGCGGCTTGCCCGCAGGTGTTCCGGGTCGTCGGGCAGGTGCTGTGCCACGCTGACCCCATGGTGAACAGCAGCGGCGCGCAGGTGCCCGCTCCGTCCGGCGGCGGCGCGACAACCGTCCTGGTGGTCGAGGACGAGCCGGCCATCGCCCAGGCCATCGCGCACCGCTTCTCCGCCGAGGGGTGGCGCGTGGAGGCCGCGGCCGACGGCCCGTCCGGCGTGAGCGCGGCGGCCCGCCTGCAGCCCGACGTGGTCGTGCTCGACGTCATGCTCCCGGGCATCGACGGCCTCGAGGTGTGCCGGCAGATCCAGGCGGAACGCCCGGTGCCGGTCCTCATGCTGACCGCGCGCGACGACGAGACGGACATGCTCGTCGGGCTGGGCGTCGGCGCGGACGACTACATGACGAAGCCGTTCTCGATGCGCGAGCTCGTCGCCCGGACGAAGGCGCTGCTGCGGCGCACGGAGCGCGCGGCCCGGGCCGCGGAGATCGCGGTCGCGGTCACGCCCGACCCGCCGCTGGCCATCGGTGACGTGACGATCGACCGCGCGCAGCGGCGCGTGCTGCGCGGCGACCGCGAGGTGCACCTGACGCCGACGGAGTTCGACCTGCTGGTGGCGCTCGCGGGGTCGTCGCGCACGGTGCTGACGCGCGAGCGGCTGCTCGCCGAGGTGTGGGACTGGGTCGACGCGAGCGGCACGCGCACCGTCGACTCGCACGTCAAGGCGCTGCGTCGCAAGCTCGGCGCCGACCTGATCCGGACCGTCCACGGCGTCGGCTACGCGTTCGAGCCCGCGGACGAGGCCGGCTCGGGCGCGGGGGCCGAGGGGTCGTGAACGCCCCGCGCCACGTGCGCGGCGAGGGTCGGACGCGGCTGCCCGACGTCCGTCCGCTGGACCGGTTCCGCTCGATCAAGATCAAGCTGGGCGTGCTCGTCGCGGCGTCGGTCACGCTCGCGTCGTTCGTCACGTGGATCGGGCTGTCGCAGTTCCACCTGGGGCCGAGCCGGACGCTGCCGATCGCGGTCGCCGTCTCGCTGGTCGTCACGCAGCTGCTGGCGCGCGGCATGACGTCGCCGCTGCGGGAGATGACGCACGCGGCGGGCCGGATGGCGGAGGGCGACTACAGCCAGCGGGTGCGCGCGACGAGCGCGGACGAGGTCGGCCAGCTCGCGGACGCGTTCAACACGATGTCGGACGACCTGGAGCTCGCGGACACGTTCCGCCGGGAGCTCGTCGCGAACGTCTCGCACGAGCTGCGCACCCCGGTGACGGCCTTGCAGGCGCAGCTCGAGAACATCGTGGACGGCGTGAGCGACCCGGACCCGGTGACGATGCAGGCCGCGCTCGCGCAGACCGAGCGGCTCGGGCGCCTCGTCACGTACCTGCTCGACCTGTCCCGGCTGGAGGCCGGCGCGGTGCCGCTCGAGATCGAGGAGGTGCGGCTCGACGACTTCCTGCAGGAGGCGGCGGACGGCGCGTCCCTGGTCGGCGCGACGAAGCGGCTGCGCTTCCCCGTGGTGGTCGACCCGCCGGACCTCACGGTCGCGGCCGACCCCGAGCGCCTGCACCAGGTCGTCGCGAACCTGCTGCACAACGCGGTGCGGCACTCGCCGCCCGACGACGAGGTGCGGCTCGAGGCGTCGCGGGTGGGGACGGACGTGCGGATCGACGTCGTGGACCACGGCCCGGGGATCGCGCCCGAGCAGCGGGCGCACGTGTTCGAGCGCTTCGTGCGCGGCAACTCGCCGGCGATCACGGGCCAGGGCTCGACCGGCGGGACGGGGCTGGGCCTGGCGATCGTCCGCTGGGCGGTGGACCTGCACGGCGGGCGGATCGAGGTCGCGGACGCGGGTCCCGGCTGCACGATGCGCGTGACGCTGCCGGGCCGCAGCACGCGTCGGCCCGTGCGGGCCCCCTGATCGGCATTGTTCTAGTCGGGATAGAACAGTAAGGTCCTGGCCATGGCCACGACCTCCTCTGCGCCGCCCCCCCGACCGCACGATCCGCGTCGAGCACCTGTCGAAGTCCTTCGGACCGGTGCGCGCCGTCGACGACCTCTCCTTCGAGGTGCACCCCGGACGCGTCACCGGGTTCCTCGGACCGAACGGCGCGGGCAAGACCACGACCCTGCGCATGCTCCTCGGCCTCGTCCGGCCGACGTCGGGCACCGCCACCATCGGCGGCCTCGCCTACCACCAGATCCCCCGGCCGCTGCGGACCGTCGGCGCCGCCCTGGAGGCCGCGAGCTTCCACCCCGGGCGCACCGCGCTCGACCACCTGCGCACGTACGCGCCCCAGGTCGGCGTGCCCGACGCCCGGGCCGCCGAGGTGCTCGAGGTCGTTGGGCTGTCCGGTGCGGCGGGACGCCGCGTCGGCGGGTTCTCCCTCGGCATGCGGCAGCGCCTCGGCCTCGCGACGACGCTGCTCGGCGACCCGCAGGTGCTGCTGCTCGACGAGCCCGCGAACGGGCTCGACCCCGAGGGCATCCGCTGGCTGCGCGAGTTCCTGCGCACCCTCGCGGCACAGGGGCGCACGGTCCTGGTGTCGAGCCACGTGCTGTCGGAGGTCGAGCAGACCGTCGACGACGTCGTCATCATCGCCCGCGGCCGCCTGGTGCACGCCTCGACGCTCGCCGAGCTCGCGCGCCGGGCACGCCCGCACGTGCGCGTCGCGTCGCCCGACACCGCCGGGCTCGCCGCCCTCGTCGAGCGCGCGGGCTGGACGCGCGCCGACGACGCGCGCGCCGACCGGGGCGTCGAGCTCGTGGACGTCGACGCCGCCGCCGTCGGTGCCGCCGCGTTCGCGGCAGGGCTGGAGCTGCACGAGCTGAGCACGCGCGACCCAGGGCTCGAGGGACTGTTCCTGGAGCTCGTCGGCGGACCCGCGGCCGGAGCGGCCGACACGGCCACCGGCACGACCCGAGGGGCGGCGGCCTGATGGGCGCGGCGCTGCGGACCGAGTTCCGCAAGGTCGTCACGACCCGCCTGTGGTGGGTCCTGCTGCTCGCGATGGTGCCCTACATGGCGTTCCTCGCGGCGCTCATGGCGTGGCTGCTCACGCAGGACGGCGCGATGGCGGGCGGCACGGGGATGGGGGGCCAGACGGGCGGCGAGGAGGTGACGCTCGCGGCCGACGCCGTCGTGCGCGGCGCGTACACGATCGCGGTGTCGTTCGGCTACGTCTTCCCGTTGCTCATCGGCGCGCTGAGCGTCGCCTCGGAGTTCCGCCACCAGACGATCACGCCGACGCTGCTCGCGGAGCCGCGGCGCTCGGTCGTCGTCGGGGCCAAGCTCGTCACCGGGACCGGGACGGGCCTCGTGTTCGGCGTCGTGGCCACGGCCGGCGCGGTCGCCGCCGCGGCGACGGTGCTCGTCGCGCTGGGCGAGCAGACGTTCCTGGACCAGGCCTCGACGTGGGGCACGCTCGCCCTGTCGGCTCTGGCGCTGGCCCTGTGGGCGTTCATCGGGGTCGGCCTGGGCGCGGTGCTGCCGCACCAGGTCGCGGTCGTGGTGGTGGTGCTCGCGTTCACGCAGTTCGTCGAGCCGCTCCTGCGACTCGGGTTGGCGTTCACGTCGTGGGGTGCCGGACTCGCGAAGTTCCTGCCCGGGGCGGCCGGCGAGGCGGTGTCGGGCGGCAGCTTCTACTCCGAGACCGGCGCGATGGACCTGCTCGACCCGTGGCAGGGCGTCCTGGTCATGCTGGCCTACGGCCTGGTGTTCGCCGCCGTCGGCCGCTACACGACCTTCCGTCGGGATATCACCTGACGGGAACCGCTCGTCTCGGAAGGTGGACGTCGCGGGCCGAGCCATGACCTCGCCCGGTCTCGCGACGACCCCACCTTGAGCCGGCGACCACGGGCGCGTTGCCTCGCGTTGACCCTGGTGTGCCGACCAAGTGAAGACCTCGACGGATCGCGCGGCGCCGGGGCTCCCCAGCCGGAGCGGGGGCCTCGCAGGCCGTAATGTTGTCGTCAACAGAACCGGCGACGACGCGGTCACGAACCGCAGCGGAAGTGGGCGATCCCAGCGTGACCCAGAAGGCGGAGCCAGACTCGACCCGTGCCGACTTCGGCGCCAACGAGTGGCTCGTGGACGAGCTGTACGAGCAGTACAAGCAGGACCGGAACGCGGTCGACCCCGCGTGGTGGGACTTCTTCGACGGGTACAAGCCCGACGAGGCCGCCGCGACCGCCCCGGCCGCCGCCGGGACCAACGGGACGCCCGCCCCGGCCGCCGCTGCTCCCGCCCCCGCACCGGCTCCCTCGGCCGGCCCCGCGACCCCGGCGCCCGCACCGGCCG
>NZ_BIMR01000244.1 GCF_004306155.1 Cellulomonas biazotea
GGGCGCCCGACGGACGGTCCGCGCTCACGCGCCCTCCTCGTCGTCGTCCTCCTCGAAGAGGACCGGCGCGCCGCGCGACACCCCCCACTCGGTGACCTCGAAGCCCGCGTCGACCAGGCGCTGCGCGATGTCCGCGCCCCCCGAGTCGACCAGGTCGAGCACCGAGTCGAGGGACAGGTCGGACGTGCCCTGCTGCGGGCCGACGACGAAGCCCATGTGGAACGTGTCCACGTCGGCGGGCGCGGGCGGCGCGTCGGCGTCGCCCTCCTCGTCGTCGCCCCACGACATGCCCGTGAGGTCGGCGTGCAGGCCGAGCCGCTCGTGCAGCAGGTCGTACAGGCGCGCGTTCAGGCCGCCGATCTCCGCCTCGAGCGACAGCACCCGCGGGTCCTCGTCGGCCTCGTGCGCGCCGAACTCCGCGCGCACGCCGACGGCCGTCTGGACGTACGCGTGCAGCGCCGTCGCCAGGGCGTCGACGGACGCGTGCAGGTCGGCCGCGTCGACGCCCTGCAGGGGCTCGCTGCCGTGGGTGTGCTCGTCGTGGTCGTGCTCGCTCACGCGTCCTCCGGGTTCACAGGGGGATGTTGCCGTGCTTCTTGGGCGGCAGGCTCGCGCGCTTGGTGCGCAGCAGGCGCAGCGCGCGGGTGATCTCCGACCGGGTCTGCGAGGGGGCGATGACCGCGTCGACGTAGCCGCGGTCGGCCGCGTCCCACGGGTTCACGATCGCCTCCTCGTACTCCGCCGTGAGGCGCCGGCGCTCGGCCTCGACGTCCCCGCCGGCCTCCGCGACGCCCTTGAGCGCGCCGCGCTGCAGGATGTTCACGGCGCCCCCGGCCCCCATGACGGCGATCTGGGCCGTCGGCCACGCGAGGTTGACGTCGGCACCGAGCTGCTTGGACCCCATGACGATGTACGCGCCACCGTACGCCTTGCGCGTGATGACCGTGACCAGCGGGACCGTCGCCTCCGCGTACGCGTAGATGAGCTTCGCGCCGCGCCGGATGATGCCGTTCCACTCCTGGTCCGTGCCCGGCAGGAAGCCCGGGACGTCGACGAACGTCAGCACCGGCAGGTTGAACGCGTCGCACGTCCGCACGAACCGCGCGGCCTTCTCCGCGGCGTTGATGTCGAGCGTGCCCGCCATCGCCATCGGCTGGTTCGCGACGATCCCGACCGGGTGACCCTCGACGTGGCCGAACCCGACGATGACGTTCTGCGCGTACAGCGGCTGCACCTCGAGCAGCACGCCGTCGTCGAGGACGTGCTCGACGACGGACCGCATGTCGTACGGCTGGGTGTCGGAGTCCGGGACGATCGCGTCGAGCTCCTCGTCCTCCTCGGTGACCTCGAGCGGCGCCTCGTGCGGGAACAGCGGCGGGTCCGTGAGGTTGTTCTGGGGCAGGTACGACAGCAGCGACCGCACGTAGTCGATCGCGTCGTCCTCGTCCGAGGCCATGTAGTGCGCGACGCCCGAGCGGGTGCTGTGCGTCGTCGCGCCGCCGAGCTCCTCGAAGCCGACGTCCTCGCCGGTGACCGCACGGATGACGTCCGGGCCGGTGATGAACATGTTCGACGTGCCGTCGGCCATGACGATGAAGTCGGTGAGCGCCGGCGAGTACACCGCACCGCCCGCGGACGGGCCGAGGATGAGGCTGATCTGCGGGATCACACCCGACGCGGCGACGTTGCGGCGGAAGATCTCCGCGAACTGCGTGAGCCCCGCGACGCCCTCCTGGATGCGCGCGCCGCCGCCGTCGCTGATGCCGACGAGCGGCACGCCCGTACGCAGCGCCAGGTCCATGACCTTGGTGATCTTCTGCCCGTGCACCTCGCCGAGGCTGCCGCCGAAGACCGTGAAGTCCTGCGAGTACACGCACACCTGGCGGCCGTCGACGGTCCCGTACCCGGTGACGACGCCGTCGCCCGGGATCCGCTTCTTGTCGAGCCCGAAGTTCGTCGAGCGGTGCCGCACGAGCGCGTCGAGCTCCGTGAACGAGCCCGGGTCGAGGAGCGCCTCGATGCGCTCGCGGGCCGTCTTCTTGCCGCGCGCGTGCTGCTTGTCGGCCGCGGACTGCTCGGCGACCTCGGCGGCGCGCGTGCGCTCGGCGAGGTCGGCGTGCCGGGCCGCGGTGCCGCGCGGGGCGGCGTCCGACGGTGCGGACTGCGGTGCGCCGGCGGGTCCCGGCACGGGGGCGCCTGTCTGCTCGGTCTGGGTCACCCGACCGAGGCTAGTTGTGGAACCCCTCCAGGCACGTGCAGGGGGATGACGGTGTTGCGCGCGTCCGGTCGTCGGAACCCCACAACGGCGAGGGGCCGCGGTTGTCCGCACCGCACCCGTCGCGACCCGTCGCGACCCGTCGCGCGGCGTCCCGGCCGCGACGCGGCACCGTGCCGCGCGTCATCATGGCGGAATGACGCCCCCCGCCGTCCCCCCGACCGGTGCCGACGCGACGGGCGGTGCGCGCGCCCCGCTCGACGTCGACGCGCTGCGCTCGCTGCTGCTGCGGCCCGCCGGGCCGCTGCCGCGGGTCGACGTCGTCGCGCGCACCGGGTCGACGAACGACGACGTCGTCGCGGCCGTCCGGGCAGACCCCGACGCGTGGCCCGACGGCAGCGTCCTCGTCGCCGACCACCAGGCCGCCGGGCGCGGGCGCGCGGGCCGCGACTGGGAGACACCGCCCGGTGTCGCGCTGACCTGCACGTTCGTCACCCGTCCGACGTCCGACCACCGGACGTTCGGGTGGATCCCGCTGCTCGCCGGCCTGTGCGCCGTGACCGCCGTGCGGGCCACCGCCGGCGTGCCCGCGGTGCTCAAGTGGCCCAACGACGTCCTCGTGCCCGCGACGACCGAGGTGCCCGGGTGGGGCGCCGCCCGCAAGGTCGGCGGCATCCTCGCCGAGCTCGTGCCCCTGCCGGCCGGCGTCACCCCTGCGGTCGCGATCGGCATCGGTCTCAACGTCGCGCAGGACGCCCACGAGCTGCCCGTCGCGCACGCGACCTCGCTCGCGCTCGCGGGGGCGCAGCACGTCGGGCGCGAGAACCTGCTCGTCGCCCTCGTCACCGCGCTGGAGGACGTCGAGACCCGCTGGCGCGACTCGGGCGGCGACGCCCGGCTGTCCGGCCTGGCGGACGACGTCGCCGCGGTGTGCGCGACGCTCGGCACGGACGTCCGCGTCGAGCTGCCGGGCGGCGGGGAGGTCTCCGGGCGGGCGGAGCGGATCGACGACGACGGCGCCCTCGTCGTCGTCGACGCGTCCGGGCAGGCCCACCACGTGCTCGCGGGTGACGTGCGTCACCTGCGGGCCGGGGGGTGAACTACTCTCGTCGCGTGCCCGACGACGGTCCCACGCCGCAGCGCGGCGCCGCCGGTCCCCTGGACGACGACGCCGTCGCCGCGTCGACCGTCGGAGAGCTCGAGTCCCGGCTGCTCGGCGGCCGGCGCCGCTACAGCGCACGCGACCTGGCCCGGCGCGCCCACACCGACGTCGACATCGTCCGCGGCTTCTGGACGACCGTCGGCCTGCCGCACGCCGACCCCGACGACACCGTCTACACCGAGCGCGACGCCGAGGCCGTCGACCGGGCCGTCGCCCTCGTCCGCGAGCACGGGCTCGACATCCGCACCGTCCTCACCGTGACCCGCGCGCTCGGCCACACCGCCGACCGGCTCGCACTGTGGCAGGTCGAGGCGCTCGTCGAGGACATGTCGACCCGGTACGAGCTCGACGACACGACCGCCCGCCTGCTGACCCTGGACCGGCTCGCCGACCTCGCGCCCGTCCTCGAGGCGCAGCTCGTGCACTCCTACCGCCGCCAGCTCGCCGCGATCGCCGGCCGGTACGCCGCGGAGTTCGGGGCGCTGCGGGCCCCCGGCCCCGACCTCACCGCGCTGCCCCTGGCGCGCGCGGTCGGGTTCGCCGACATGGTGTCGTTCACGCGCCGCACCGCGGGCCTCGGCTCGACCGACCTGTCGCAGTTCGTGCAGCGCTTCGAGGCCGCCGCGCGGGACGTCGTGACCGACGCGGGCGGGCGGGTCGTCAAGACCATCGGCGACGCCGTCCTGTTCGTGGCGGACGACCCCGCGACGGGTGCACGCGTCGCCCTGGGCCTCGCGCAGGCGCTCGGCGGCGCGCTCGACGTCGACCGCGAGCAGGCCGCCGGCGGCCTCGCCGAGGGCGCGCGCGGCGTCACGCCCGTGCGGGTCGGGTTCGTGTGGGGGCGCGTCCTGTCCCGGTTCGGGGACGTCTTCGGGCCCGACGTGAACCTCGCGGCCCGGCTCACCGACATCGCCGAGCCGAGCACCGTCTACACCGACCCGGCGACGGCCGCCGCGCTCGCGGGCGACCCGCGGTTCGTGCTGGAGCCGCAGGACGCGCTCGACCTGCAGGGCATCGGCAGCGTCACGCCCGTGCGGCTGAGCGCGGCCCCGCCCGCCTGACCGCCCTCGGCGACGGGACGTCGCGCGCGTCCCACCGGAGGGACGCCGTCGGGACGACCCCGGGTCAGAGCAGCGTCTGCTCCTCCGGGTCGACCGGCTCGAGGAGCTGCGGGCCGTCGTTGCGGACCGAGCTGACCAGCGGCGAGACGGGCGTCGCGACGATGCGCGGCGCGGGGGCGTCGAGCAGGCGGCGGGCCTCGTCGGCGCCCGCGGACGGGTCGAGCCACGCGTCCCACGCGTCGCGGCGCAGCATGAGCGGCTGCCGGTCGTGGATGTGCTCGAGCTCGGGGGACGCGGGCCGGGTGATGACGGTCGTGCTGACGAGCCAGCGGTCGGGGTCGTCGTCGGCCTTCGTCGGGTCCTTCCAGAACTCGTACAGGGCGGCCAGCGCCACGACGTCGTCGTCCGCGGGGTGCAGGAAGTACGGCTGCTTGCGGCGGGTCGGTGAGTCGGGGCCCGGCTTCTTCCACTCGTAGTAGCCGTCGGCGGGCAGCAGCGCGCGGCGGGCCGCGAACGGGCGGGCGAACGCGGGCTTGTCGACGACGGACTCGACGCGCGCGTTGATCATCCGGCTGCCGACCGACGGGTCCTTGGCCCACGACGGGACCAGCCCCCAGCGGGCGACACGGAGCTGCCGGACGACCTCGCCCGACTCCTTGTCGGCCCGCTCGACGACCATCCGGACGCCGTCGGTCGGGGCGACGTTCCAGGACGGGGGCAGCAGGCGCACGTCGTCGGCGACGGTCGCGATGGCGAACTCGTCGGCCAGGGCCTGGTCCTCACGGAAGGAGGCGTAGCGACCGCACATGCACCCAGACTGCCAGCCGCCACCCACACCGTCGGCCGGGCTGCCGGGAGCGTGGCCGACGGGGTGCGCAGCGTCACGGTGTGACGTGGTCGAATCGATTCGCGTCGGGGTCGCGCCGGTGCGACGATGGGACGGATGACTGCGCGCACCACTCCCGTCCCCGACGGGGCAGCGCCGCCGACCACCCCCCGGACCGCCGCCTCCGTCGTCCCTGCTCCCACCTCCCCGTCCGCCGCCGCCCCGTCCGTCGGCCCCGTGCCCGGCGTCGACGGGGCGTCCTCCGCCGTCGCCGCCGCCGTCCCCGGTGCGACCGCCACCACTCCCGCGCCCGCCGACGCACCCGCGTACCGGCCCAACGCCAAGTACGTGCTGCTGCTCGGCCTGATGTGCGCGCTGCCGGCGATCTCGACCGACATCTACCTGCCGTCGCTGCCCGACGTCGCCCGCGACCTCGACACGTCCGCGACGGCCGCGCAGCTCACCATGACGGCGATGCTCATCGGCGGCGCCGTCGGGCAGCTCGTCATCGGTCCGCTGTCCGACCGGTTCGGCCGCCGCCGCCCCGTGATGATCGGCGTCGCCCTGCACGTCGTGGTGTCCGTGCTGTGCGCCGCCGCGCCCGCGATCGTGCCCCTCATCGGGCTGCGCGCCGCGCAGGGCTTCTTCAACGCGTCCGCCACGGTCGTCGCGATGGCCGTCATCCGCGACCGGTTCGTCGGGTCCGACGCGTCCCGGCTCATGTCGCGCCTCATGCTCGTCATCGGCGTCGCACCGCTGTTCGCCCCGTCGATCGGCGGCCTCATCGCCGGCCAGGCGGGCTGGCGGGCCGTGTTCCTCGCGCTCGCGCTGTTCGGCGTCGTGCTCTGGCTCGTCGTGTGGCGGCGCCTCCCCGAGACGCTCCCGGCCGCGCGTCGCCGCACCGGCGGCCTGCGGACCGCCCTGTCCGGCTACCGCAGCCTGCTGCGCGACCGGCACTTCGTCGCGCTCGCGATCATGCCCGGCCTCGGCGTCGCCGTGCTCATGAGCTACGTCGTCGCGTCGCCGTTCGTGCTCCGCGAGGGCTTCGGGCTCTCCGAGCACCAGTTCTCGCTGCTGTTCGCCGTCAACGGCCTCGGGCTCGTCGCCGGCGCGCAGGTCAACGCCGCGCTCGTGCGCCGCGTCGCCCCGATCCGGATCGTGCGCGTCGTCCTGCCGATCTCCCTGGCCCTCACGCTCGTGCTGCTCGGGCTCGCGGTGACCGGCGCGGGCGGGCTGTGGGCGCTGCTCGCCGTGCAGTGGCTCATCCTCGCGATGGTGAACTTCGTGCCGCCCAACGCCTCCGCGCTCGCCCTCAGCCGGCACGGGGAGATCGCCGGCACCGCCGCCGCCTTCATCGGCGCGTGCCAGGCCGGCGTGTCCGGCGTGGTCAGCCCGCTGTCGGGCCTGCTCGGCGGCGACGCCGTCGCGATGGCCGTCGTCATGGCCGGGTCGTCCGTCGCCGCGCTGCTCGTGCTCGCGCTCGCGACGCCCGCCTACCGCCGCGGCGGCGCCTGGACGGGCTGACCTGCGTGGAGCGCACGGAGTTGCACCTTCCGTCGCGTCATGTGGTCCGGTGGACCTGACCCGCCCCACCGAGGAAGGCCCGCTCGTGCACCCGTCCTTCATCCCGCCGCGTCAGGTCATGATCGGTGCCGCGGCCGCGTTCGTCGGCACCACGCCGCGGGCGATCCGCCACTACCACCAGATCGGCCTGCTCCCCGAGCCCGGGCGGGGAGCGGACGGCCGCCGCCGCTACGGCTACGACGACATGATCCGGCTGCTGTGGGTCCGCAGGATGGCCGATGCCGGGATCGCGCTGGACGACATCCGTCAGGCCTGTGCCGGCACGCCGTCTGCGGGTGCCGACGGCGACCACGACGTCGCGGGCATCCTGGAACGGCTGGAGGGCACCCTCGTCGCCCAGGAGGCAGAGCTGCGGCGGCAGCGTGCCGCCGTGCGGCGCATGCGCACCCGCGGCAGCAGGACGGGTCTGCTCTCCGACGTCGTCGCGGGCCGCCTCGAGCACCTGCCCGAGGGCGCCCTGCGCCAGGCGGACCTCGACGCCCTGCTGGTCACCGAGCGGATCCTCGGTCCGCTCGGCGCGGCCGTCCAGGCCACCAGGTTCGTCGCCCTGGCCACCCACCCGGCGCTGCGGGAGGAGTCCGACCGCGTCGACGCCGCGGAGGAGGCGCTCGACGACACGGTCGCCGTCGACGACCCCCGGGTGGCACAGGTGGCGGCCGAACGGCACGCCTTCGAGCGGGCGCTGGAGGCCGTCATCGAGGAGTCCGGCCTGGCGCAGGCCGACGACGCGCTCGTCGACGCGTGGGAGGCGTCGCACCCCGCGACCGCCCACGGAGGTGAGGACGGTGCCGGCCGCGGCACGGAGCACGGGTCGATGAGCGCGCTCGACGCGATCGGCCTGATGCCCTACGACCTCTCCCCGGCGCGCCTGCGGTGCCTGGAGCTGGCAGAGGAGCTGGCCGCCGATGCGTCGCCCGCGTCCTAGGGGTGCCGGGCTCAGCCGCGCAGGCGGGACAGGCGGGCGACCGCCTCGTCGAGCACCTCGTCGCGCTTGACGAACGTGAACCGGACCCACGACCGCAGCGCGCGGTCGACGTCCGAGCCCGCGTGCGTGAACGCCGTCACCGGGACGCCGACGACTCCGGCCAGGGCTGGGAGCTCGCGGCAGAGGGTCGCGCCGTCGTCGAAGCCGAGCGGGGCGGCGTCGGCGAGCACGAAGTACGTGCCCTGCGGCCGCACGACCTCGAAGCCCGCCGCGGTGAGCCCGTCGCACAGCCGGTCCCGCCGGCTCGCGAGCGACGTCGCGAGGTCCCGCACCCAGGCCGCGACGCCCGGGTCGTCCAGGGCGAACGCGACCGCCGGCTGGAACGGCGCGCCCGACACGTAGGTGAGGAACTGCTTGACGGTCCGCACGGCCGTCACCAGGTCCTCCGGCCCGCTGACCCAGCCGATCTTCCAGCCCGTGAACGAGAACGTCTTGCCCGCCGACGACACCGTGAGCGTGCGCTCCGCCATGCCCGGCAGCGTCGCGACCGGCATGTGCCGGACGCCGGGGTCGAGGACCAGGTGCTCGTACACCTCGTCGGTCACGACGACCGCGTCGTGCGCGACCGCGAGCCGGGCGACCGCGGCGAGCTCGTCGGGCGTCAGGACGGTGCCCGTCGGGTTGTGCGGGGTGTTGAGCAGCACCAGCCGCGTCCGGTCCGAGAACGCCGCGGCGAGCGCGTCGACGTCGAGCCGGAAGCCGCCGGGCGTCGCGCGCAGCGGAGCGGTCGTGTGGGTCGCACCCGCGAGCGCGATGACCGCGCCGTACGCGTCGTAGAACGGCTCGAGCGTGAGGACCTCGTCGCCCGGGCCGGCCAGGGCGAGGACCGCGGCGGCCAGCGCCTCGGTCGCGCCCGCCGTGACCAGCACCTCGCGGTCCGGGTCGGGGGACAGGCCGTAGTGCCGCTCCTGGTGGGCGGCGACGGCCCGGCGCAGCTCGGGGATGCCCGGGCCGGGCGGGTACTGGTTGTGACCCGCGGCGATCGCGTCCGCCGCCGCCTGCGCCACCGACGCGGGGCCGTCGACGTCCGGGAAGCCCTGCCCGAGGTTCACGGACCCGGTCGCGGCCGCCAGCGCGGACATCTCCGCGAAGATCGTCGCCCGGACGTGCCCGTCGTCGGCCAGCAGGCCCGAGGCCCGGGCGACGTCGCGCCAGCGGCCGTGCGGTGCGGGGGTCCCGGGTGCAGGTGCGCTCACCCGGCGAGGATAGGCGTCGCGTCGGCGGCCGCACGCGGTGCGCCGCGACGAGGCCGACGGGCCGAGCGGGTCAGAGACCGACCGCGCCGACCAGCCCCGCGACGAGGAGGACCGCGAGCGACACCCACGCGCAGACCACCCACCACTCCACGTGGTGGTGGTGGCGCCCCACCCGGGGCTGCGTCCTGTCACTCATACCTCCACCATCGGCAGGTGTGGCGAAGGTCTCAACCTGCCGCGCGGGCGAAGCCGGAAATCACCCGTCAGGACGCGCAGGAACGCCCCCGCCCGCGACAGCGGGCGAGGGCGTCGTCGTCGCCCGCGGTGGCGGACGGCGGTCGGGCCGGTCGGTCAGCTCCCGGTCGCGCTGCGGAGCTGGTCGCCCAGCGCGCCGAGCTCGGCGGCCAGGTCGTCGAGCGCGTCCGCGGCCTCGCCGCCGGCCTGCGCGCGCGCCGCCTCGAGGTCGGCCTGGGCGTCGGCGACCTTCTGCTGGGCGTCGGCCACGGCCTGGTCGGCCTCGGCGGACGCGTCCTGCTGGGCGGCCTCCAGCGCGGACTGCGCCTCGGTCACGGCGGCCTCGGCCTCGTCGACGGCGGACTGCGCCTGGGCGGCGGCCTGGTCGTCGAGGCCCTGCAGCTGGGCACGGGTCGCGTCGACCTGCGCGCGCGCCTCGTCGGCCTTCGCGCGGGCCTCGTCGACCGCGGCGCGCAGGTCGCCGACGGCGCCCGACGCGGCGGACGCCGCGTCC
>NZ_BIMR01000245.1 GCF_004306155.1 Cellulomonas biazotea
GTGGGAGCGCGGGCTGCGGGTGCCGGACGACGTGGCGGTCGCGGGGTTCGACGACGTCGAGCCCGGGCGGTACGCGGTGCCGTCGTTGACGACGGTGTCGTTCGACCTGCGGGGCTTCGCGGCGACGGCGCTGGACCTGCTGCGTGACCGGATCGAGGACCCGGACCGGCCGCCGCGGCGCCTGACGGTCCCGCACGCGGTGGTCCCGCGGGCGAGCACGGCCGTCTGACTCCCTCGGTCCGGCGGGCGCCGCCTGACACGCGTGCCGGCGGCCCAGGGAGTTGTCCGGATTCCGGCGTGGCGTCCCTCTTGCGGGTCCGTTTCAACGATGTAATGCTCGCGTCTGGTCCGGCCACGGCCGCCCCGGGAGGCGTTCCGCACGCACCCCACGGCCGCGGTCCGCGCGCCTCGACACGTGTCTCACGAAGGAGTGACGGCATGACCGATCGCCACGCGCCGCCCCGCGGCGCGACCCCCTCCACCCCCGCCCTCGACCGCGCGGGGTTCGTCGTCCCGGGCCGCTCCGGCCCGCCCGGCGGCGGCGGACCGGGCCTCACCCGCCGCCAGATGCTCGCCGGGTCGCTCGCCGCGCTCGGGGGCGTCGCCGCGATCGGCGCCCTGAGCGGCTGCTCGACCGCCAGCGCCACGACCGGAGTCCGCGAGCTCGCGTTCTGGCACCTGCTCAGCGGCGGCGACGGCATCAACATGGCCGGCCTCGTCGAGGACGTGAACGCCCTCGACCACGGCTACCACGCGACCCAGACCGTGCTCGCGTGGGGGGCGCCGTACTACACCAAGCTCGCCATGGCGAGCGTCGGCGGGCGCTCGCCGGACACCGCGATCATGCACGCGTCCCGCATCGCCGGGTACGCGCCGGGCGGCCTGCTCGACGCGTGGGACCTCGACCTGCTGGCCGAGTTCGACGTCACCGAGGACGACTTCCTGCCGCGCGTCTGGGAGAAGGGCGGTCTCGACGGCACGCAGTACTCCATCGCGCTCGACTCGCACCCGTTCGTCATGTTCTACAACACCGACGTCGCCGAGCAGGCGGGCGTGCTCGGCACCGACGGGCAGCTCGCGCCGATCGAGGACCCCGAGCAGCTCCTCGAGGTCGCGCGCGCCATGCAGGCCGTCACCGGCAAGCACGGCCTGTCCTACGGGTACCTCGGCGACGGCGCCCAGATGTGGCGGCTGTTCTACACGCTCTACAAGCAGCACGACGCGCCGTTCGACCTGTCGGGAGAGCGGGCCGAGGTCGACGACGACGCCGCGATCGCGTCCCTCACGTACATCCAGCAGCTGCTCGACGGCACGGTCTGCGCGGTCGACGGCGACTACGGGACGGCCGTCGCGGAGTTCATGTCGGGGGAGTCCGGCCTGTTCTTCACGGGCGTCTGGGAGCTGCCCACCGCCAAGAACGCGGGCATCGCGTTCGACGCCATGCCGATCCCGACGCTGTTCGGCACGCCGGCCGCGTACGCCGACTCGCACGCGTTCACGCTGCCGCACCAGTCGGACCCCGACCCCGAGCAGCGGCGCGCCACCTACCAGTTCGTCAGCGACCTGCTCCACCACTCGCTCGACTGGGCCGTCGCCGGCCACATCCCGGCGTTCCAGCCCGTCGTGCAGAGCCCCGAGTACCAGGCCCTCGTGCCGCAGGCGCACTACGCCCCCGCCGCCGAGATCCTCAACTACGACCCCGAGGCGTGGTTCACGGGCTCCGGCAGCGACTTCCAGAACTACTTCCTGGAGACCGTGCAGAACGTCTACCTGCAGGGTGCGGACCCCGCCGCCGGGTGGGACGCCTTCATCCGGCGCGTGAACGTCCAGCTGTCCAAGCCCAACCCGGTCTGACGCCGTCCCGGCGACCCCTCCGCTCGATCGACGAAGGAGTCCGATCGTGTCCTCTGCCGCACTCGACGTCGGCGCCGACCGCACCCGGTCCCGTGGCGCGACGTCCGACCAGTCCACCGTCACCCGACGATCCCGCGACAACCGCATCGGCTGGCTGTTCGTCACGCCGTTCGTCGTCTTCTTCGCGATGTTCCTGCTCTGGCCGCTGATCCACGGCTTCTGGCTGAGCTTCACCGGCGAGTCCATCACCGGCGCCGGCGGCGCGTTCCTCGGCCTCGACAACTACGCCGAGGCCGTGCGCGACCCGATCGTGTGGCGCTCGATGCTCAACACCCTGTGGTTCACGATCCTGTCGACCGTGCCGCTCGTGCTCGTCGCGCTCGTCATGGCGCTGCTCGTGTTCCAGGGACTGCCCGGCCAGTGGCTGTGGCGGCTGTCGTTCTTCATGCCGTTCCTGCTCGCGTCGACCGTCGCCGCGCAGTTCTGGATCTGGATGTACAACCCGCAGCTCGGCCTCGTGAACTACCTGCTCGGCGCGCTGGGCGGCGAGGGCAAGGCGTGGCTGCAGGACCCCGCGTGGGCGATGGTCGCGGTCGTCGTCGAGACGCTGTGGTGGACCGTCGGGCTCAACTTCCTGCTCTACCTGACGGCCCTGCAGAACATCCCCGAGCAGCAGTACGAGGCGTCCGCGCTCGACGGCGCCGGACGGTGGCGGCAGCTGCGGTCCATCACGATCCCGCAGCTCGGCCCGACGACGGCGCTCGTCGTCATCCTGCAGATCCTCGCGTCGCTCAAGGTCTTCGACCAGATCTACGTCATGACCAACGGCGGTCCCGGCGGCGTGACCCGCCCGATCGTCCAGTACATCTTCGAGTCCGGCTTCACCGGGTACCGGTTCGGCTACGCGTCGTCGATCGCGTACATCTTCTTCGCGGTCATCATCGTCGTGTCGCTCGTGCAGGTCCGGTTCACGACCCGCAGGAGCGCCGCATGACCACCACCGTCACCCCCCAGCCCG
>NZ_BIMR01000246.1 GCF_004306155.1 Cellulomonas biazotea
CCTCGGCGCCGATCCACCCGGCCCCGACGACGACGAGACGGCGCCCCGCCCCGACGACGGCGCGCAGCGTGTCGGCGTCGGCCGCGGTGTGCAGCGTGAGCGCCGCCTCCCAGCCCGCGGGCCGGACGGCGCGTGCGCCGGTCGCGACGACCAGCGCGTCGGCGGTCACCTCGCCGTCGTCGGTCGCGACCGCGACGTCGGTCCCGGTGACGCGCACGCCGCGCGCGGGCCGGTCCAGGTGCACCTCGTCGGCGACCGCGGTCAGGTCGACGCCGATCTCGTCGGTGAGCCACGTGGGTGCCGTGCGGTCCAGCAGGTGCTTCGACAGGGGTGGTCGGTCGTAGGGGGCGACGCCCTCCGCGCCCAGGACGGTGACCCGGCCCGCGTACCCGCGGTCACGCAGCGCGGCGACGGTCTGGGTCGCGGCGAGGCCGGCGCCCACGACGACGACGTCACGCGGGACCGCACCCACCTCGCGCGCGTCCTGGGGCTCGGGCGGTGCGGGGGGCCAGGACGTCACCCGCGCAACGGTAGTCTCCCGTCGGGAGGCTGATCGATGGTGCAGGAGCAGGTGGGACGCGCGATCCCGTGGCCGGAGCTGCCCGGTCCCGCGGGCGACCCCGCGGGCGTGGCGCCGGCGTCGGGCCCGATCCCGGTCGAGGAGCAGCCGCTCGACCCGCGCGCGATCGCCCGTGCGTCCCTCGACGCGTCCCGCAACGCGTCGCTGTGGTGGACGAGCGCGGGGGTCGTCGTCTCGCTGCTCGTCGCGTTCGTCGTGGGCGCCCGTGCCGGTGCGTACACGCTGGCCGCGGTCCTCGCGGCGTGCGGGGTGGTCCGGGCTGCCTGGCCGTCCCCGGGCCCGGTTGCCGTGCACGTGCGCGCGAAGCCCCTCGACCTGCTCTTCCTGTTCGGCGGTGCGGCCTCGTTGGCCTTCCTCGCCTACTCGATGCCCGGCGGCGACTGACGCCTGCCCGGCCGGTCGGCGTTGAACCGGGGGACGACCGGCGTCCGCGCGGGACCGCACGGGACCTGACGCGCGGACGCCCCGGGACCCGTGGGCCCCGGGGCGTCCGTCAGCGCGGCGCGCGGCGCGTCACGCCTGGCGTGCGCGGTCCTCCACGACGAGGACGTCGTCGGTCGTGACGTAGACGTCGTCCTCCTCGAACAGGTTGTCCTCGACGGGCTCCGACGCGAAGGCGCGGTAGACGAGCGCGGCGATCGCGGCACCGAGCAGCGGCGCCGCCCAGAACAGCCAGACCTGCTCGAACGCCCAGCCGTCGGAGAAGATCGCCGCGGCGACGGACCGGGCCGGGTTGAGCGACCCGTTGGTGACGGGCGTCGCGACGAGCAGGAGCGCCGTCAGGGCGAGGCCGATCGCGACGGGCGCGGCGCCCGACGTCGAGCGGCGGTCCGTCACGCCGAGGATGATGCCGACGAACACCGCGGTCACGACGAGCTCGATGAGCCCGGCGCCGATCCAGGAGAAGCCCTCGCCGGCCTGCGCGGCGATCGGGGAGTGGGCCTCGAAGCCGTTGGCGGTCGACGAGAAGAAGCCCCGCTCCTGCCCCTCGAGCGCGGGGAGCGTCGTGACGACGACGAACAGCACGGCGGCCGCCGCGGCGGCACCCACGAGCTGGGCGAGCCAGTACGGCAGGACGTCCTTCCACGACGTGCGGCCCGCGAGCGCGGCGCCGAACGTCACGGCGGGGTTGAAGTGGCCGCCTGAGACGTGGCCGACGGCGGCGATGCCCGCGAACAGCGCGACGCCGAACGCGAGCGCGACGGCGAGGGCGCCCGCGCCGGTCACCGCGGCGTACAGGGCGGTGCCGACACCGCCGAGGACGAGGACGAACGTGCCGAACGTCTCGGCGCCGACCCGCGCGAGCAGACCGGGGCCGGTCGCGACGACCGTCCCGGCGGGCACGACGTACGCCTCGACGTCGTCCTCGACGGCCGGGGTCTCGACGGGGGCCTCGACCGGCGCGGGCTCCGCGGGTGCCGCGAACCCGGCCGGCGCGACGGGCGCGGGCGGCTCCGGGGCGGGCGCGGCGGC
>NZ_BIMR01000247.1 GCF_004306155.1 Cellulomonas biazotea
ACGGTGCGCTCACCGGGCGCGACCTGCTCGACGCCGTCGGGCGCGCCGCGCAGCACTCCCCGGTCGTCGTCGCCGTGACCGACGGCCGGGTCGTCGGCCTGGTGCGCGTCGCCGACGTCGTCGCCGCGCTGCGCACCTGAGCGCGTTGTCGCGCGCACCCCGCACGTCTCGGCCCCACGGCCGGGACACCGCGTCCGCGCGCTGCGGCCCGCGACCGGGTCGGACCAGGCCCCGGCACTCGTAGACTCGTCGCCCGTGACCGCCGACCAGACGCCCACCGGGGCCGCGCAGCGCCGCGGCCCGCTCCGAGCGGGCGACCGCGTCCAGCTGACCGACCCGCGGGGGAGGCTGCACACCATCACGCTCGCGCCCGGCGGGACGTTCCACACGCACCGCGGCTACTTCACGCACGACGAGCTCATCGGCGCACCCGAGGGCTCGGTCGTGCGGAACACCTCCGGGATCGAGTACCTCGCGCTGCGGCCCCTGCTGGCCGACCACGTGCTGTCGATGCCGCGTGGCGCCGCCGTCGTCTACCCCAAGGACGCCGGCCAGATCGTCACCATGGGCGACGTCTTCCCCGGCGCGCGCGTGATCGAGGCCGGCGTCGGGTCCGGCGCGCTCACGATGTCGCTGCTGCGCGCCGTCGGCGACGGCGGGTCGCTGCACTCCATCGAGCGGCGCGAGGACTTCGCCGACATCGCGCGCGCCAACGTCGAGGGCTTCTTCGGCGGTCCGCACCCCGCGTGGGAGCTGTCGATCGGCGACCTCGCCGACGTCCTGCCGACCGTCGCCGAGCCCGGCTCCGTCGACCGCGTCGTGCTCGACATGCTCGCGCCGTGGGAGAACCTCGACGCCGTCGCGGTCGCCCTCGCACCGGGCGGCGTCCTCACCGCGTACGTCGCGACCGCGACACAGCTCTCGCGCCTGGCCGAGGACTGCCGCGCCGACGGCCGGTACACCGAGCCGCAGGCCTGGGAGTCGATGGTCCGCGGCTGGCACCTCGAGGGCCTGGCCGTCCGCCCGCAGCACCGCATGATCGGCCACACCGGCTTCCTCCTGACGACCCGTCGGCTCGCCGACGGTGTCGAGGCGCCGCAGCGCAAGCGCCGTCCGGCCAAGGGCGCCTACCCGGTCGCCGAGGACGGCGCGCCCGCCGAGGACACCACGCTGTGGTCTCCCGAGGCGATGGGCGAGCGGGCCGTGTCCGACAAGAAGCTGCGCCGGGCGCGCCGCGACGCCGAGGGCCTCGCCGACGCCGCGCGGACCGGCGGCGTCGAGGACCTGGACGAGCCGCTCGACTGACCGTCCGACGCTCGTCCGTCCCGCACCGCGAGACGCCGGGAACAGCCCCGGTGCGGCGGGCGTCTCTGGTTGACAGCGGTGGTTAGGGTCGTCGAACCAGCAAGGCACGAGCAAGGCACGAGCAAGGCGCCAGCAGGGAGAGCGCCGAGCGCGGCGGTCGTGGTGGCGACACCTCGCCCGACCCCGCACGACGCGGAACGGAGGCCGAGACGATGACCGACCCGAACGCCCCTGGCCGGGACCTGCACCGTGAGCTCACGCTCCTCGCCGCGAAGAACGAGCGCCTCAGCGAGGCCCTCGTCGCCGCCCGCGAGCAGATCGTCGAGCTGAAGCGCCAGGTCGACGACCTCGCCAAGCCCCCGGGCACCTACGCGACGTTCCTCGCCGCGCGCGACGACGGCACGGTCGACATCGTCTCCTCGGGCCGCAAGATGCACGTCGGCGCCAGCCCGGCGATCGACGTGCACCGGCTGCGCCCCGGCCAGGAGGTCATGCTCAACGAGGCGCTCACGGTCGTCGAGGCCGGCGGGTACGAACAGGTCGGCGAGCTCGTCACGGTCAAGGAGGTCCTCGGCGACGGCCGTGCGCTCGTCGTCGGACGCGGCGACGAGGAGCGTGTCGTGCGCCTCGCCGGCCAGGTCGTCGACGACGCCCGGGTGCGCGTCGGGGACGCCCTGACGATCGACTCCCGCAGCGGCTTCGTGTTCGAGGTCATCCCGCGCGCCGAGGTCGAGGAGCTCGTCCTCGAAGAGGTGCCGGACATCCAGTACGAGGACATCGGCGGTCTCGGGCCGCAGATCGAG
Source organism: Cellulomonas biazotea (assembly GCF_004306155.1). Lineage (GTDB taxonomy): Bacteria > Actinomycetota > Actinomycetes > Actinomycetales > Cellulomonadaceae > Cellulomonas > Cellulomonas biazotea. The sequence continues at coordinate 2,109 of NZ_BIMR01000247.1, forward strand.
GCCATCCGGGACGCCGTCGAGCTCCCGTTCCTGCACCCTGAGCTGTTCCGCGAGCACGGCCTCAAGCCGCCCAAGGGCGTGCTGCTGTACGGGCCTCCCGGGTGCGGCAAGACGCTCATCGCGAAGGCCGTCGCGCACTCGCTCGCGGCCACGGCCGCCGCGGCGCGCGGCGACGACCTCGCCGAGGCCCGCAGCTTCTTCCTCAAAGTCAAGGGCCCGGAGCTGCTCAACAAGTACGTCGGCGAGACCGAGCGGCACATCCGCCTGATCTTCGCCCGCGCCCGCGAGAAGGCGTCGCAGGGGCACCCCGTCGTCGTGTTCTTCGACGAGATGGAGTCGCTGTTCCGGACCCGCGGCACCGGCGTGTCCAGCGACGTCGAGACGACGATCGTCCCGCAGCTCCTCTCGGAGATCGACGGCGTCGAGCGGCTCGAGAACGTCATCGTCATCGGCGCCTCCAACCGCGAGGACATGATCGACCCCGCGATCCTGCGCCCCGGCCGCCTCGACGTGAAGATCAAGATCGAGCGCCCCGACGCCGAAGGCGCCCGCGAGATCTTCGGCAAGTACCTCACCGAGGACCTGCCCATCCACGAGGAGGACCTCGGCGAGCACGGCGGGTCGCCGAGCGAGGCAGTCGAGGCGATGATCACGCGCGTCGTCGAGCGTATGTACACCGAGAGCGAGGAGAACCGCTTCCTCGAGGTGACGTACGCGAGCGGCGACAAGGAGGTCCTCTACTTCAAGGACTTCAACTCGGGCGCGATGATCCAGAACGTCGTCGACCGGGCCAAGAAGTCGGCCATCAAGGACCTGCTGGCGACCGGTCAGCGCGGCATCCGCGTCGACCACCTGCTCACGGCCTGCGTCGACGAGTTCCGCGAGAACGAGGACCTGCCGAACACCACCAACCCCGACGACTGGGCGCGGATCTCCGGGAAGAAGGGCGAGCGCATCGTCTTCATCCGGACGATCGTGCAGGGCAAGAAGGGCACCGAGGCCTCGCGCACGATCGAGACGGTCACGAGCACCGGTCAGTACCTCTGACGTCCGCGCCGGCGTCGTACGCCGATCTCGGACGTCTGGCACGGCCCCGCCCGGCGACGCCTAGGGTGGGGCCGTGACCGTGCGCCGCGTGATGGGGATCGAGACCGAGTACGGGATCCTCCAGCCCGGCCGCCCCCTCGCGAACCCGATGCTCCTGTCCAGCCACGTCGTGGCCGTGCACGCCGCCGCCCGCGAGGGCGGCCGGACCCGGGCCCGGTGGGACTACGACGACGAGGACCCGCTGCACGACGCCCGCGGCTTCCACCTGCAGCGCGCGTCCGCCCACCCGTCGCTGCTCACCGACGACCCCGAGCACGCCGCCCCCGCCGGTCCCGTCGACGGCGACTCGCCGCAGGAGCTGCCCCGCGCGACGACCGAGGAGTACGAGGACCCGGGCGCCGCGAACGTCATCCTCACCAACGGCGCGCGCCTGTACGTCGACCACGCGCACCCCGAGTACTCCTCGCCCGAGGTCACCAACCCGCTCGACGCCGTCCGCTGGGACCGCGCCGGGGAGCTCGTCATGCTCGCGTCGGTGCGCGCCCTGGCCTCGACCGCCGCGCTGCCCGACGTCGCCCTCTACAAGAACAACGTGGACGGCAAGGGCGCGACCTACGGCATGCACGAGAACTACCTCGTCGACCGTGCCGTCCCGTTCGTCGACCTCGCCAACCGGCTCATCCCGTTCCTCGTGACACGGCAGGTCTTCACCGGCGCCGGGCGGGTCGGCATCGGCCAGCGCGGCGAGGAGCCCGGGTTCCAGCTCTCGCAGCGCGCCGACTACATGGAGGCCGAGATCGGCCTCGAGACGACGCTGCGCCGCCCGATCGTCAACACGCGCGACGAGCCGCACGCCGACCCGGACCGGTGGCGGCGGCTGCACGTCATCATCGGCGACGCGACGATGCTCGAGGTCGCGACCTACCTGCGGCTCGGCACGACGTCGCTCGTGCTGTGGCTGGTCGAGCGGGCCGTCGCCGAGGGCGGCGCCGGGGGAGCCCTGGCCGTGGTGGACCGGCTCGCACTGCGCGACCCCGTCCAGGCGGTGCACGTCATCAGCCACGACCTGACGCTGACCGCGCGTGTCGAGCTCGTCGACGGCCGACGGCTGACCGCGATCGAGGTCCAGCGCGAGTACCTGGCGGCCGTCCGCACCGCGCTCGAGCACGACGGCTCCGCGCTCGACGCGCAGACCGTCGACGTCCTCGACCGTTGGGACGCCACCCTCGAGGGTCTGGCGACGGACCCGGCGAGCTGCGCGCGCACCGTCGAGTGGCTCGCCAAGCTCCGCCTCCTGGAGGGGATGCGGCGACGCGACGGCCTCGCGTGGGACCACCCGCGTCTCGCGGCCGTCGACCTGCAGTGGTCTGACGTCCGGCCCGAGCGCGGGCTCTACCACCGGCTGGTCGCCGCGGGCGCCGTCGAGCTCCTCGTCACGCCCGAGCGGGTCGAGGACGCCGTCGCGCACCCGCCGCGCGACACCCGCGCCTTCTTCCGGGGCGAGGCGGTGGCGCGCTACGGCGCGGAGATCTCTGCCGCGAGCTGGGACTCGGTGGTGTTCGACGTCGCGGGTGCCGCCACGCTGCAGCGGGTGCCGATGCGCGATCCCCTGCGGGGGACGCACGCCCACGTCGGTGCGCTGCTCGACCGCTGCGACGACGCCCGCGCCCTGCTCGCCGAGCTCGGCGCCTGACGAAGGGTCCACCGACCCGACCCGACCCGACCTGACTCGACCCGACCTGACCCGAGCCGGGCCTCGCTGGGACGGGCCGCGGGTCGGCGGCACCCGTGAGTGCGGCCGAGACCCCCGCCTGGTCGTCGCGGCGCCGCCACGTGGGTCGCGCCGGCGGTACCCGGCGATCAGGTGGTCAGCGCATCTGCCGGACGAACACGGCCGCCTCACGGGCCTCGCGCAGCCTTCGCTCGTAGGTGAGGCCCAGCCCGAGGAGCCCGGCGCCGCCGACGGCCAGCACCGGCCACCAGCCGGTGGCGGCGAGGACCTGGCTCGCGGTCGGGCTGAGCTGGACGAGCGCCTGCACGCTCAGGGCGACGCCGCCGACGACGAACGGCGCCTGCCAGCGTCGGGTCGCCCCGATGCCGACCGCGACCACCGCGCCGACGAGCGACAGCGCGGTGCGCCACTGCTCGGGCACCGCGAGCGCGGCGACCAGCGGCACGGCGAGCGTCCCGACCAGGCCGGCGCCGAGCGCGGCCCAGCTCCCGACGCGCGGGTCGACGTGCATGCGGACGAGGCCGAACGCGAGCAGGGCGGCGCCGAGCAGCACGAACCACGCGTCGGCGGGCACCGGCCACGGGTGCACGAGGCCGCAGAAGGCGGTCGCGCAGGCCAGGACCACACCCTGGACGAGTCGGGTGCCGTCGGGTGCACCGCCGAGACCCGCACCCCGCAGTCCGAGCCCGACGGCGACGGCGGCGAGCCCGACGAGCCGCAGCACGCCCGCGGGTCCGGCGTCCAGGGTGAGGGCGAGCGGGACCGCTGCGGCCGCGAGCACGAGCCAGGATCCGGTGAGGTCGACCGCGCGCCGGTGGGCCGGGGGCACGAGGGGGACGGCGACGCGTCGGGCGCCCTCGAGGACGAGCGCGGCCACCGCGGCCCACGCCGCGACGACGACGAGCGCGCCCGCCCCCGCCCAGCCCGTGACCGCCGGGCCCGCCACCTCGGTGCCCGCGACAGCCGTGTCCCAGTCCGCCGTGCCCCGGCGCGCGGCGCCAGAGCCCGTCCCGCCCCAGCTCGCGACGGCGAGCACGACGGCGTGGCGCGCAGGGCCGACGACCGCG
>NZ_BIMR01000248.1 GCF_004306155.1 Cellulomonas biazotea
GGTCCGCTCGGGGGCTCCGGCACGCCACCGGTCGCGCGCGGCCAGGTCGGTCGTGGCCGCGAGCAGGGCCCGACCGACGCGCGGGTCCAGGTCGCCGTCCCCCGCGAGTGCGTCGGCGACCGCGGCCACCTCGTGCACGGCGTCGCGGACGGGTCCCGCGTCCCCGCGCCGCGCCGCCGCGGCCGCGAGCAGCGCGTCCGCGTGGTCGCGGTCCTGCACGAGCCAGCGGCCGAACGCCGAGGCGCGGTCGAGCGGTCCGGTCACGCGCCGCTCCAGCGCAGCCACGCGAGGTAGGCGGAGTACCGCTGGTGCGCGTACTTCAGGGCGAGCGCGTCCTCGTACAGGCTGCCGTGCAGCTTGGTGGCGTCCTGCCAGCCCGCGAGCACGCCCTCGATGTGCGCGAGCCGCCGCCGCACCTCCGCCTCCGGGAGGCCGTCGAGCCCCGCGTGCAGCTCGTCGAGGACCGCACCGACGGCGTCCTCGGTGTCGAGGCCCTCGGCGTCGTACAGGACGCACGCGCTGTCGAACAGGTCGCGCAGCCAGGACACCCGGTCGATCCGCATCGCCTCGCGCGCGGGGTCGTCGAACGTCGGCGACGCCAGGTCGGGCTGGAGCTTGTCGTGCAGCACGAACGGCAGGACCGCGCGCAGGTCGTCGAGCCCGACCTCGCTCTGGCCGCGGAAGTACGCCATCGCCTTCGCGTACAGGACGAGCGACTGCAGCGCCCGGACGGACAGCCCGTTGAGGGTCTGCGCGCCGATGTCGGAGCGCAGGTCGCGGCCCGTGTCCTGCGCGAGCACCCGGTGCGGGTCCTCGCCCGCGAGCCGCACCGTGTCCTTGGTGCGGTACTCGAGCTGCACCGCGCCGCGCTCGGCGAGCTCGAGCTGCGAGGCGAAGTACTCCAGGCGGCGGCGCACGTGCTGCGGCACCGGCACGGCCACGACCTCGCGGTGCATCCGGTCGTGCTCGTCCGCGTCGAACACGACGGCGGGCGGCACGTTCTCCTCGGGGCGCAGCCGCCGCTCGGCACGGGTCACCAGGTCGCCGAGGAACCGCGAGTTGAACGACAGCGCCTTGACGACGACGTCGATGCGGTCGCGCAGCGCGTCGACGACCTGGAACGTCCCGCCGCCCGCGTCGTCGTTCGCCGTGAGGTACCAGGCGGCCGCGCCCGTCTCGTAGACCTGGTCGAAGACCTCGACGTAGCCGTCCGCGAGGACGGTGAGCAGCGCGGACTGGGTGCGCGTCGGGATGCGGTTGTACTCGTCGACGATCTTCACGCGCCGCCCCAGCCAGGACCGCCACGCGACGTCGATGTCCGCGAGGCTCTCCGCCGCGACGAGGTCGCGCGGCAGGGGCGTGCCGAACATGTCCTGCACCGTGAGCTGCGGGTGGCCGTGCTGCATCGCGCGCCGCACCTCGCGCACCGGGTAACCCGCGAGGACGCCCATGAGGACCGCGCTCGCGGTCTTGCCGCGGCCCGGTCCGCCGACGAGCAGGCAGCGGCCGCGCACCGCGAACGTGAGCAGCGGCAGCAGGACGAACGACGAGTACGACTGGTCCGTCGGGAGGTCGACCTCGGCCTTCGAGTCGCCGAGCCGGAACCGCGTGCGGGGACGGTCGGCCGCGTGGAACTCGACGTCGTAGTGGGGGCTGATGATGGCGTGGTTGACCATCCAGAAGTACGCCTGGCGCAGCTTCTCGTCGAGCGCGGGGCCGCCGGCTCCGGCCGCGCCGCCCGCACCGGCGCCGGCGGCGCCGTCGGCGAACAGCTGGTCGACGTCGAGGTCGAGCCGGGCGGGCGCGGAGCGGGCACCCGCACGCGTCGGGGCGGCGGAGACCTGCGCGAACTCCTCGGCGGGGGGCGTCGTCACGCCGTGGAGTCTGGCAGAGCGAGGGCCGCGACGAGGTCCGGCACGACCTCGTGGCGCTGCTCCATCGGCTCGGCGAGCGGCCGGGGCGTGCGCAGCAGCGGCTCGACGAGCGCGAGCGCCTGGTCGAGCCGCGACGCGGGGTCGCCGCGCACCTCGACCCACGGTGCACCGCCGGCGGCGTGCCGCTCGGCGAGCACCGCGCGGAACCGGTCCTGCATCGCGTGCCGGACGTGCTCGCCGTCGCGCAGGCCGTCCTGCACGAACGGGATCTCGTCGCCGGTGAGCACGTAGAGGTCGGGCACGCGGCGGGCCGCGAGCGCCCGGACCGACGGCGACGCCGTGCCGACGTAGCGCTCGTGCCACAGCGCCGTCGCGAGGACGTCGGTGTCGCACACGAGCAGCGGCACGGGGGTGCGCGCGGCCGCGTCGTCCTCGACCCGCGCCTGCTCGCGGGCGATCAGGTCGAACTCCGCCGTGTGCCAGGGCGCGGTGAAGCCGCCCGGGCGCACCTCGGACCACTCGCGGCCGAACTCGGCGACGGTCGGCAGCCCCAGGTGCGCGGTCAGCGCCTCGGCGAGGGTCGTCGTGCCGGTCGACTCCGCGCCGAGGACGACGACACGGCGCACGAACCACGACCGGACGGGTGCGGGCAGCGCCCACCAGTACGCGGCGGGGTCGGCCCGCACGGCGCGGGCGCTCACGGGGGTGCCCCGACGGTCGGGGTCGACCTGCACCCACCGCGCGCCGAGCCGGCGGGCGAGCTCCTCGCCGTACCCGTCGCTGCTGAACAGCGCGTCGACCGGGGCGTCGAGCAGGTCCTCGATGATCGTCGTGTGCGCCCGCCACGCGGTCTCGCTCGCGTAGTCGACGGGCTCGTCGTCCAGGCCCGCGACGACGTGCGCCCCGGGCAGCTCGTCGCGCAGCCACCCGGCCCGCACCTCGGCGGGCAGGCTCTCCTGCGACGAGCCCAGCACCTGCACCGTGACCCGGTCGCAGCGCGCCTGCGCGGCCCGCACGAGGGCCAGGTGCCCCGCGTGCGGCGGGTAGAACTTGCCGATGACCAGGCCGTGGCGGAACGTCGTCACGCCGCGACCGTCACGTCGTCGTCGCTCGGCACCGGCGCCTGCCGGGCGGCGAGCGTCCGACGCCAGTCGCGCCACCCGAGCACGCACAGGCCGATGAAGCCCGCGTAGAGCACGGCGGTCAGGTACAGGCCCTGGCTGGCGTAGAGGCCGACGAGGACGACGTCGGTCGCGATCCACACCGCCCAGCTGCCCAGCCACTTGCGGCCGAGCATGACCTGCGCGACGAGGCTCGACGACGTCGTGAGCGCGTCCCAGAACGGGGCGGCCGCGTCGGTGGTGCCCGCGAGCAGCGCCGTGAGTCCGGCGGTCGCGAGGACGACCGCGCCCGCGCCCGCGACCCACACCCACCGGGGCGTGCGCGTCACGACGAGCGTGCCGTGGTCCGCGCCGCCGCGCACCCACCACACCCAGCCGAGGACGGCGAGCGCCGCGAAGACGACCTGCAGCCCCGCGTTGGCGTACAGGCCGGTCGAGGTGAACAGCCACAGGAACAGCAGGTTGTTCGCGATCCCGACCGGGAAGTTCCACACGCTCTGCCGCGTCGCGAGCCACACGCACGCCGCGCCGCTGACGAATCCGAGGATCTCGACCCAGGTCACGAGCGGACACCCTAGCCGCGCGCACGGCAGCGGGACGGACGGCCGGTGCACGCCCGCGCGGCGCGGGAGAGGATCGACGCCATGCCCGCTCCCCTCGTCCTCCTCGACCTCGACGGCACGCTCGTCGACTCCGCGCCCGGCATCACCGCGTCGGTGACGGCTGCGTACCAGGCCGTCGGGCTGCCGGCACCGGCGCCCGACGTCCTGCGGTCCTTCATCGGTCCCGGGATCCACAGCAGCCTGCGGCGGCACGGCGTCCCCGAGCCGCTCGTCGAGGACGTCGTCTCGGCGTACCGCGCCCGGCTCGCCGCCGGCGGTCTGTACGAGGCGACCGTGTTCGACGGTGTCGTGCCCGTCCTGCGCGACCTGCGGGCGGCGGGCGTGCGGCTGCTCGTGGCGACGGCCAAGCCGGAGGTGTTCGCGCACGCGGTGTGCACCGCGCTCGGCCTGACGCCGCTCGTCGACGGCATCTTCGGCCCGTCGCTCGACGAGTCGTCGACGAAGGCCGACGTCATCGCGCGGGCGCTCGCCTCGCTCGACGACCCGCCGCCGCCGGCGGCGACGCTCATGGTCGGCGACCGCGAGCACGACGTGCACGGTGCGGCCGAGCACGGCGTCACGTGCGTGGGTGTCGCGTGGGGCTACGCGGCACCCGGCGAGCTCGAGGCGGCCGGTGCGGCGACCGTCGTGGACTCCCCCACGGCGCTGCGGGACGAGGTGCTGCGACGGCTCGTCCCCGCCGCTGACGACGAGGCGCTCCAGCGCGCTTGACCTTGACGTCGCGTCAACTCCTACCGTGGATCAGGACCACACAGGGACCGCACGGGAGGACGCGATGGAGGCCTCGATCCAGGAGGTCGCCCGGCTGACGGGCACGACGAGCCGCACGCTGCGGCACTACGACCAGATCGGGCTGCTCGAGCCCAGCCGGGTCGGCGAGAACGGGTACCGCTGGTACGACGAGGACGCCCTCGTCCGCCTCCAGCGCATCCTGCTCCTGCGCGACCTCGGTCTCGCGCTGGCCGAGATCGGCCGGGTGCTGGACCGCGAGCAGGACGAGACCGCCGCGCTGCGGCGGCACCTCGACTGGCTGCGCAGCGAGCAGCAGCGGCTCGCCCGTCAGGCCGTGTCCGTCGAGCGGACCCTGACCGCACGGCAGGAAGGAGTACCGGTCATGGCCGAGGACATGTTCGACGGTTTCGACCACACGCAGTACCAGGACGAGGTCGAGGAGCGCTGGGGCAAGGACGCGTACGCGCGGTCCGACGCCTGGTGGCGCGGCCTGTCCGCCGACGAGAAGACGGCGTTCCAGGACGAGACCGCCGCGCTGGCCCGCGCCTGGGCGAGCGCGGCGGAGTCGGGTGTCGACGCCGCGTCCGACGAGGCGCAGGAGCTCGCGCGGCGGCACGTCGCGTGGCTCGGCGGCATCCCGGGCACGCCCGGCGCGGGTGCCGCACCCGTCCGCGAGTACATCGTCGGGCTGGCCGACATGTACGTCGCCGACCCGCGGTTCGCGAAGAACTACGGCGGCGAGGACGGCGCGACGTTCGTCCGGGACGCGCTGCACGAGTACGCCGCCCGGCACCTCTGAGCACGACCCCCGGGGCCCTCGCCGTCGCACGGCGGGGGCCTCGGGGCGTGCCCGGGGCCTGACGACCGGCACGCCGGGACGACGCCCGGCGAGGCGCCCGGAGAAGTGCCCGACGATCCGGGCCGGATGCCCTGGTGCCCGGGCGCCGCGCCCGCCGAGTGTTCCCCTCAGCCGCCGGCACGACCCCGCCGGCGCCGAGACGAAGGAGCACCCGCATGTCCAGCACCACCGTCGAGCCCACCCCGACCCGCCGCGGCACCGCGACGAGCCGCACGTGGGCGTGGACCGGCGTCGCCGCCGGCGTCCTCGGCATCGCCGCGATCCAGGCGTCCCTCGCCGGGTCCGTCGACTGGGAGAAGTCCGCCGGCGACCCCGTCGCGATGCTCGAGGACGCCGCGAGCAAGCAGACGACGTACCTCCTGTTCCACCTGTTCGCGGCGCTGTGCGTCGTGGTCCTGCCCGTGTTCGCCGCGGGTCTGCGCCGCCGCCTGGACCAGCAGGCGCCCGCCGGGTCGCTGCACGGCATGGTCGCCGCGATCGGCCTCGTCCTGACCGCCGCCGCGCTGCTGCTCGGCAGCGGCCTGGACACGCAGTTCACGTTCGCGTTCTCCGACACGGAGATGCTCGTGCCGGAGTCGGGCGCCTTCTACACCGACTGGGTCGCGACGATCCCGTGGCTGTGGCTCGGCGCCGGTGTCTCGGCGCTCGCGCTCGGCGTCGCGTCGCTGCGGCACGCCGCGGCCCCGCGGTGGATCGGCTGGGTGAGCGTCGTGCTCGGCGCCCTGACCGTCCTCACGGGTGTCTCGCCGCTGCAGTACATGTCGGGGTTCGTCGGGCCCGTGTGGCTGCTCGTCGTCGCGCTGGGCTTCGCGCTCGGCGACCGCCGCTGACGTGCTCGACCCGTCCGTCGGCAGCGCCCCCGTCCGGTTCACCCGGGCGGGGGCGTACCCGCGCCCGCACCCCAGCCCCTACGGTGACGCCATGACGACGGCGGCCGAGGTCCCGGCACGCCACGGCGGCCGTCCGCGCACCGCCGTGGCGCTCGTGCTCGTCACGTGGCTGCTGGCGCTCGCCGGGGTCCTGCTGCTGGTGACGGCCGGTGTGCCGGTGACGCCCGACCTGCTGTTCTCGGCGGTCGACGCGACGGTCGGCCTCGTCTACGGGACGGTGGGCGCGGTCCTCGTCGCACGGCGCGCGCACGCCGTCGGCTGGCTGGTGTCGCTGACGGGGCTCGGCGGCGCGCTCGCGACGCTCGGCGGTGGTTGGGGCGCGTACGCGTCGACGCACCCGGCCCTTCCGTCGCTCCCCGGCGTCGAGTCGCTCGTGAGCTGGGCGTGGGTGCCCGGCACGCTCGCGCTGTTCCTCGTGGTCCCGTGGCTCGTGCGGGAGACACGGCCCGGCGCGTGGTCGTGGGTGGGCCTGGGGCTCGGGATCGCGACGACGGGCGCCTTCACGCTGCAACGGCTGCTGCTGCCGATGACGGACAACACGGTGCTGGTCGGCGTGACCGTCGTGGTCGGCGTGCTCACGGCGGCGGCGACGTGGGTCCGGCACGTGCGGGGTCCCGTCGCCGAGCGGCCCGGGCTCGGCCTGCTGGCGCTGGGCGTCGCGCTCATGGCGGTGTCGTTCGTGCCCCTGGCCTTCGCCGACACCCCGTTCGAGATCGTCCTGGCCGTGCCGCTGCTGCACCTCGCGTGCCAGGTGCTGTTCCCGGTCGCGCTGCTCACGACGGTGCTGCGCAACCGGTTGTGGGGCATCGACCTGGTGGTGAGCCGCGCGTCGGTCGCGGCCCTGCTCACGCTCGGGCTCGCCGTCGTGTACGTCGTCGTGCTCGTCGCGGCGGGCTCGGTCGTGGGCAGCAGCACGGTCGCGCAGGTGCTCGCCGCGGTGGGTGTCGCGGTCGCCGTGCAGCCGGTGCACGCGTGGCTCGGGCGCCGCGTGCGCGTGCTGGTCTACGGCGAGGCCGCGACCCCGGGCCGGGCCGCGCTGCGCGTCGGGCGGCAGCTGTCGGCCGCGGCCGACGCCGACGACCTGCTG
>NZ_BIMR01000249.1 GCF_004306155.1 Cellulomonas biazotea
TGCAGCGCCCGCGTCCCCTCGTCGTCGGGCGGCCCGACGACCGCCACCTCGCGCGGCCCGTCGAGGAGCGCCTCCGCCGTCGCGAGCGCCCAGCCCGCCGCCCGCGGGTACCGCTCCGCGATCCGCAGCGGCACGGCGAGCGCGCGCTCCGCGGCCTCCCGGTGCCGGACCGACCCCGTGAGGGCCGCGTACGTGAGCAGCGCGCCCGCGGCGGCCGCCTGACCCGACGGCGTCGGGCCGTCCGCCGGGTCCTGCGGGCGGCGGATGCGGGCCAGCACCGGGTCCGTCTCGTCGTCCGCGGTGTCGAAGAACCCGCCCGCGCCGTCCGGGAAGCGCGTCAGCACCGTCTCCAGCAGCCCGCCCGCGTGCCCCACCCAGCGGGCGTCGCCCGTCACGGCCGCGAGAGCGAGGAAGCCCTCCGCGACGTCGGCGTAGTCCTCCAGCACCGCGGGTGCGCTGCCCGCGACACCGTCGCGCGACGCCCGGACGAGCCGCGTCGACGCCTGCCCGCCGACCTGCCCGCCGACCTGCCCGTCGACCCGGTCGTCGTGCTGCGCGCCGTGGTGCCCGTCGGGCCGCTCGCCGTCGTGCGCGCCGTGGCGCTCGTCGTCCCGGGGGCTGCGGACGTGGACGTCCAGCAGCAGCGTCGCGACCTCGTGCGCGGCCGTGACCCACGTGGGCTCGTCGAGCAGCGCGCCCGCCTCGGCGAGCGCGGCGACGGCCAGCCCGTTCCACGCCGAGACGACCTTGTCGTCCCGTCCCGGTTGCGGACGCGTCCCGCGGTGGGCCAGCAGGCGCTCGCGGACGGCGTCGAGCCGGGCGGCGTCGTCGGGGCCGGCCGGGTCCGCCCGGAGCTGCAGCACCGACGTGCCGTGCTCGAACGTGCCGTCGGGCGTCACGCCGAAGACCTGCGCCGCCCAGACGCCGTCCGCGTCGCCGAGGACCGCCCGCAGCTCGTCGGGCGTCCACACGTAGGTCGTGCCCTCGCGGCCGTCGGTGTCCGCGTCGAGGGCGGACGCGAGCCCGCCCTCCGGGGTGCGCAGGTCGCGCAGCAGCCACCGGGCCGTCCCCGTCGCGACCCGTCGGGCGAGCGGGGAGCCCGTGGCACGCCACCAGTGCGCGTAGACGCGCAGCAGCAGGGCGTTGTCGTAGAGCATCTTCTCGAAGTGCGGCACGGTCCACGACGCGTCGACCGCGTACCGCGCGAAGCCCCCGCCGAGCTGGTCGTGCATCCCGCCGCGCGCCATCGCCGTCAGCGCGTCCTCGGCGAGGGCCAGGACGGCGCGGTCGCCCGTGCGGGCGTGGTGCCGCAGCAGCCACTCGAGGGCCGTCGACGGCGGGAACTTGGGCGCACCGCCGAACCCGCCGTGCACGCGGTCGACGGTCGGGCGCAGCGCGACGAGAGCCCGGCCGACCAGCGCGTCGTCGACGACGGGCGCGGGGACGGGGACGAGGGGTGCGGCGGCGTCGTCGTCGGGCTCCCCGGCGAGGGCGGCGCGGATCGACGCGGCGCTCGCGACGACCTCGTCCCGGCGGGTCTGCCACGCGGCCGCGATCGACGCCAGGACCTCGGGGAACGACGGCACGCTCTGCACGCGCCGGGGCGGGAAGTACGTGCCGCAGAAGAACGGCGCACCGTCCGGCGTCGTGAACACCGTCATCGGCCAGCCGCCCTGACCGGTCATCGCCTGCGTCGCCGACATGTAGACCGCGTCGACGTCGGGCCGCTCCTCCCGGTCGACCTTCACGTTGACGAAGTGCGCGTTCATGAACGCAGCGGTCGCGTCGTCCTCGAACGACTCGTGCGCCATGACGTGGCACCAGTGGCACGCCGCGTACCCGACGGACACGAGCAGCGGGACGTCGCGCCGGGCGGCCTCGGCGAACGCGTCGTCGCCCCACTCCCGCCAGTCCACGGGGTTGTCGGCGTGCTGCCGCAGGTACGGGCTCGTCGCGGACGCGAGGCGGTTCGGCATGCGGCCAGCCTCGGTCAACGCGGCGCCGCGGGCGACCGGGGGCGTGGCGTCGCGGGTCGTCCACCGGGCGTCCACCGCCCGTCCTTCCCGATGTCGGTGGCTGCAGCCACGATGGAGGTCCCGATCCGCACCGACGAGGGAGTCGTCATGGCCGTCACGCTCAACCCGTACCTCAACTTCCGGTCGAGCACCCGGGAGGCGATGACCTTCTACCAGTCGGTCCTCGGCGGTCAGCTCGACGTCAGCACGTTCGCGGACTACGGCGCGGCGCAGGACCCGGCCGACGCCGACCTGGTCATGCACAGCCAGCTCACGACGCCCGACGGCATCACGCTCATGGCCGCCGACGTGCCGAGCCACATGGACCTCGCCGACGCGTCGTCGGTCTCGGTGTCGCTCAGCGGCGACGACCAGGAGAAGCTCACCGGGTTCTACGAGGGCCTGTCCGCGGGCGGCACGGTCGTCGAGGCGCTGGCGGTCGCGCCGTGGGGCGACTCGTTCGGGATGTTCGTCGACAAGTTCGGGACGAGCTGGCTCGTCAACATCGCGGGCAGCGGCAACGCCTGACGCGTCGCCGCCGGGTCACGCGACGACCGGCTCGTCCGCCCGCACCGGCCGCGGGTCGGGGGCGGGCGAGCCGATGAGCGCGCGCGCCGGGAGGACCCGGTCGAGCCCGACGAGCCCCAGTCCCAGGACGAGGAAGCCGACGCCGTACGTCGCGACGTTGACGCCCAGCCCGCCCCAGCCGAGCTCGTCGAGGTCGATGAACCCGTACGGGTAGCCGAGGTCCCACACGAGCCCGCGGACGACCGCGAAGGTGCAGTACGCGAGCAGGTAGCCGAACCAGTACCCCGCGTACCGCCACGTCATGCGGCGGTGGGCGTCGAGCAGCACGAAGTCGAGGAACGCGGCGATCGGCGTGATCTCGTGCTCGATCGTGCCCGACGTCAGGCCGAACGCGACCGCGGGGGCGTCGGCGGCCTCGGGTGCGAGCACGAAGTACGAGATGAGGCCCGTGATCGCGAGGAACAGCGTGACGCCGCCCTTGAACCACGCGGGCGGCTGCCGTCGTCCGAGGACGGAGGCGACGCCCGCCCAGACCATGACGACGGCCAGCATGAGACCGGCCTGGTTGGTGAAGTAGGCGAGGCCGTCGAGGTCGCCGTGCAGCCAGATCTCGTGGGTCCCGATGAGGGCGAGCGTCGCGATCGCGAAGCGCACCAGCGCCACGAGGACGTTGACGACGGACACCTGCATGGGGCGCTCTCCCTCCGACAGCGGCGTTGCTGTGCAGGGCACCTTCCCACCCCGGGGCCGGTCCGCGCACGCACCGCGTCCGGCGCGCGTCACCTCCGCTCAGGCGCGGCCGGCGACGATCCCGTCGGCGTGGTCGGCGACCCAGCGCATGAGCGGCAGGAGGTGGTCGACGAGCTCGCGGCCCAGCGGCGTGAGCGAGTAGTCGACGCGCGGCGGCACGGTCGCCGTGACCTCGCGGTGGACCAGGCCGTCGGCCTCGAGGGTGCGCAGCGTCTGGGCGAGCATCTTCTCGCTGATGCCCTCGACGATCCGCCGCAGCTCGCCCCAGCGCAGCGTCCGCTCCGACAGCGCGACCAGCAGCAGGACGCCCCACTTGCTCGTCACGTGGTCGAGGACGACCCTGCTGGGGCACGCGGACGCGAGAACTCCGTCCGTCAGAAGCCGGTCCAGGACGCTGACCTCATTGCTTACCGTCACGTCCGTACCTTACGCCGAAGTGGGTACCGCTGGCGGGGAAGGTGCTCGACGCGGCAGGGGTTGTGCTCGGCGACACCATCACCGGGCCAGCCGTGGCCAGGTCGTCGCCGGCCCCACGCCGACGACGGACCGGACCGGCGACCCCCACCGAGAGGACCACCATGTCGATCGTCGTCACCGGAGCCACCGGCCACCTGGGCCGCCTCGTCGTCGAGCACCTGCTGACCCTGGGCACCCCCGCGCAGGACATCGTCGCGACCGGACGCTCCGTGGACCGGCTCGCCGACCTCGCCGCGCGCGGCGTCCGGACGACCGTCGCCGACTTCGACGACCCGTCCACGCTCGTCGCCGCGTTCGAGGGAGCCGACGTCCTGCTGCTCGTCTCCGGCAGCGAGGTCGGGCGACGCGTCCCGCAGCACACCGCCGCGATCGAGGCCGCGAAGACCGCGGGCGTCGGCCGCATCGTCTACACGAGCGCGCCGCACGCCGACACGACGCCGCTGCCCCTGGCGACCGAGCACCGGGCCACCGAGGAGGTGCTGCGCGCGTCCGGCGTCACGTGGACCGTCCTGCGCAACAACTGGTACACGGAGAACTACCTGCCCGTGCTCGACCAGGCCGCCGACACCGGCGTCATCGTGTCGAGCACCGGGACCGGCCTCGTCGCCAGCGCCCCGCGCGACGACTACGCCGCCGCGGCCGCCGTCGTCCTCACCACCGACGGCCACGACGACCGGGTCTACGAGCTGTCCGGCGACGTCGCGTGGACGCACGACGAGCTCGCCGCCGCCGCGGCCGAGGTCCTCGGCCGTCCCGTCGAGCACCGTGCCGTCTCGACCGAGGAGCACCGCGCGATCCTCGAGGGCGCGGGCCTCGACGCCGGCACCATCGGCTTCCTGCTGACCCTCGACGAGGGCATCGCCCGCGGCGACCTGGCCGACGCCACCGCCGACCTGCGCACCCTCACGGGCCGCCCGACGGTCCCCCTGACCGAGGCCCTCCGCACCGCCCGCGCCTGACCCGGCGGCTGGCCGGCCGACCACGACCGGCCAGCCTGCACGGTCGCCCCCGCCCACCCCGGGCGACCGTCGTCAGACCCGCACCCCGCCCGCGTCCCGCCCATCTCCCGCCCCCACCCCCGCCCCGCCTCACCCCCCGCCCGCCCCCCACCCCCGCCCGCCCGCACCCCCTGAGGTCGCTGGTTGGGGCCGAGGTCGTCAGCTGGAGCCGGCGAACTCGGCAGCGGCTGACGAACTCGCGGGCGGCGGAGGGCCGGGCGGCGGTGCGTGCGGGGCGGCGGGGCGTGACCTGGGGGTGGGCGGGATAGCCTCAGGGCGTTCCGGCAACGGCGGCGAGGACGGTCGATGGTCAGCAGCTCTCCCCTCAGGTTCGGCATCGTCGGCAGCGGCTGGCGGGCGCAGTTCTTCCTCCGGATGGCGCGGCTCATGCCGCACCGGTTCCGGTGCGTCGGCGTCGTGACGCGCACGGCCGAGCGCGGGTTCGTCGTCGAGCAGACGTGGAACGTCCCGACGGTCCGCACCGTCGCCGAGCTCGTCGCGGCCGACCGACCCGAGTTCGTCGTCGTGTCGGTGCCGTGGCCCGTCACCCCGGAGGCGACGCGCGAGCTCGTCGCGCTGGGCGTGCCCGTCCTCGCCGAGACGCCGCCCGCGCCCGACGCCGACGGCCTGCGCGCCCTGTGGTCGGACGTCGGCGCGTCCGGGATCGTGCAGGTCGCGGAGCACAGCCCGTCGATGCCCGCGCACCAGGCCCGGATCCGCGCCGTCGACGAGGGCCTCATCGGCACCGCGACGAGTGTGCAGATCTCTTCGACGCACCTGTACCACGCGGTCGGGCTGGTCCGGCGGCTGCTCCGAGCCGGTCGCGGCGAGGTGACCGTGCGCGCCACGACGACCACCGCACCGCTGCTGGAGCCGATCAGCCGCGACGGCTGGACGGGCGAGACCGAGGCGAGGGAGCGCTGGTCGATCCTCGCGACGCTCGACTTCGGCGGCGGCCGCAGCGCGCTGTACGACTTCACCGAGAACCAGTGGCACAACCCGCTGCGCACCAACCGCCTCGTCGTGCGCGGCTCGCACGGCGAGCTCGTCGACGACACCCTGACGCGCTGGGTCGACGAGCGGACCGTCGTGACGTCGCGCCTGGAGCGCCGCGTGACCGGGCTGGAGCAGAACCTCGACGGCTTCGACCTGGAGCACCTCAGCCTCGACGGCCGGGTCCTGTACCGGAACCCGTTCGACGGCGCCCGCCTGGCCGACGACGACATCGCGGTCGCGACGCTCCTCGCGTCGACCGGCGCGTGGGTCCGCGGCGAGGGCGAGGCCCCGTACCCGCTGGCCGACGGCTGCCAGGACCACCTGCTGGGCCTCGCGATCGACGAGGCGGCCCGCACGGGCGAGGTGGTCCGCACCGAGCGCGAGGCCTGGGCGGACGCGTGACGGACCCGTCCGACGTCGCGCCGCGGGCGCGCAGCGCGGTCGTCGTCGGTGCGGGGATCGGGGGTCTGGCCGCTGCCGTGGGGCTCGCCCGGCGCGGGTGGGACGTCACGGTCCTGGAGCGGGCGACGTCCCTCGAACCCGTCGGCGCGGGGATCGCGCTCGCCCCGAACGCGGTGCGGGCGCTCGACGCGCTCGGCGTCGCCGGCGAGGTGCGGTCGATGGCCGCGCTGCAGGGCGCGATCGGGATCCGGCGGGCCGACGGGCGCTGGCTGGTGCGCGCCGACGCGACGCGGGTCGGCGAGGCGTTCGGCGAGCAGACCGTCGTCGTGCACCGGGCGCGGCTCGTGGACCTGCTGGTCCGGGCGCTGCCCGACGGCGCACTGCGGACGGGCGTCGAGGCGACGGTGACCGACCCGGGCTCCGCGTCGGACGCCGCGACGGTCCGGTTGTCCTCGGTCTCCGCGGAAGCCTCCCGCGGCGGGCCGGGAGGCGTCCGCACGCGGGTCGCCGCCGACGTCGTGCGCACCGACCGGGACGCCGAGGACGAGCCGTCACGCGACGACCGGTTCGCCGCAGACGCGTCCGGGCGCGGCGACCAGGTCGCTCACGAGGTCCTGCGGGCCGACCTCGTCGTCGCCGCCGACGGCATCGACTCGCGGACGCGCCGCGCGCTGTTCCCCGAGCACCCCGGCCCGGTGTCGACCGAGGTCACGGCGTGGCGGTTCGTCGTCCCGGCCGTCGACGGCCTCGTGCCCGCGGAGACGTGGGGGCGCGGCTCGGTCGTCGGGCTCACGCCGCTCGCGGACGGCCGCGTCTACGGGTACGCCACCGCGTCGCTGCCGCCCGGCACCCGGTTCGACGACCCCGCCGCGGAGCTGCGCCGCCGGTTCGGCTCGTGGCACGCGCCCATCCCCGCGGTGCTCGACGGCCTCGACGCGTCGGCGGTGCTCCAGCACGACCTGCGCTGGCTCGCGACGCCGCTGCCCCGCTTCCACGTCGGGCGGGTGGCGTTCCTCGGGGACGCCGCGCACGCGATGACGCCGAACCTCGGGCAGGGCGGCTGCCAGGCGCTGGAGGACGCGGTGACGCTCGCGGCCCTCGTGGGCAGCGGTGTCCCGGACGTGCCGGACGGGTCCGGTGGACCGGCCCGGACGGACGGCGACGGCCTGCGCCGGGCGCTCGCCGCGTACACCGCGCAGCGGCTCCCGCGCACGCGCCGGGTGCAGCGGATGTCGTCGCAGGTGGGCGCACCGACGACCTGGACGTCGCCCGTCGCCGTCGCGGTGCGCGACACGCTCATGGCCGTCGTCGGCCGGGTCGCCGGTCCGCTGCTCGTCCGCCGGACGGCGTCGGTCGTCGACTGGCACCCACCCGCCGAGGCGGCCTCGCACCGGTAGGCCCGGCGGCTGCGGCTACCCCCGGACGACGCCCGCCTCGACGGCGACGATCGCGGCCTGGACGCGCGACGCGCACCCGAGCTTGGCGAGCACGCGGCTGACGTGGGTCTTCGCGGTCGCCTCGGTGATGACGAGCGCGGCGGCGAGGTCGGCGTTCGACATCCCCGCGCCGAGGCACGCGAGGACGTCGCGCTCGCGCGGCGTGAGGGTGTCGACGAGGTCGACGCCCGATGCGGCGGCCGACGCCGTGCCGTCCGCGGCGACGACGGGCCCGGCACCGGACGGGTCGGCAGCGGGTGGCGCGGCCGCGACGAGGTCGGCGAGGAGCCGCCGGGTGACCTCGGGTGCGAGGACCCCGTCGCCGGCCGCGACACGCTCCACGGCGTCGACCAGGGCGGCCGCGCTCGTCGTCTTGAGCAGGAACCCGACGGCACCGGCGCGGAGCATCCCGAGGACGTACTCGTCGAGGTCGAACGTCGTGAGGGCCAGGACGTCGGCGAGCCCCTCGCCGGTGATGACGCGGGTCGCCTCGATGCCGTCGACGCCGGGCATGCGGACGTCCATGAGCACGACGTCGGGGCGCAGCGCACGGGCGTTCGTGATGGCCGCGTGCCCGTCGGCGGCCTCCCCGACGACCTCGACGCCGCCCTGCTCGAGCAGCAGCCGCAGCCCGGCGCGGATCGCGGCGTGGTCGTCGGCGAGCAGGACGCGCGTCATGCGACGACCACCGGCAGGTGCGCGTGGACGGTCCAGGAGTCGCCGGTCGGTCCGGCGTCGAACGAGCCGCCGAGCGCCTCGGCCCGCTCCCGCATCGTCAGCAGCCCGGTCCCGCCGTGCAGCCCGCCGGCGCCGTCTCGCCCGGTCCCACCGTCGTACCCGGGTCCGGTGCGCGGTCCGGTCCCACCGCCCACCGGGGCGCCACCCGGCGGTCCTGAGACGTCGTCCGCCGGGCGCCGGGTGGACGCCGGGACCGGGTTCGTGACGCGGACGTCGAGGGTGTCGCCGGTACGCGCGACGACGACCCGGGCGCGGGCGCCTGGCGCGTGCTTGGCGACGTTCGTCAGGGCCTCCTGCACGATCCGGTAGGCGGCGTGGTCGACGGCGGCGGGCAGCGCGTCGGGCACCGGGCCGTCGACCTCGACGTCCTGCCCCGCGGCGCGCGCGGTCGCGACGAGGTCCCCGAGCCGCGCGAGGCCCGCGGGGGCGGTGACGGCGTCGGTCCGCCCGCGCAGCACGACGATCATCGACCGCATCTCGGTGAGCGCGTCGATCGTGGCCGACCGCACGGCCTGCAGCGATGCCCGGTCGGCGGTGGTGTCAGGCGGCCCGGCGAGCGCCGCCTCGGCGCGGATCGCGGCGGCGGACAGGTGCCCGGCGACGACGTCGTGCAGGTCGCGCGCCATGCGGGCGCGTTCCTCGCGGAGGGCGGACTCGCGGTCGAGCTCGGCGATGCGCTCGAGGTCGTCGGCGTGCGCGCGGGCCAGGGCGGCGCGGCCCGCCTCGGCGGCGGCGAGCTCGTCGCGACGCCGCACGTCGTGCGCCCACCACAGCGGCGTGCCGTAGAGCGCGGCGGACTGCAGCAGGAGCAGGACGGCCTCGCGCGGGGGCGCGCCGGCCACGAGGACCCCGACGCTCGCGCCGAGCACGAGCAGGACGACGGTCGTGACGAGCCGTCGCCGTGCGGCGGTCGAGATGTGCAGCGCGGCGGTGTAGAGGGCGTCGAACAGCGCGAGGATCGTCGCGACGCTGCCGCCGATCGCCGTGTCGAGGGCCGCGCACACCGCGGTGACGGCCAGCACGGCGACGGGGTGGCGGCGCTTGACGACGAGCGCGGTCGACGCGACGACGAGCAGCGCGACGTGCCACGCCCCGGCGTGCTCGACGACGACGTCGGGCAGCCACGGCGGCGGCGGGTTGGTGACGCCGAGGCCGATGAGGGCGAGCCCGACGAGCAGGAGCGTCAGCGCGGCGGTCCGGTCGTCCCACCAGCCACGCTCGCGCGCCCGGCGGCCCAGCAGGGCGGCCCGGTCCCACCACCCGAGGCGGGTCGTGCCGTCGTCCTCGACCGGCCCGTCAGCGTGTCCCGGCCCGTCGGCGCGTCCCGGAGCGACGCGTGCGGGCGCGTCGGGGGTCGGCGCCGGCGTCATCTCCCCATCCCAGCACAGCGCCCGCGGCGACCCGTCGTCCGAACGATGTACGCCGCGGCCCGGGGATCGGCCGTCCGCCCGACGCGGTGCCGCGCACGGTCCGGCGAGGGTGGCGGCATGGTCGAGGTGATGGACGAGATCCGGCAGAACCCGGTCGCGGCGCTGGTCGTGGCGTGCGAGGTGGCGTTCTGGGTGTTCCTGCTCGCGGCGGTCGCCGTCCGCTACGGGCTGGGGTGGCGCCGGACGTCGACCGTGCTGCTGCTGTGCGAGCCGCTGCTGGAGGTCGTGCTGCTCGTCGCGACCGTCGGTGACCTGCTGCGCGGCAGCGAGCCGACGTGGACGCACGGCCTCGCCGCGCTCTACCTGGGGTTCACCGTGGGCTTCGGCAAGTGGACGGTGCACCGGGTCGACGCGTGGGTCGCGTGGCGGTTCGCGGGTGGACCCCGGCCGCCACGACCGCCGCGCACGGGTCCGGCGGCGCGGTCGTACGAGTGGCGGATGTGGGGGCGCGTCGTCGTGGCGTGGGTCGTCGCCGCGGCGGTCCTCGGGGTGCTGCTGCTGATCGCGCGCGAGCACCCCGACCAGCGGGAGGTGCTGCTCGGCTGGCTGGGGCGCGCGACGCTCGTGCTCGTGGGCTGGCTCGTCGCCGGGCCGCTGTGGACCGAGCTGTCGTCCCGCGGCCGCCCGTCCGACGACGGGGACGACGACCCCGCTCCCGGGATGCGGTCGCCCACGGCCGGTGCGACGGTCGAACGATGACACGGTTCGGGTACACCCTCATGTCCGAGCAGTCCGGCCCGAAGGACCTCGTCCGCTACGCCGCTGCGGCCGAGGACGTCGGCTTCGACTTCGAGGTCGCGAGCGACCACTACTTCCCGTGGCTCGACTCCCAGGGCCACTCGGGCTTCGCGTGGTCGACGCTGGGGGCCGTCGCGCACGCGACGAGCCGCGTCGAGCTCATGACGTACGTGACGTGCCCGATCCTGCGGTACCACCCGGCGGTCGTCGCACAGGCGGCCGCGACGCTCGGCGTCCTGACCGACGGGCGCTTCACGCTCAACCTGGGCGCCGGGGAGAACCTCAACGAGCACGTCGTCGGGGAGCGCTGGCCCGCGGTCGGGGAGCGTCACGACATGCTCGAGGAGGCCGTCGAGATCATCCGCGAGCTGCTCACGGGCGAGCGCACGACCTACGAGGGCGCGCACTTCCGGGTCGACTCGGCGAAGGTGTGGGACGTCCCGGACGAGCCCGTCGAGATCGGCGTCGCGGTGTCCGGCGACCAGTCCGTCGAGCGGTTCGCCCCGCTCGCGGACCACCTGGTCGCGGTCGAGCCGGACGGGGACCTCGTGGCGTCGTGGGACACGGCCCGCCCGGCGGGTGCCGCGCTGTCGCGCAAGATCGGGCAGGTCCCGATCTGCTGGGACCCGTCGCAGGAGCGGGCCGTCGAGCGGGCGCACGAGCAGTTCCGGTGGTTCGCGGGTGGGTGGAAGGTCAACGCCGACCTGCCGACGACCGAGGCGTTCGCCGCCGCGAGCCAGTTCGTCCGCCCCGAGGACGTCGCCGAGCAGATCGTCTGCGGTCCCGACCTGGACCAGGCCGTCGAGGCGGTCGCCGCGTACTGGGAGGCCGGGTTCACGGACGTCGCGATCGTGCAGGTCGGCGACGAGCGGCAGGACGAGTTCCTCGCGAAGGCCGCCGGGCCTCTGCTGGAGAAGCTGCGCGCCGCGTCGACGTCGTGACCTCCGGACACGCCCGCACACGCCCGGACGGGACACCTGCCCGGGACGCGCCCGCCGGAGACCCGGCCCGGCACGACCCTCGACCCGAGGAGGACCCACCATGGCTGTCACCGCGTTCCAGGACCTGCCGCTCGCCGACCGCGACCGCGCGTGGGACGGCGCCGCCGCCGAGAAGCGGGTGCGCGCCTGGGCGAAGGCCGACGACGAGCCGAACGAGCGGTACCGCGATGCGCACGTCTGGTACGACGCCGACGCGAAGGACAACTTCGGCTCGTACAAGCTGCTCGTCGCGGACGTCGTCGACGGGCGGCTGAAGGCCGTCCCGCGCGGCGTCTTCGCGGCCGCCGCCGTCATGCAGGGCTCACGCGGCGGCGTGGACCTGCCCGACAAGGACCGCGACCGCGTGAAGAGCCACCTGGCGAAGTACTACGCCAAGCTCGACGAGACCCCGCCGTGGGACGCCTGACGCGCGACACCCCTCCCGCCACCCCGCGCCGACGCCTCGGCGGAGCGCCGCGCGCTCAGTAGCCCGGGCGGAGGCGGACGCGGGGCTGGTTGCCGTTGCCCTTCGTGCTCTCGACGATGCTCGGGCGGTCGGCGACGAAGTCGGTGAACGACCGGTAGCCGAGCGAGCGCTCGCTGAACGCGGGGTCCATGCGCGTCATCTGGTTCTTCAGCTCGCCGAACGACACCCACTCGTCGTCGGGCTTCTTGGTGCGGATCAGCCGCATGGCGCGCATGAGCAGCTGCGTGGCCGCGCGGTGGGCGGCCTTGCCGCTGCGTGCGGGCGGCTGGTCCACGGCGTCGGCGGCGTCGGCGGCGTCCGCCGTGTCGGCCGTGTCGGCCGTGTCGGCGCCGTCGGCCGTGCCGGGCGTGGCGGTCGTCCCGACCGCGCCCGCGCCTCGGCCGCGC
>NZ_BIMR01000250.1 GCF_004306155.1 Cellulomonas biazotea
GCGGTGCGCGGCGCCTTGCCGAGCGCGAGCAGCAGGCCGGCGCCGGCGAGCGCCGCCCCGTGCACCTGCACGGCGGTGCGCAGCTGCCGCTCCGTCGGGTCGAAGTCGAGCACCCCGCGCGTCGCCCCGCTGCCGCGCACGGCGGCGGGCAGGCGGGTGTCGGCGGCGTCGAGGGCGGTCCGGGCGTCGGCCGCGTGCGCGGCGGGGTGCCGGACGACGTCGAGGCCCTCGACGACGAACCAGGTCGCGAACAGCGGACGGGCGATGCGGCGCAGCAGCACGAGGTCCTCCTCCTAGATGGCGCCGCCGGCGGCTGCCGGGGCGTCGGCGGACTCCCCGGAGTCGCCGATGGTCTCGCGGGCGACGAAGTTCTCCAGGTCGAACAGGTTGTCACCGGCACGCGTCGCGACGGTGAGCAGCGTGCGTGCGGCGGCGACCTCCTCGACCTGCTCCTTGAGGAACCACAGCAGGAACTGCTCGCCGAGCGCGTCGCCCTCGGTGCGGGCGGCGCGGAAGATCCCCTCGATCTGCTCGGTGACCTGCTGCTCCTGGGTGAGCGCGAGCGCGATCGGCTCGACGACCTCGGAGAACGAGTTGCGCACCGGGCTGCCGGGCGGGATCTCGACGTCGAGGTCCCGGTCCAGGAGGTACTGGACGAGCATCATCGCGTGGTTCCGCTCCTCGAGCGCCTGGCGGTAGTAGTGCCGCGCGAGCTGCGGCAGGTCCTGGCCGTCGAACCAGACGGCGATCGCGACGTACTGCTGGTGCGCGTCGAACTCGTGGCCGATCTGCGCGCGCAGCAGTCGCAGGAACTCGGAGGCGCCGGACGGTGTCGTCATGGCTGCCACGCTAGTGCGGGCGGATGGTGCCCGCGACAACGGGAATGTGCCGCGCCTGCGTGTCGTTGTGCAGCCCATGAGCACAGACGTCCAGGAGCGCCGCGGCGCGCCCGCCGTGCCCGGGGTCGTCATCGGGTGGACGGGTGCCGACGCCGCCCCCGCCGGTGGCACCACCGGGGGCGGGCTAGGCTCGTGGACGATGAGCGAGGACACCCACCGCGCGCCCGAGGCCGAGGACGACGGCGCCCGGACCGAACGGTTCGAGGCCGAGGCACTGGTCTACCTGGACCAGCTGTACGGCGCTGCGCTGCGGATGACGCGGAACCCGGCCGACGCCGAGGACCTCGTGCAGGAGACGTTCACGAAGGCGTTCGCCGCCTTCCACCAGTACCGTCCCGGCACGAACCTCAAGGCGTGGCTCTACCGCATCCTCACCAACACGTACATCAACTCCTACCGCAAGAAGCAGCGCGAGCCGCAGCAGTCGCGGTCGGAGGAGATCGAGGACTGGCAGCTCGCGCGTGCGGAGTCGCACACGTCGAGGGGCCTGCGTTCCGCCGAGGCCGACGCGTTGGACCACCTGCCGGACTCCGACGTCAAGGACGCGCTCCAGCGCATCCCCGAGGAGTTCCGGATCGCGGTCTACCTCGCCGATGTCGAGGGGTTCGCCTACAAGGAGATCGCCGAGATCATGGGGACGCCGATCGGGACGGTGATGTCCCGTCTGCACCGGGGCCGTGCGCAGCTGCGGGAGCTGCTCACGGACTACGCGCGCGAGCGCGGCCTGGTGGCGGCGGCCCCGAGCGAGCCGGAGGGTGCTCGATGAGCGAGATGGACGAGTCGGTCACGCAGGTGGCCGGCGGCTGCGGGAACAACTGCGAGGACGCGCTCGACCGGCTGTGGGAGTACCTCGACGCCGAGCTGATCGACGTCGACGCCCAGACGGTCCGCGCGCACCTGGCCGAGTGCCAGGGCTGCCTGGAGGAGTACGACCTCGACGTCGTGGTGAAGCACCTCGTGCGCCGGGGCTGCCAGGAGGTCGCGCCCGACACGCTGCGGGTGCGGATCCACGAGCAGCTCACGGTCATGCACGTGCCCCCGACGACGTCCTGAGCACCCGCCGGACGCGACGGTCGTCCGGCGCAGACGCCGAAGGCCCGGAACCCCTCGTGGGGCCGGGCCTTCGTGCTGGTGCGGTACGCGCCAGGACGCCTCAGGCGTTCGGACGGTTGCCGTGGTTGGCGCCGTTGCCCTTGCGGGAACGACGCTTGCGGCCGCGCTTGCTCATGGGATCTCCTCGGAGGGTCTGTGCCGGCTGGGTCCTGATCCACCACGGGACGAACCCGTGCGCCGGCCGGACTGCCCTCCATCGTCCCACATCCGTCGGCCGCCCGAGTCCGCCCCGTGGCCGCCGCCGTCCGCTCCCGTGCGCTCAAGTCCGGGGTCCGGCTGTCCGATAAGTGGTGCGTGACCCCGAGCACGCAGTCCGTCATCCCGTTCCTGCACGCCCTCGCCAGCACTGGCGGCTCCGACCTGCACTGCAAGGTCGGCTCGGCCCCGCGCGTGCGGGTCGACGGGCGGCTGCGCAAGCTGCAGGTTCCCGACCTGCGGCCGTCGGACACCGAGCGGATGCTCGAGGAGGTCCTGCCCGACGACCTCGTGGAGAAGTTCCGCGAGACGCACGAGGCGGACTTCGCGTACTCGCTGTCGGGCGTCGGGCGGTTCCGCGTGAACGCGTACCAGGCGCGCGGCACCTACGGCCTGGTCTTCCGTCGCGTCGCGGTCGGTGCGGAGTCGCTGGGCAGCCTGGGGCTGCCCGAGGTGGTCGGCGAGCTCGCGCTG
Organism: Cellulomonas biazotea; assembly: GCF_004306155.1. GTDB lineage: Bacteria > Actinomycetota > Actinomycetes > Actinomycetales > Cellulomonadaceae > Cellulomonas > Cellulomonas biazotea. The sequence goes on from NZ_BIMR01000250.1 coordinate 2,682, forward strand.
GAGCCGCGCGGTCTCGTGCTGGTCACGGGCCCGACGGGGTCGGGCAAGACGACGACGCTCGCGTCGATGGTGGACCTCGTCAACACGTACCGCGAGGTCAACATCGTGACCATCGAGGACCCGATCGAGATCCTGCACCAGGACAAGAAGGCGATCGTGTCGCAGCGTGAGGTCCGCCAGGACACCGCGGACTTCACGGTCGCGCTGCGCGCCGCGATGCGGCAGGACCCGGACGTCATCCTTGTCGGCGAGATGCGTGACGTGGAGACGGTCCGCGCGGCCCTGTCGGCGGCGGAGACGGGCCACCTGGTCCTCACGACGCTGCACACGATCGACGCGGCCGAGTCGATCAACCGCATCATCGACTTCTTCCCGCCGCACGAGCAGAAGCAGGTGCGTGTCGCGCTGTCGCAGGCGCTGCGGGGCATCGTGTCGCAGCGCCTGGTGCGCCGGGCCGACGGCAACGGCCGGCGTCCGGCGATCGAGGTGATGGTCAACACGGGGCGGACGGCCGAGGTGATCCTCGACCCGATGAGCGGCCCGCCGCTGCTCGACCTCATCAAGGAGGGCGACTTCTACAAGATGCAGACGTTCGACCAGCACCTGTTCCACCTGGTCCGGGACGACGTCATCACGTACGAGGAGGCCATGTCGGCCTCGTCGAACCCGCACGACCTCACGGTCGAGCTGCGGCAGGCGGGCCTGGTCTCCTAGCGCACGGCCTCGGCGTCCAGTAGTGCGGCGGCGCGCTCGACCACGTCGAGCTGGCCGAACCCGGGCGGGTCGGCGCGCAGGTCGTCGAGCGTCGCCCAGCGGAAGTCGAGCGCCTCGGTGCCGTGCACGTGCGGCTCGCCGTGGCCGTCCACGAGGAACGTCGTGGAGATCGCGTGCTGCCGCGGGTCGTGCGGCCCGGGGCCGTGGTCGGTGCGCGCGTACTCGACGACGAGCGGCGCGGCGGCCCGGTCGCGTCCCCGCACGAACGACGGCCCGAACGCCTCGCGCCACTGCCGGTCGACGGCGGCGTCGAGCCGCTCGTCGCGCAGCAGCCGTCCTCCGACGAGGGCCCACCGCGGTCCTTGGTGGGGTGTGGGGCGCAGGATGAGGCCGACGGTGTCGGTGCGGCCCGGCCGGCAGACGAGGATGTCGACGCACATCACCGGGACCGACGCCTGGACGGTCGCCCACGCCTGCGCCGACAGCCATCCGTCGGTCATCCGAGCACCTGCGACCCGCTGACGACGAGGGCGACGACCAGCAGGGCGACGGCTGCGAAGAGCCACTGGCCCGCGACCCAGAGGCGGACGGAGCTCATCGACCAGAACCGGCGCGGCGGTGGCGTGAGGCGCGCGGTGGCGCGCGCGAGGATCCGCCGCTCGGTGGGCGTGGAGCGCTCGGCGGGCGAGCCGTGGGGGAGCGTGCCGAGCGACGCGTCGAGGCCGAGCGCACGCTCGATCCGTTCGAGCGTGAGGGAGTCGCCGAGCTCGCTCTGCCGGTGCTTGAGCAGCAGCTGGATGACCATGACCGACAGCGCGAGGCTGAGGCCGGCGCTCACGGCCCGGCCGAGCGGCGACGTCCCGGGGCCGAGCGCGAGCGTCAGCAGGAAGGCCTGGGCGGCGAGGCCGAGCGCCGGCGTCTGCCACACCATGCCGTCGAAGGACGTGCGACGTGCGGCGAGCGTGCTCCAGACGAGCAGCGTCTGGTCGGTGGTCAGCGCCGGCGACGAGGCGGTGGCGGGGCCGGGCGGGTCGGTCATTGCCGCAGGCTACCGACGTCCCCGCGATGCTCCGGTGACCGGGGGTTGTGTCGCGTGTCGTCGCGATATATCGTGTCTTACGAACGAGATATATCGCGACCGAGAGAGAGCAGAGCATGGCCACCGAGACGTGGGTCGTCGCCCACCCCCAGATCATCGAGGTCGAGAAGATCGCCGCCCTGCGCGTGCAGATCGTCGGCGGACGCGTCGACGTCGTCGCCCGGGACGAGCCCGGCGCGCGCATCGAGGTCCACGACGTCGACGGCCGCCCGCTCGAGATCACCCTCGCCGACGGCGAGCTCCGCGTCGGCTACTCCTTCACGCTCACCGGCTGGGAAGGGTTCCTCGAGCGGTTCCGCAACTTCCGGGACAAGGACCGCGCCGACGTGCACATCGCCGTCCCGCGCGACGTCTACGCCAAGGTCGGCACCGTGAGCGCCGAGGGGCTGCTCGCGGGCGTCGTCTCCGACTCGTCCGTCTCGACGGTGTCCGGCTCGCTCGTCGTCGACGGCACCCGCGGCCGCCTGTCCGCCAACACCGTCTCCGGCGAGATCGTCGTCCGCGACCACGCGGGCGACCTGCGCCTCAACTCGGTGTCCGGCGAGCTCGCCGCGTCCGGTGAGCTCGCGCTCGTCCAGGCCAACACCGTGTCGGGTGCGCTCAGCCTGGACGTCACGTCCGGCACGTCGTCGCTCACCGCCTCCACCGTCTCCGGCGACGTCACCGTCCGCCTGCCCGAGGGCAAGGGCGTGCAGGTCAAGGCGCAGTCCGTCTCCGGCCGCGTCGTGGTCGACGGCGAGGAGTACAAGGGGTCGATGCCGGGGGCCGGCAAGGTCGACCTGCGCACCGGCGACGGTGCGTGCTTCGTGTCCGCGACCACCGTCTCCGGTCACGTGACCGTCCTGCGTGGGGTCGCCCGATGATGGCGCCCGTCTTCGCGCACGGCCAGCTGCGCCTCTACCTGCTGTCGCTCCTGGAGCAGGGGCCCAAGCACGGCTACGAGCTCATCACCGAGCTCTCGGACCGGTTCGGCGGCACGTACCGCCCGAGCGCCGGCACGATCTACCCGCGCCTCGCCCGGCTGGAGGAGGAAGGGCTCGTCGTCCGCGTCGACGAGGAGCGCAAGAGCACGTACGCGCTCACCGACGCCGGCCGCGCCGAGCTCGCCGCCCGCAGCGCCGACCTCGCGGACCTCGAGGAGGGCATCGCCGAGACCGTCCGGGACCGCGCCCGGTCCGTCCGCGAGGACGTCCGCGGCGAGATGCGCGGGCTCCGGGCCGACCTCGCAGCCGCCGCCCAGCGGGCGCGCGCGACCGCGGTCCCGCACGCGACGACCGGGGCCGAGGACCCGGGGGTCGCGTCGCACGTGCGGCGCGCCGACGCCGAGGCGATGCTCGGCCGGTTCCGCGACGAGCTGCGGGCCGACCTGCGCCGAGCCGACGCGCGGGGCAAGGTCGACCAGCTCACGGTCGACACGCTGCGCACCGTGCTCGACTCCGCGCTGTCGGCGGTGCGCCAGACGCTGCGCTGACGCTCGCGGCACGGGCCCGACGGTCGTGCGCGACCGTCGGGTGCCGGGCGCTCAGGCGGCGTCGTCGGGGAGGCCGAGCCAGGCGTGCCAGCCGGTGTGCAGCACGAGCCAGGCCATGAGGCCGTAGCCGGCCTGGCCCGGCAGCACGCCGTTCCCGGCGGCGAGGTCGCCGAGCCACTGGTCGTGCGCGGCGAGCGGCGTGTACGTGTCGACGTACGGGACGCGGCGACGCAGGGCGACGTCGGCGAACGCCGCGGACAGGTCGGCGAGCTTCTCGGCGTCGGCGGTCGAGCCCGGGGGAGGGCCGACGACGAACGCGGGGATCCGTCGCTGGTCGGCGACGTCGAGGATGTTCGCGAGGTTGAGCCGGCTGCGGGCGAGCGACAGGCCCGCCGTGATGTCGGAGCGGCCGAGCGCGACCACGAGGCGGTTGTCGGCGTCGGCGGACAGCCGGCGGCCGACCTCGTCCTCCCAGCGCGCCCCGAGCCCGGAGGTGGTCTCGCCGGGGACGGCGAGCGTCAGCGCGGTCAGCGGGTCCGGCGTCGGGGTCCGGGCGACGACGCGGCCGACCCAGCCCAGCCCCTTCGGGTCGCCGACCCCGGCGGCCAGCTCGTCACCGACCACCGCCAGCCGCAGCTCGCCCACGTGCCCGCCCTCTCCGTCGTCCGCCGACGCTCGCGGCGCCGTCCTGGGCACAGTGTCTCAGGACGGGGCCGCGGGACGCGGCTCATCGGCGGGCCTGTCGCCCGTCAGGGTGGCGGGCGGCGGCGGGTTCAGCGGGCGGTGCGGAAGGGTGCGCTGGGCAGGTCGGAGGTGGCGTCCGACCAGTCGGCGTGCGAGGCGGGCGGCGGCGTGGTGCCGTGGCCGTCCCCACGGACGGCGGTGACCAGGCTGGTGATCCACCAGCCTGCGGCGGCGAGAGCGACGAGGATCCAGAACGTGGTCATGGCAGAAAGTCTGCGACCATCGATCCTGCGCCACGAGTGGCAGGACTGACGGTGGTCGTTGATTTTCTGCCAGGGTCGGGCGGATACTGGCGGCATGCTCCGATCCGTCGCCGCCGTCGTCCTGCCGAACACCGCGCCGTTCGAACTCGGCGTCACGTACGAGGTCTTCGGCATCGACCGCACCGACACCGGTGGGCCGCGGTTCGACTTCACCGTCTGCACCCCCGAGCCCGGGCTCGTCACCACCAAGGGCGGCTTCTCCCTGCTCGTCGAGCAGGGGCTCGAGGCCACCGAGGACGTCGACCTGGTCGTCATCCCCGCCTACGGCGACCCGACCAACCCCGTCCCGGAGTCCGTCCTCGACGTCCTGCGCCGCGCGCACGCCCGCGGCGCCTGGATCATGAGCATCTGCAGCGGCGCCTTCGCGCTCGGCGACGCGGGACTCCTCGACGGCCGTCGCTGCACCACCCACTGGATGTACACCGACGAGCTCGCCCGCCGCTTCCCGGCCGCGCAGATCGACCCCGCCGTCCTCTACGTCGACGACGACCGCGTCATCACCAGCGCCGGCACCGCCGCGGGCATCGACGCGTGCCTCCACCTCGTCCGCAGCGAGCTCGGCGCCGCCATGGCGTCGGCCGTCGCTCGGCGCATGGTCGTCCCGCCGCACCGCGACGGGGGCCAGGCGCAGTACGTCGACACGCCCCTGCCGTGCGACGCCGACACCCTCGCGCCGCTGCTCGCGTGGATGGTCGAGAACCTCGAGCAGGACCTCACCGTCCCCGACCTCGCCGCCCGGGCCTTCGTCTCCGAGCGGACGTTCGCCCGCCGGTTCAAGGCCGAGACCGGCACCACGCCCGCCGCCTGGATCACCCGGCAGCGGCTGGTCCGTGCGCAGGAGATGCTCGAGCGTTCCGACGCCTCCGTCGAGGAGATCGCGCGGCTGTGCGGGTTCGGCACGGCCGCCGTCCTGCGGCACCACTTCGCCCGCACGCTCGGCACGAGCCCGCAGGCCTACCGTCGCACGTTCGCGTGCGTGGACCTGCCCGCCGACGGTCCCGACGCCCGGACGGCCGCCGACCGGGTGGGCGTCCCGGTGTCCTGACATCCGGGCCGCTCACGACCGGGCGCGTCGACGCGTACCGACGTGGCCGGCGTCGGCACGACGAACCCCCGGCCCTCCCCGTGAGGAGGGGCCGAGGGGTCCGTGTCGTGCAGGGTGGCGTCAGCGGGCGAAGGCCTGCTCCACGAGCCGGGCCTGCTGCGCCTGGTGCTGCTTGGCCGAGCCCGCGGCGGGCGACGCCGACTCGGGGCGCGACACGACGCGCAGCGTGCGGCCGACGAGCTGCGGCAGGTGCGTCGACAGGAACGTCCACGGACCCTGGTTGCGCGGCTCGTCCTGCACCCACACCAGCTCGGCGTCGCCGTACGGCGCGAGCGCCTCGCGGATCGACGCCTCGTCGAGCGGGTACAGCTGCTCGAAACGGACGATCGCCGTGCGCTCGTCGCCGGACTTCACACGCTCGGCGAGCAGGTCCCAGTAGACCTTGCCGGAGCACAGCAGGACGCGGGTGACCTGGTCGGCCTTCGCGGCGGCGAGGTCGTCGCCGATGACCGGGCGGAACGTGCCGGTCGTGAAGTCCTCGACGGCGGACGCACCGGCCTTGAGTCGGAGCATCGACTTCGGCGTGAACACCACGAGCGGCTTGCGCGGGCGGTGGTACGCCTGGCGGCGCAGCAGGTGGAAGTGCGACGCGGGCGTCGACGGCTGCGCGACGACCATGTTGTCCTCGGCCGCGAGCTGCAGGAACCGCTCGATGCGCGCCGACGAGTGGTCCGGCCCCTGGCCCTCGTAGCCGTGGGGGAGCAGCAGCACGACGGACGAGCGCTGGCCCCACTTCTGCTCCGCGGAGGAGATGAACTCGTCGATGACGGTCTGCGCGCCGTTGACGAAGTCGCCGAACTGCGCCTCCCACAGAACGAGCGCGTCGGGGCGCTCGACGGAGTAGCCGTACTCGAACCCGAGCGCGGCGTACTCGGACAGCGACGAGTCGTAGACCCAGAACTTCGCCTGGTCGGCCGACAGGTACAGCAGCGGCGTCCACTCGGCGCCGGTTTCCCGGTCGTGGAAGACGGCGTGCCGCTGCACGAACGTGCCGCGCCGCGAGTCCTGCCCCGCGAGGCGGACGGGCGTGCCCTCGGCCAGCAGCGACCCGAAGGCCAGCAGCTCGCCGAAGCCCCAGTCGATCCCGCCCTCGCGCGACATCTGCTCGCGCTTGGCGAGGAGCTGCTGGAGCTTGGGGTGGACCGTGAAGCCCTCGGGCGGGCGCACGTGCGCGCGGCCGATGCGCTCGAGCGTCTGCACGTCGACGGCGGTCTTCCAGCCGACCATGACGCCCGCGTCCTCGAGCTGAGACTCGGGGCGCTCCAGGCCGGCGACGGTCTCCGCCTCGGCGGGCGGCGGTGTCCAGCCGTCCTCGCGGGTCTCCGCGAACACGCGCTCGAGCTGCTGCTGGTAGTCCTGCAGCGCCTGCTCGGCCTCGGTGAGGGTGATGTCGCCGCGCGCGACGAGCGTCTCGGTGTAGATCTTGCGGACCGAGCGCTTGGCCTCGATGAGGTTGTACATGAGCGGCTGCGTCATCGAAGGGTCGTCGCCCTCGTTGTGACCGCGGCGGCGGTAGCACAGCATGTCGATGACGACGTCGCGGTCGAACTGCTCGCGGTACTCGAACGCGAGCTCGGCGACCCGGACGCACGCCTCGGGGTCGTCCCCGTTGACGTGGAACACCGGCACCTGCAGGCCCTTGACCACGTCGGTCGCGTACTGCGAGGAGCGCGACGACGACGGACCGGTCGTGAACCCGACCTGGTTGTTGATGATGACGTGGATCGTGCCGCCGGTGCGGTACCCGCGCAGCTGCGCGAGGTTGAGCGTCTCGAAGACGACGCCCTGGCCCGCGAACGCCGCGTCGCCGTGGATGAGGATCGGCAGCACGGAGAAGCCGTCGCCGCCCAGGTCGATGCGGTCCTGCTTCGCGCGGACGATGCCCTCGAGGACCGGGTCGACGGCCTCGAGGTGCGACGGGTTGGCCGCGAGGTACACCTGGGTCGTCTCGCCCGACTCGGCGGTGAACGTGCCCTCGGTGCCGAGGTGGTACTTGACGTCGCCCGAGCCCTGGACCGACTTCGGGTCCTGGTTGCCCTCGAACTCGCTGAAGATCAGCGCGTACGACTTGCCCGCGATGTTCGCGAGGATGTTCAGCCGGCCGCGGTGGGCCATGCCGATGCCGACCTCGTCGAGGCCGCTGTTCGCGGCACGGGACAGGATCGCGTCGAGCAGCGCGATGACGGACTCGCCGCCCTCGAGCGAGAACCGCTTCTGGCCGACGTACTTGGTCTGCAGGAACGTCTCGAACGCCTCGGCGGCGTTGAGACGGCGCAGGATCCGCAGCTGGTCCTCGCGCGGCGTGCGGGCGTAGCCCGACTCGAGCCGCTCCTGCAGCCAGCGGCGCTGCCGCGGGTCCTGCAGGTGCATGTACTCGACGCCGATGGAGCGGCAGTACGAGTCGCGCAGCAGGCCGAGGACGTCGCGCAGGCGGGCGCGCGGCTTGCCGGTGAACCCACCGGTCGGGAACGTGCGGTCGAGGTCCCACAGCGTCAGGCCGTGGTTCTGCACGTCGAGGTCGGGGTGCTTGCGCTGGCGGTAGGCGAGCGGGTCGGTGTCCGCCATGAGGTGCCCGCGCGAGCGGTACGCGTGGATGAGCTCGCCGATGCGGGCCGGCTTCATGGCCTCGTCGTCGGGGTCGTTGGAGGTGTCGCGGACCCAGCGGACGGGCTCGTAGGGGACGCGCAGCGCCGCGAACACGCGGTCGTAGAACCCGTCCTCACCGAGCAGCTTGCGCCCGAGGATGCGCAGGAAGTCGCCGGACTGCGCGCCCTGGATGATGCGGTGGTCGTAGGTGCTCGTCAGCGTGAGGACCTTGGAGACGCCCATGGCGTTGAGGCGGTCCTCGGACGTGCCCGCGAACTCCGCGGGGTAGTCCATCGCGCCGACGCCGACGATCGTGCCCTGGCCCTGCATGAGGCGCGGCACCGAGTGGACCGTGCCGATCGTGCCCGGGTTGGTGAGCGAGATCGTCGTGCCGGCGAAGTCGTCGACCGCGAGCTTGTTGCCGCGGGCGCGGCGCACGACGTCCTCGTACGCGTTCCAGAACTGGGCGAAGTCGAGCGTGTCGGCCTTCTTGATCGACGGCACGAGGAGCTGGCGCGTGCCGTCGGGCTTGGCGAGGTCGATCGCGATGCCGAGCGCGACGTGCGCGGGCTGGAGCACGCCGGGCTTGCCGTCGACCTGCGTGTAGGACGCGTTCATCGCGGGCATCTCGGCGAGGGCCTCGACGAGCGCGAAGCCGATGAGGTGCGTGAACGACACCTTGCCCCCGCGGCCGCGCGCGAGGTGGTTGTTGATGACGATGCGGTTGTCGACCATGAGCTTGGCCGGGACCGCACGGACCGACGTGGCCGTCGGGACCTCGAGCGAGGCCTCCATGTTGGTGACGACGCGGGCGGCGGGGCCGCGCAGCTTCTGGACGTCGTCGCCCGCCTCCGCCGGCGTGACCGGGGCGGGCCGCTGGGCGACCTGCGCGTAGGGCGCCGTGGCGGGCTGGGCCGTCGCGATGGGTGCCGTGATGGCGGGCGGCTCGACCACGGGGGCCGGGGCCGCGGCCGGTGCGGGCGCCGGGGTCGCGGGGCCGGCCGAGGGAGCCGGTG
>NZ_BIMR01000251.1 GCF_004306155.1 Cellulomonas biazotea
CGCGCCGAGGCCGACCACGGCGCTGTTCGCGAGGTCGACGCCGCGCACCGTGTTGAGGTTGCTGGCCAGCGGCCGCGCCACGCCCGCCGGGTACGCCGTCACGTACGACGTCGCCTCCGACCCCGCGGCGCTCGTCAGGTTGACCGCGAGCGCCTGGGCGTCCGCGGGGATCTCGATGCCTCGCCCCGGTGCGCCGACGACCCGCTCCTGGCCGGCACCGAGCAGCGCGTCGCCCGTCGTCAGGCGCCGGTGGTCGAGCGGGAAGAACGAGACGCCGCCCGTCGCGGTGTACCAGCCCTGGACGTCGAGCACGACGTCCGTCCGGCCCGCGTCGTTGTAGACCTCGAAGGAGCCGTCGTCGGCGAGCGGCACGACCGCGACGTTCGCGACGTCCTGTCCCTGCCGGGCGTTGAGCACGCTCGTCGACCGGCCGGGCGTGTAGCCCGTGGGGTACGCGGACAGGTAGGACGTCACCGCGGTCGTGCCGGTCGCGGTGAGATTGACGGCGACCGCGACCGCGTCGTCGGGCATGTCGGGCGCGAGTGCTGCGAGGTCCACACGCCGCGACTCCCCGGCGCCGAGGGGTCCCGCACCGGACCGCGTGTCCACGACGCGCTCCGGGGTCACGGGGACGTAGCCCGCCCCGTCGGGCGAACCGCTGTCGTAGTAGCCCTGCAGGTCGACGACGACGTCGGTCGCGCACTCGTGGTTGTAGAGCTGGACCCAGTCCCCGCCGAGCTCGGGGTAGCGCGTGCCGAAGCGGATCGTCGTGAGGTTGGCGACGTCGGCGCCGGCGCGCGCGTTGACGATGCTCGTCTCGGCGCCCGACACGTACCCCACGACGTTCATGCCGACCGCGAGGTAGCTCGCGTCGCACTGCGTCCCCGTCGCCGTCACGTTGAGCACGTACGCGACGGGCTCTCCGGGCAGCGCGGGCATGGAGATCCGGTACCAGGAGCCGCGCTGCATCGGTCCGTGACCGTTGACCCGGGTGTCGGCGACGCGCACCGGGGCGATCGGCACGAACCGGCCCGCGGCCCCCATCGCGAAGGACGTCCCGCGCCACGGCGCGTAGTCGCTGTAGAGCGCGTCCCAGACGCCGTTGCCGGCCAGGTTGTACGGCGCAGGGTAGGTGCGGCCCCAGTTGTCGTAGCTGGGGAGGTACCGCCCGGCGGGGTCGACCGCCCGGATCGCCGCGCGGCCCGCGGGCTTCGTGGCCGGGAGGTCGAGGACGAACCGCCCGGGGTCGCCCGGGGTGTCGGTCGTCGTCGTCGAGAGCAGGACGGCGCCGAAGCTGCCGTCGTCGTTCACGGCGACGATCTCCACGCGCATCCCGGCGAGGCCCTGGTTGGTCGTGATCGAGAAGACCTGGCCGTCGAACGTGAGGCCCGCGGCTGCCGCGGGTGCCGCCGCCCCGGCGAGCAGCAGGCCCACCAGGAGCGTGCCGACGGAAGCGAGCGCACCGAGGACGCGCAGACGCACCGAGTTTCTCCGTCCAGCCGCGCACGGTCGGCGACGGCACCCCACCCTCCCGTCCGCGGCTCCACCCGCCCATCGCCCGATCGGGTGACATCGGCCGGTCGGGCGCCGCGCGCACCTGCGTGATCGACGGTGCGCCGTGCCGGACAATGGAGGGCGTGACCGCGACGCCCTCCACCCGACTCCCCCGTGTCCGCGCCTCCGAGCTCGTCGGGCGGGGGTGGCTCAACACCGGCGGGAAGGACGTGACGCTCGGCGAGCTGCGCGGGAAGGTCGTCGTCCTCGACTTCTGGACGTTCTGCTGCATCAACTGCCTGCACGTGCTCGACGAGCTGCGCGAGGTCGAGGAGCGGTTCCGCGACGTACTGGTCGTCGTCGGGGTGCACTCGCCGAAGTTCGTCCACGAGGCCGACCCCGTCGCGCTCGCCGCGGCCGTCGAGCGGTACGAGGTGCACCACCCCGTGCTCGACGACCCGGAGCTCGTCACGTGGTCGGCGTACACCGCGCGGGCCTGGCCGACGCTCGTCGTCATCGACCCCGAGGGGTACGTCGTCGCGCAGATGGCCGGCGAAGGGCACCGGCACAACCTCGAGGTGCTGCTCGAGGACCTCGTCGCCGAGCACGACGCGAAGGGCACGCTGCACCGCGGCGACGGCCCGTACGTGCCGCCCGCGCCCACGTCGGGCACGCTGCGGTTCCCCGCGAAGGCCGTCGCGCTGCCCGGCGGGACGCTGCTCGTCGCCGACGCCGGGCACCACGGCCTCACGGAGGTCGCCGCGGACGGCTCGACGCTCGTGCGGCGCATCGGGTCGGGCGAGCGTGGGCTCGTCGACGGCGGCCCCGACGACGCCCGGTTCAGCGAGCCGAACGGCCTGGCCCTCGTGCCCGACCACCTGCGCGACACCCTCGGGTTCGACGTCCTCGTCGCCGACACCGTCAACCACGCGCTGCGCGGCGTCCGGCTCGCGGACGGCGTCGTGACGACCGTCGCCGGGACCGGCGAGCAGCTCATGGTCGGTGCGGCCGACAACGTGCGCGGCGGCGGCACCGGCGCCGGGTACGACGGGCCCGCCCTCGACGTGCGCCTGTCGTCGCCGTGGGACGTCGCCTGGTCGGACGTGCTCGGTGCGTTCGTCGTCGCCATGGCCGGCCACCACACGCTGTGGACGTTCGACGGGCACCGCGTCCGGCACGTCGCCGGGACGATGAACGAGGGGCTGCTCGACGGCCCCGGCCCCGAGGCGTGGTTCGCGCAGCCGTCGGGGCTGTCCGTCGGGCCGGACGGACGCGTGTGGCTCGCCGACTCCGAGACGTCCGCGCTGCGCTGGCTCGACCCCACGGACGGCACCGTGCACACCGCGGTCGGCGAGGGGCTCTTCGACTTCGGCCACCGCGACGGCCCGGCCGACCAGGCCCGCCTGCAGCACCCCCTCGGCGTCGCGGCGCTGGCCGACGGGTCCGTCCTCGTCGCGGACACCTACAACGGGGCGCTGCGCCGGTACGTCCCGGGCACCGGCGAGGGCGTCGGTCCGGGCGACGTCACGACCGTCGCCGCCGACCTCGCCGAGCCCAGCGGGCTCGTCGTCCTGCCCGCCGGGCCCGACGGACGCGTGGAGGTCCTGGTCGTCGAGTCGTCCGCGCACCGCGTCGCGCGCGTCGCGCTGCCCGCCGGGGCAGGTCAGGTCGTCGACGGGGGCGCGCACCGCACCCAGCGGCCCGTGACCGACCTCGCGCCCGGCGAGGTCCGGCTCGACGTCGTCTTCACGCCCGCCGCCGGGCAGAAGTACGACGACCGCTACGGGCCGTCGACGCGCCTGCAGGTCTCCTCGACGCCGCCCGGGCTGCTGCTCGACGGCGCCGGCGACGACGTCCCGCTCACGCGCGTCCTGCGCCTCGACCCGTCCGTCCGCGAGGGCGTCCTGCACGTCACCGCGCACGCCGCGAGCTGCGACGCCGACCCCGCCGTCGAGTACCCGGCCTGCCACCTCAACGCCCAGGACTGGGGCGTGCCCGTGCGGCTCGTCGACGGCGCCCCCGACACCCTCACCCTCCCCCTCCACGGCTGACCCGGACGCGCATCCCACGGCCGACCCTGCCCTCCGCGCCGACCGCGCCGTCCCGCCCACCGACGGTCCACGACCGGACGTGAGCCTGGGTCGACCCCGTCCTGGCGCCCGACAGCGGGCCAGGAGCGGGCGTCGGCACGGGGTCGGCACACCCAGGCGAGCGAGCAGGGGTGGAGCGCCGGGGTCAGGACGCGCCGAGGACCGCGACCGCGACCAGCGCGTCGAGGGACGTGTCGACGACCTCGCCTGTCGCGGCCGTCGCGGACACGCCGATCTCGACGACCCACGGGCCGTGCTCGACGACGGTCGTCGACGACTCGGCGGCCGTGAGGTCGACGGGCGCCCCGCCGCGCGCGACGGCGGACGGCGACGTGTCGGGCCCGTCGCCGGGACGACGCATGAGGACGGCCCACCCGGCGCCGCCCAGGGTCTCGGTCGCGGCCGCGGCGAGCGCGCACAGCCGCGGCACGATGCCCGACTGCGCGGCGACGATGGCGGCGGACCCGGCGACGACGACCCGCTCCGCCGTGACGGCGGGATCGGCGGTCGTCGGGGCGGCGGCCCGCAGGGCGCGCGCCCGGGCCCGCTTGGCGCGGTACTGGGCCATGTCGGCCTGCCGGAACAGGTGCCGCGCGGACGTCGAGCCCGTCACGGCGGTGGTCGCGATCCCGTAGGAGATGGCGGCGCCGTGCGGCAGGGGGAACTCGGCGACGGTCGCGGCGACGACCTCGGCGACCTCGCTGCGGCGCCGGCCGCTCGTCACGAGGCAGAACTCGTCGCCGCCGATGCGGGCGGCGACCGCGCCGGGCAGGGCGTCGGCGGCGCGGCGCAGGACGTCTGCGACGGACCGCAGCAGGTCGTCGCCGGTGTCGTGGCCGAGCTCGTCGTTCACGCGCTTGAGGCCGTCGACGTCGCACATGACGATGCACGTCTCCAGGCCGGACTCGAGGGCCGACTCGGCGGCGGCGTCCGCGATGCGACGGTTCACCAGACCCGTCAGCGGGTCGTCCGCGACGAGGTGCCGGACCTGCGCCTCGAGGTCGACCCGCGCGACGGCGCCGGCCGCGAGCGCCGCGAGGACCTCGGACCGGGCGATGTCGTCGATGCCGAACAGCGGCGAGCCGACCTCCCGCATCGCGTAGAGCTGGCCCCAGACGCTGCCGTTGACGACGACCGGCGACGCGAGCGCCGACCCGCCGTCGATCTCCCGCAGCGACCCGATCTCGACGGCGTCGCCCGCCCCCGCGTCGCCGTCGGCGACGGGACGTCCGGCCACGTCGACGGAGTGCGCGACCCAGCTGGACCGTTCGCGGATGAGCTGGCGCAGCGCGGGGCGGTCGTCCGCGCGGTACGAGGCGCGGCTGCGCCAGCGGATGCGCGGGTCGGTCGGCTCGGGCTCGATCGCGATGACGCGCGCGGTGTCCTGCTCGATGCGCAGCACGGCGACGAGCTTCGCGCCGAGGACCTCGACACCGACGGCGGCCGCGACCTCGACGACCTCGTCGACGGTCCGGCAGCGGTCCAGGCGGTGGGCGGCGGTCGCGAGCCCGCGGACGCCGACGAGCGCCGCAGCGGACCGATGGTCCCTGCGGGTCCCCTCGGCGGTCCCCCGGCGCGTCACGGGCCCATCATCGTCCCTCGGACACCTGTCCGAACAGTTGAGGGCATGAGAGGTCGATGAGATCACCCCACCGACGCGTCGATCAGGCCCGCTCAGCGGCCCGGTGGGTCCGGAATCGCCCCGATCGTGCTCGGCCGTCCGGGTGACCCCCGTCGGTCCGCGTCGTCCTCCTCCGTGCCTTGGGCGCCCGGTCGTGGGCGCCTGCCGTCCTGCGCCCGGTCAGGCGCTCGCCGTCACCGCCCCGACCACGCGGACCCGCACCGTGACGCCGTCGACGGCCGGCGGCACGACGGCGGACGTGGTCCGGGAGGTCACGTTGACCTGGAGCTGGTAGCCGTCGCCGTCGGGTGCGACCCCGATCCCGCGCACGCCGGGTCTGCCTGCCAGGGCCGCCCGCAACCGTTCCTTCGCTGCGCGCGCCTGCTCGAGGTCCGCCATGCTGCACCGCTTCCCGCCGTCCGGAGCGCGGCGGCGCGTCGTCCGGCGGTCAGCCGGCGAGCGTGGCGCCGAGGGCGTCGAGGACGGCATCGATCGGGTTGACGTACGTCAGCCCGGTCCCATTCTCGCCCCCGGTCTCCGATCCGGCAAAGAGCAGTCCCAGCGCGACCCCGTCCTCGCGGTACACGAGCGACCCGGAGTCGCCGCCGCGCGAGAACGCCGACCGGCCGGTCGACTCGACCTCGATCTGGTCGTCGAACGCGATCTCGCCGAGCTCGTCGCCGTACCCGACGACGACGTCGTCGAGCTCGATGGCCGTGACACGACCCCTGGTGAGGGCGGTCGTCCGGCCGATCTTCGCGACGGCCTCACCGCCGAGGGCCACCGCGGTCGTGGTGATCGGGCCGACGGGGTAGCGCAGGTCGACGTCGACGTCGGCAGGGTCGAGGACCGCGAGCGCGCAGTCGACCGTGGCCCGCCCGTCGGGCTCGAGGTCGACGCGGGCCGACAGCTCGCCGACCTTGTCGGCCGGGTACGTCCCGCCGTCCGCGGGGCCGGGCTGCAGGGTCGGGTCGCCCACCTTCGCCGAGGGCGAGCCCGACAGGACGTGGTAGTTGGACAGCACGTGCATCCGGCCGTCGACCACGACGAACGCGCCGAGCGTGCCCGCCGAGACCCGCGCGTGCGCGATCGAGATGCCGGGCCGCAGCGGCCGGACGCGCCCGGTCTCGCCGAGCGCCCGGGCGGTGACGACGGGCGGGCGGGGGCGCACCTTCGACGGGTCGTCGACGGCAGGCAGCGTGCGGATGCGTCCCGTGCGGCGGACGTCCGCGGCGGGTCCGACCTGCTCGGCGACCTTGCGCGCGATGCTCCGCACCGACGGCACGCCCAGGCGGTACCGCACCGCGAGGCCGTACCCGCCGCCGGGCAGCGGCGCGAGTCCGAGGGCGATCGTGGGCGCCGGCGTCTCGTGCACCCCCTCGGCGTGCACCGTGCGCTGCGCGAGCTCCCGCACCAGGTCCCCAGCCTGCGCCTTGACCTCGCGCGCCTCGCGCTCGTCCATCGATCCCATCGGGCCCCCTGCCTGATCCGTCCGGGTCCGTCGCGGTGCGTCCCGGTGCGTCGCCGACAGTCTGCCGTGCGCCGCCGACAGCCGCCGGGCGTTCCGCGCGGCCCGTCAGCCGGGGCGTCGGCCGACGGGGTGCGCGTCGTCGGGCGGTGCGCCCACGTCGGCGACGGGACGGGGCTCGTGCTGCTCGGCGGTGACGTCGGCGCGGCGCACGCGGTCGAGCCGGAACCAGCGGAAGTCCGTGCGGGTGCGGCACCACGCGGCGAGGTACCAGGCGCCACCGGTGCGGGCGAGGACGACCGGCTCGACGCGGCGCTGCGACGTCGTGCCGCGGCCGTCGACGTAGTCGAGCGCGAGGACGCGTCGCCGGGTGAGGGCGTCCTCGACGGCCCGCAGGACGGCCGGGGCCACGGGCGGGGCGTCGTCGGGGCCCGCGCGGTCCGGGCGGGTCCACACGCGCGCCGTCAGCTCGGCGGCACGGTCGCGGTCGGCCGGGGACAGCGCGTCGAGGACCTTGTCGCGGGCCGTGCGCGCGTCGACGCCGAACGGGCTGCCCGCCGGGAGCGCGTCGACGGCGAGCGCGAGCGCGACCGCCTGCCCCGGCGTGAGCGCGACCGGCGGCAGCGTCGCCCCGACGAGCACGTACCCGCCGCCCGGTCCGGCCTGCGCGACGACGGGCAGCCCGGCCTGCTGCAGCGCCGAGACGTCCCGCTTGACGGTGCGCGTCGTGACCTCGAAGAGCCGGGCGAGGCGGGTGCTGGTCGTGCCGTGCGGGCCGACGCGGCGCAGCTCCTCGGCGAGCGCGTACAGCCGGTCGGTGCGGTTCACGGGCTCCTCCTCGCCGGGTGTCGTCGCTCCATGATGGTGACACGACGGTGACAGACGGCTGTCACCGACCCCCCGGCAGGCTGGTCCCATGACCACCACCGCCACACACGTGATCCTCGTCCCCGGCTTCTGGCTCGGCGGCTGGGCGTGGGACGACGTCGTCCCCGCGCTCCGCGACGCCGGCCTCGACCCTCACCCCGTCACGCTCCCCGGGCTCGCCCCCGGCGACGACGTCTCCGGCGTGACCGCCGCGGTCACGCGCGCCGACCACGTCGCCGCCGTCACCGACCTGCTCGACACGCTCGACGGCGACGTCGTCCTCGTCGGCCACTCGGGCGGCGGGGCCGTCGTCGGCGAGGTCGTCGACCGCCGTCCCGACCGCGTGCGACGCGCCGTGTACGTCGACAGCGGACCGCTCGAGGACGGTGCGGCACTCGCCCTCGACCTGCCCGCCGACGTCACCGGCCTGCCGCTGCCGTCGTGGGACGAGCTCGCCGCCGAGGGGTCGAGCCTCGACGGCCTCGACGACGCCGCGCTGAGCCGGTTCCGGGAGCGGGCCGTGCCGCACCCGGCGCGCGTCGCACGGGGCGAGGTCCACGTCGGCGAGACCCGGCGGTTCGACGTGCCGGTCACCGCGGTCTGCACGAGCCTGCCGTCCGACGTGCTGCGGACGATGGTCGACGGCGGACCGCCGCTGCACACCGAGCTCGGCCGGTTCGACGTCACCTACGTCGACCTCCCCACCGGGCACTGGCCGATGTTCTCGCGGCCCGACGACCTGGCCGCGGCGATCGTCGAGGCAGCCCGGGCGTCCTGACGGTCGACCCGCGCGCCCTGACCAGGCCCCGGCGGACAGCACGATGCCCCGACGACCAGGTGAGGTCGTCGGGGCATCGTGCGTCGGCGACCGGTCAGCGGCCGGCCGACCGGGTCACACGCCGCGCGCGGGCGGCGGCGTCTGCGGGGGCTGCTGCACCGGCTGGACGGGCTGCGCGGGTGCCTGCTGCACGGGCGCGGCCGGGGCCTGGGGGGCCTGCGGGGCCTGGGGCGCCTGCGGCGCGGCGGCCTGCGCCGTGCCACCCACCCGCTGGTCGATGACCTCGCGGTGCGTGGTGTTGCTGCGCTGGGCGTTGATGATGATCGCGAGGATCAGCGCGAGCACGCCCGCACCGATGCAGATGTAGCCGATCGTCGTGAGGTCGATGGCGTCGACGCTGTCCCGCACGCCGAACGCGAGGATCGCGCCGATGACGATCAGGGCGATACCGCCTCCGATACCCATGCGTGGCTCCTTCCGTCCCGTCGAACGAGGAGGGCGTCCGACTCTTGACACAGGAGTCTGGCGCGGGTAGAACCCTCGCGCATCCGGAAGCGCGTCCACGGGGTGCCCGGACCACCGCCCGGGCACCCTCGCGAGGACGTCAGCCGAGCACCTCCGGGTACGTCACGTCCTCCTCGCCCAGCACGTGCTGCGCGAGGAACGCCTGCACGACCTGGTACCAGACGACCGCGTGCTGCGGTGTCAGGACCCAGTGGTTCTCGTCCGGGAAGTACAGGAACCGGTGCGGCGTGCGGCCCTCGTCGTCGGCGGCCAGGCCCGACGACGCGACGAGCTCGTACCAGAGGCGCAGGCCCTCGCCGATCGGCACCCGGTAGTCCTTGTCGCCGTGCACGACGAGCATCGGCGTGACGATCTTCTCGACGAACCGGTGCGGCGAGTTCTCGAGCGCCATCTCGTCGGTCATCTCGCGCTGCCAGTAGAAGGCGGCGTCGGTCGTCGGACCGAACTGGTCGAGGGCCCACAGGCTCGCGTGCGTGACGATCGCGCGGAACCGGTCCGTGTGGCCCGCGACCCAGTTGGCCATGTACCCGCCGAACGAGCCGCCCATCGCGGCGGTCCGGCTCGCGTCGACGTCGTCGCGCTGCTCGGCCGCGTCGGTCACGGCCATGAGGTCGGTGAACGGCGCCGCGCCCCACGCCCCCCAGCCCGCCTGCACGAAGTCCTGCCCGTACCCGGTCGACAGCGCGGGGTCCGGCAGCAGCACCGCGTACCCCTGCGCGACGAGCAGCCACGGGTTCCACCGCCACGACCACGTGTTCCACGAACCGAGCGGCCCGCCGTGGATCCACAGCAGCAGCGGCGCGGGGGCGTCCGCGGTCGCGTCCTCGGGGAGCGCGAGCCAGGCGCGCACCCGGCGGCCGTCGGCGACGGTCGTCTCGACCTCCGTGAGCCGACCCGGTACGTCCGGGGTCGCCGCGGGCGACACGAGCGGCGTCGCCTCGACCGGACCGCCCTGCTCGACGGCACGCGCCAGGTCGATCCGCACCGGGTGGGCGGGCGCCTCGTACGACGAGCGCAGCGCGTACACCGTCCGCCCGTCGGGGCTGACCTGCACGTCCGTGAAGACCGCGTCGTCCGCCGTCACACGGCTCACCGCACCCGACGCGAGGTCGACGCGGAACACCGGGCCGCGGCCGTCGTCGTCGGCCGTGACGAGCAGCCCGTCCGAGGTCGGCAGCCACACCGGGTCGTGCGGCCAGCGGTCCCACTCGGCACCGAGCGGGCGGACGTCGCCACCCGCGAGCGGCACGACGTGCAGCGACACGCGCGGCGCCTCGTGCGGCGTCGAGATCGACTCCCGCCCGAACGCGACCCACCGTCCGTCCGGCGACACCACGGGCCCGAAGACGTCCGCGCCCTCGTCATCGACGAGCGTGCGCCGCTCCCCCGTCGCCACGTCGACCGCCACCAGCACGGTGCGCTGGTCACCCCGCGCCCGCGGGAGCGTCCAGCCGGTGACGACCGTCGTCCCGTCCGGCGAGATCGCGGCCGACTGCTCCACGAGCGCCGACCGGGCGTCCGGCGTCGCGTCGCGCAGCGTCAGGCGCGGGTCCTGCGTGCCCGCGAGCGGCGTCACGACCTCGGCCCCGAGGTCGGCCGTGAACACGTGCGGCGACTCCGGCCCGAGGTCGTGGTCCCAGTACCGGACCGGATAGGAGTCGTGCAGGATCGCCGCGACCTTCTTGTCCTTGCGGGCCTTGCGCAGCTTCTCGTCGGTCTCCGCGTCCTTCGCCGACGGCAGCACGTCGGACGACACCAGAACCACGGGCGCGTCGGCGGCGACCTTGACCCCGCCCAGGCCCGCGGCGCGGTCCGCGACGACCCACGCCTCCGGGCCGTCGGCCGGCAGGAGCCACAGCGCCGGGACCGCGTCGTCGTCGCCGTCCTTGGCGTCGGGGTCGGGGCGCGCGCTCGTGAAGAGCAGGTCGCCCGCCGGCGTGAACGCGGCGCTGGCCTCGCCCTTCGCGCTGCGGGTCAGGCGGCGGGCCGGCCGCTCCCCCGCGGGGTCGACCTCCCACAACGCCGTGACGTACTTCGTCTTCTTGCGGTCGAGGGTCGCGACGGCGGTGGCGAGGCGCGTCCCGTCGGGCGAGAGGACGAGGCCCGACAGCCGCGGCAGCGCGACGTAGGCATCGAGGTCGTGGAAGGGGGTGGCGGGGACGGCGTCTGCGGTCGGCTCGGTCACCGCCCCGTCCTATCACGCCCCGCTGGGACGCCGGGTCGTCGACGACGGATCCACCCCGTCCTCGCGCCCGTGAGCACGACTGTCGCGGTCACCAGGACGGGGTCGGCGCGCGACGCCGTCCTGCGAGATGGGCTCGAAGGGTGCGGAGCATCACGCCCGACGGGCCGAGGTCCGACGCCGCGAAGCGCAGCACGTCCACCCTGCCCGTGCCGAGCAGCGCGTTCTGACGGTGCCGGTCGTGCAGCAGCGCTGCCGGCGACTCGTGGACGTCACGGCCGTCGATCTCGACCAGCAGCCACCGACCGTCGTCGATCCGCCAGCCGAGGTCGGCGCGCCCGAGAAGGCGTCCCGACGTCGACCGCACCTCCACCTGCAGCTCGTCCGGCGCGAGCCCGGCGACCGTGCAGTCCCACCGCGCGAACGACTCGAGCGGCGACTCCGCCCGGGCGTCGACGAGGGCCCACACGTCGCGCACCCCCGCCGCGCCCCGCCGCCCGACGACCCGCCGACGCACCTCCAGCGCACCCTCCGCCGAGAGCAGACCGCGCCGGGTGACGTCGTCGAGGACCGCGAGCGCGTGACGCGGTCCCAGCTCCGGCACCGCCTGGACCAGGGCCGTCGTCAGCCCCGCCACGAGCGCGGCACCGTGCCGGACAGCCTCCAGCGGCACGGTCTCGCCGAAGCACCGGACGCGCACGCCGTCCCGGGGCCGGTGGTGACGACCCGCCGGGAGCGCGACCTCCGGCACGAGCGTCGCGGGCAGCCCGGCGACGCCGAGCAGCGCCAGCGCACACGACCCCACCGCGACCGCGCCCGGTCCGTACGCGAGCAGCCCCGTCCACGCGGCCCGGCGACGTCGCTCGTCCACCCCGTACCGCACCCCGGGGGTCGGGTCGTAGACGCCGTGCGTCGGACGTCCCCACATGCCGTCCCGCACCAGGCGGGTGCGGCGGGTGCTCCCCACACCGGCGGCGTCCGCCTGGGTGGACGAGATCAGCCCGCCCTGCCGGGACGCGAGGACGAGGAGGGACGACGGGACGACAGCGCGGCGGGGCACGAGCGGCATCCCACCGGACGACCGCGGCCCGCCCTTCCCCGGAGACCGACGCCTGTGGGCGATCGCACGCCACGCGGCCCTGTGACCCTCTCACCACCCCTGGGGCTGCCGACGAGCACAGGCGCCCGGCCCTCGCTTACCCCGTCCGGCTGACGACCCCGTCCTGGTGCCTGCGTCCGGGGCGTGAGGGGGCGTCATGACGGGGTCGGCCGCCGGGCGGCCGGGCGAGTTCGGTGGGCAGACGACCCCGTCCTGATGCCCGGTTCCGCGGGAGGACGGGGCGTCATGACGGGGTCGGGCGGGTGTGGGGGTCGGGCGGGAGTGGAGGTCGGCCGGGAGTGGGGGGCAGGGCCGGGTCGCAGGGGCTCCGGGCGCGCGGGGGGCCGGGACAGGGCCGGCGTCGGGTGGGTCGGCGTGCCCCGCGGCCCACTCGACGCCGGCGGTCTCAGTCGCGCCAGACCTGGACGACCGACGGGCGAGGGCCACCCCAACGGCCGCCGTCCAGGGTGCCCGCGGCGACGTAGTCCGGGAAGAACGACTGCTGCGCGCCCCACTGGCCGTCCTCGCCGGGGTGCTGGACGGCGACGTAGACCATCTCGTCCCGGTCGCGGACGACCGGCCCGCACGTCTCCGCGCCGCGCGGCACCGACAGGAACTGCTGGACGTGGCCGCGCTCGCGGCCCTCGAGCGGCACCTTGAACAGGCCGTCGCAGTAGCCGATCGTGCCGGGCTGGCCGTCCGTCGAGACCCACAGGTTGCCCGCGGAGTCGAACGCCACGTTGTCGGGGCAGGAGATCGGCGACACCTTCTCCGGCGGGAAGCCCGCGAAGTACGTGCCGGTCGTCGTGGCGGGGTCGCCGCACAGCAGCAGGATGCTCCACCCGAAGGTCAGCGACCGCGGGTCGTTCCCCGACTCGGTGAGCTCGACCACGTGGCCGTTGCGGTTGGTCACGCGCGGGTTCGGCTCGGTCGCGCCCTCCTTGCCGGCCGCCCCGCGGTCGGTGTTGTTGGTGCACGCCACGTAGACGCGGCCCGTCACGGGGTTCGGCTCGACGTCCTCGGGGCGGTCCATCTTCGTCGCGCCCACGGCGTCGGCCGCGAGCCGCGTGAAGACGAGCACCTCCTCGGTCGAGAAGCCGGGCACCTGCGAGACGCCGTCGAGGACGAGCGGCACCCACTCGCCGGTGCCGTCGAACGCCCCGTCGGACGGCAGCGCGCCCGTGCCGGTGATCTCCTCGACGGGCGAGTCGCCGTGGAACCGCGCGACGTACAGGTTCCCCGCGGACAGGAGCTGCTTGTTCTTCTCGCGGTGCCGCCCACCCGCCCGGTAGCGGTCCTTCGAGACGAACTTGTAGAGGTAGTCGAACCGCTCGTCGTCGCCCATGTACGCGGCGACGTGACCCGACCGACCGACGATGACGTTCGCGCCCTCGTGCTTGAACCGGCCGAGCGCCGTGTGCTTGACCGGCGCTGCCGTCGGGTCCTGCGGGTCCACCTCGACGACCCAGCCGAACCGGTGCGGCTCGTTCTCGAACCCCGGCGTGCGCGCGTCGAAGCGCGGGTCGACGGCCTCCCAGCCGCGCGTCGTCGCCTTGTCCGCGAACCCGTACCGCTTGTCCGCCGCGCTCGTCCCCGCGGTGCGGAAGTACTGGTTGACGTTCTCCTCGCCCGACAGGACGGTGCCCCACGGGGTCGTGCCGCCCGCGCAGTTGTTGAGCGTGCCCAGCGGCGTCCTGCCCGCCGGGTCGGCCGACGTCTGCAGCAGGGCCGACCCCGCCGCCGGACCGGAGAAGGTGAAGGGCGTCGACGCCGTGATGCGGCGGTTCACGCGGGCGCCCGGCCGGTACGCCCACGGCTTGCCCTTGCGCGAGCGGTAGAGGCCGACGACCGACATGCCGTGCGACGCCATCGCCACCCGGCGCTGCCGGTCGAGGTCCTCGGGCGTCGCCGCGGGCGGGAACATGATGTTCTCGTTGGTGTACTCGTGGTTGACGACGAGGGTCGCCGACCGGCCGTCGGGGTCCTCCAGGACGTCGACGTAGTCGCAGTTGTAGCCGAACAGCCGCTCCGCGACCTCGGGCGTGAGCGTCGCCGGGTCGAACGTGTCCCGCGCCGAGAACAGCGGGTCGCCCCAGCGGACGAGGGCCTGCCACCGGTAGCCGTCGGGCACGACGAACGAGTCCGTCGCCGCGGGCACGGGCGCGATGGGCCGGAAGCCGAGCCGGCCGCGCGGGCGGCCGCCGTCGTGCGCCGCCGCGGGCAGTGCGTCGCCGACGACCGGTGCGATCGCGACCGCCGCACCCGCGACGAGCGCGCCCGCGAGGACCGCGCGACGGCTCAGGGCGGTCTCGACGACGTCGCGGAAGTACGGGTTGGCCGAGGTGTTCGGGACGGGCTGCGCGCACGCGTCGCCGCACTTGAGGTGGCACGTCACGGCCGAGCGCTTGCCCGACGTGTGGCCCGCCATCGGCAGGAAGGGCAGCAGGGCGCGGCGCGTCGGCCGCTCGACCGGCGCGGTCACGGGAGCGGCGACGACGGGCGCCGCGTCGAGGGCCGTGGCGGGGGCCGCGGACGGGGCCGTGGAGGGGGCCGACAGGGCGGTCGCGGCGGAGGTGGCGGCGGGGCGCGGCGCGGGGTGGTCCGCGTGCGTCGTGGGGCCGGGACGGTCGTCGGTGGTCGTCATCGGGGCCTCTTCGGGTGCGTCGGGGCGGGGGGCGAGCGACAGCCTCCAACCCGGAGGATCCCGACGAACCGACGCGTGGTGAGCGCGCGGTGAACACGCGACGAACGTTCCCCGGCGCCCTCAGCGCGACGTGTCGTCGCTCCCCGGCGGCGTGGGCGCGCGGTGGGGGGTGGGCGCCGTGCCGGCGTCCCGCGCGTCGCGGGCGGCCAGGCCCGAGAGCATCGCGTTGTACTCGTCCATCTCGACGTCGCCCTCGCGGTCGACGCGGCGGTCGCGGCGGCGCGCGGTCCGCTCGTCGTCGCGCGCCCACGCGAACCCCACGCCGATGGCGAGCGCGAGGGTCGGGATCTCGCCGATCCCCCACGTGATCGCGCCGCCGATCTGCTGGTCGGCGAGGGCGCTCGGGCCCCACGGCCGGCCCATCAGGCCGAACCAGTCGGCGACGAGCAGGGTCTCGCCCGACACCAGGGCGACGCCGAAGAACGCGTGGAACGCCATCGTCGCGAACAGCAGCAGGAGCCGCTGCGGGTACGGCAGGCGCTTCGGGCCGGGGTCGACGCCGACGAGGGCGTTGACGAACAGGTACCCGGCGAGCGTGAAGTGCACGACCATCGCCAGGTGCCCCACCGGGGAGCGCAGCGACCACTCGAACAGGCCGGTGTAGTAGAAGAGCACCATCGAGCCGACGAAGTTCACGGCGGCGACGACGGGGTGGGCGAGGAAGCCGCCGACGCGGCTGTGCACGAGGACGAGGATCCACTCGCGCGGGCCGCGGGACACGTCGTCGCGCAGGCGGGTCGACCGCACGGGCAGCGCGCGCAGCGCGAGGGTCACGGGGGCGGACAGCGCGACGAAGATCGGCACGACCATCGCGAGCACCATGTGCTGGACCATGTGCGCGCTGAACAGGACGTGCCCGTAGAGCGCGGGCGCGCCGGACGTCGTCCAGCCGAACAGCAGCAGCCCGACGGTCCACGACGCGGTGCGCGCCCACGGCCAGGTGTCGCCGCGGCGGCGCAGCCGAAGCACCCACCGCCAGTACACGACGAGCCCGGCGACGGCCGCGGACGCGAGCAGCAGGTCCCATCGCCACTCGGTGAGCCAGCGCAGCGTCGTCGGCTCGGGCGGCAGCGGGTGGCCGGTGAGGCGGTACGCGGGCGAGGGGTCGGCGGGGACCTCCTCGGGGACGGGCGGGGCCGTCGAGCCGAGCGCCACCGCGACCCCGGACACGGCACCCATCACGGCGAGCTCGACGAGGACGAGCCGCCAGAACAGCGCACCGCCGGCACGTCGTTCCGCGTCGGCGTCCGCGATGGCACCCGCGGCACGACCGGCGTTCGCGACGTCCGCGGTGGCACCGGCACGACCGGCGTTCGGGACGTCCGCGGCGGCGCCCGCGGCACGGTCGGAGGTCGTGACGCTCGCGGTGGCACGAGTCGGTGCGAGGGCCGCAGCGCCCCCCGCCAGGCGCGGGACGACCGCGCGGCGGTGCGCGAGCCCGAGGAGCCCCAACGCGCCGAACAGCGCGACCTTCGCGAGCAGCAGGACGCCGTAGGTCGTCGTGAGGTCGGACCAGCCGCTCGTGCGGAGGAGGCCGTTGACCAGCCCGGAGACCGCGACGGCGACGAAGCACCAGCCGGCGACCACCGAGTAGCGCGCGACCGACGCCGACAGGTCGGTCCCGACCCGCCGGACGAGCACCGCGAGCGCGGCCAGCGCCCCGATCCAGACGGCGGCCCCGACGAGGTGCACGACCATCGACGACGTCGCGAGGTCGTGGCCCGACGCGCCGGCCGCGTGCCCGAGCTGCGCCTGCTGGTAGAGGGCGACGAGGACGACGACCGCCGTCCACGCGGCGCCGGTCGGGGTCGCGACGACGAGCGACAGGGCCGTGACGACGGCCGCGGTCGTGGTGATGAGCAGGAGCGTGCGGCCGAGGTCGACCTGCGTGACGAACAGCCCGAGCTCCTGCCCGAACTGCGCGGAGTCAGGTCGGCGTCCGGCGACGTTCGCGTACGTGAGGACGAGGTGCACGACGGACGCGACGGTCCACACCGCGGCGGCCCCGGCGGCGACGAGCAGGCTGCGCGGGTACGCGGAACCGTCGGCGCGACCCGCCCGGACGGGCTTGCCGGCGAGCGCCGGGTCGCGACGCGGCAGGACGCCCACCGCGAGGACGAGCGCGCCGAGCGCGACGGACGCCGCGAGCTCGGTGACCGTCGCGGAGACCGGCAGGCCCCAGCGCACGACGGCACCGGGGTCGGCCATGAGCCGCGGCGCGACGGCCCCCGAGAACGCGACGCCCGCGACGACGCAGGCCACCGCGGCGACGACGAGCACCGTGAGGCGCACGACGACGGGCAGTCCCGCCCAGCGTGCCGCCGCACCGGGCCCCCGTCCGCGGCCGGAGCCGGGCCCGCCCGGACGGCCGCGACCACCCGTGCCGCCCGTGCCGCCGCCCGACGTGGACGACCGGGACGGGGGCGCG
>NZ_BIMR01000252.1 GCF_004306155.1 Cellulomonas biazotea
CAGGGACGTCTCGGCGACGTTCGTCGACAGCACCACGCGGCGACCCGCGTGCTGCTCGAACACGCGGTGCTGCTCGGCGGCCGACAGCCGGCTGTACAGCGGCAGCAGCTCGACGTGCTGCGGGTGGCGGGCGTCGGTGACGCGCGCGCCGAGCGACGTCCGCAGCGCGTCCTCGGCGTCCCGGATCTCCCGCTCGCCCGACAGGAACACGAGGATGTCGCCCGGCCCCTCGGCGGACAGCTCGTCGACGGCCTCCGTGATGGCCGTCATGAGGTCGCGGTCCTCGGTGGCCTTCGCGCGCGGGCGACGGCCGGCGTCCTCGTCGGGGGCCTCGACGTCGGGCGACAGCGGGCGGTACCGGATGTCCACCGGGTACGTGCGGCCGCTGACCTCGACGACCGGCGCGGGCACGCCCTCGGGGTGCTCGGGCGTCGGCGGGCCCGCGAAGTGCGCCGCGAACCGCGCCGAGTCGATCGTCGCGGACGTGATGACGACCTTGAGGTCGGGCCGCTGCGGCAGCAGCCGCGTGAGGTACCCGAGGATGAAGTCGATGTTGAGGGACCGCTCGTGCGCCTCGTCGATGATGAGCGTGTCGTACGACCACAGCATCGGGTCCCGCTGGATCTGCGCGAGCAGGATGCCGTCCGTCATGACCTTGACGAGCGTCTCCTCGGACGACGTGTCCGTGAACCGCACCTGGTACCCGACGAGCTCGCCGAGCGGCGTCCCGACCTCCTCCGCGATGCGCTCCGCGACCGACCGTGCCGCGATCCGGCGGGGCTGCGTGTGGCCGATCTGCCCCGCGCGCCCACGGCCCAGGTCGAGGGCGATCTTCGGGATCTGCGTCGTCTTGCCCGAGCCCGTCTCGCCCGCGACGACGACGACCTGGTGGTCGCGGATCGCCTCCGCGATCTCGTCGCGCCGGGCGCTGACCGGCAGGTTCTCCGGGTAGACGATCGTCGGGACGACGACCGCGGCTCGCGTCGCCGCGGCACGCGCCCGCCGGGCGGCGGTCCGCTCGGCGTCGCGCGCGCGACCGTCACGCCCGCGGCCCTCGTCACGGCGACGGGGCTCGCGGGACTCGTCGCGGCGACGGCCCTCACGCGGCTCGTCGTCCCGGCGACGCTGGTCGTCCTCGGGCCGTCGTGCCTCCGCAGGACGACGACCACGGCCGCCGCGGCCCCCGCGCCGGCGGGGACCCGCCGGACGGTCGGCGCCGGTCGACGGCTCGCTGGTGGTCACGACGCACGATTCTCCCAGGTGCCCCGCCGGGCCCGCGCGCTCATTCCTCCAGCAGCACCAGCGCCTGGATCACCGGACCGGCCACCGCGACGTACATCACCCCGAAGAACAGGGCGTAGAGCAGCGTGAACGCCACCGCCTGGCCCGCCGCCGACGGCTCCCGCAGGTGCACGACCGTCTTGTGCACGATCCGCCACGGTCGCAGCACGTCCCAGCTGTTGAGGCGCAGGTGCCGGCCCAGGTACATGCCCCACGCGACCAGCAGCAGCACGACGACGACCAGCGCGAGCGTGTCGCCCGCGAGCAGCGGTGCGGCGACGTCGCCGTGCACGACCACGACGTACTCGAGCTGCACGACCAGCACGTTGAGCACCGTGTTGAGCACGCCCGCCATCGCGAGCGACACGACGAGCACCACGTCGAACCACATCGGCACCCCGTCGTCGTCGCGCCGGTGGCTGAGGTTGAGCTCCGTCACGAGGTACCCGGCGTTCGGCAGGAGCAGCAGCCAGACGACGAGCAGCACGGTGATGACCGTGAAGACGACGGCCCGTGGCACGCCGACGGCGAGCAGGGACACGGCACCGAACGCCAGCAGCAGGACCAGCAGCGGCGCCGCCGACAGCGCGAGGTTGAGCAGCATCGGCCGGTAGACCCGTGTCCCGTAGACCGGCCCGCGCGCGACGACGAGCCCGAGCGCGAGCACGTTCATGCCGAGGACCCCGAGCAGCAGGCTCGCGATCACGGGCGGGCCGGTCTCGTCGCGGTGCGGTCCATGGCGTCATGGTGGCGAGCGGCGGCGGGGTGCGCGACCGGGCGGGCGGCCGTGAGGCCCGCGTCGGCTCGTCGGGTCGCGTCGCGTGGAAATCCCGTGGCGCGGCCACCGGACCGTGCCTACGGTGTCCGGGTGCTGATCTGACCACCCGCGCCGAGTCCCCCTCCCGACTCCCCGCGCCCGTCGCGCCCCCCGAGCGGCAGCGACCGTGGTGCACCCGGTGGTGATCGCATGACCCCAGTCCTTCGTGCCCGTGCCCTGTCCCGCTCCTACGACGGGCGCCCTGTCCTGACCGGCGTCGACCTCGACGTCGACCCCGGCCACCGCCTCGGCGTCGTCGGGGAGAACGGCATCGGCAAGTCGACGCTCCTGCGCCTGCTCGCGGGTGTCGAGGACCCCGACGCCGGCGACGTCGTCCGCCCGTCCGCGCTCGAGCTCCTCACGCAGGAGCCCCGGTTCCGGGCGACCGACACCGTCGCCGACGTCATGGCCGCCGCGCTCGCGGACGTCCGGGCCGTCGAGGCCGCGCTGCAGGACGCGTCGGCCGCGCTCGCCGACGGCGGTCCCGGCACCGACGACGCGTACGCGGCCGCCCTCCTGCACGCCGAGCTCGCGGGCGTCTGGGACGCGGACCGCCGCGCCGAGCTCGCACTCGTCGGCCTGGGCCTCGCGGACGTCGAGCCGACGCGCCCGACGGCGCGCCTGTCGGGCGGGCAGCGGTCGCGGCTCGCGCTCGCGGCCCTCCTGGTCCGCAGCCCCGCGGCGGTCCTGCTCGACGAGCCGACCAACCACCTCGACGACGCTGCCGCGGAGTACCTGGCCGGTGCGCTCCGGGCGCTCCCGGGTGCCGTCGTCCTGACGAGCCACGACCGCGTGTTCCTCGACGAGACCTGCACGGAGATCCTCGACCTCGACCCGTCCCTCGACGGCCCCACCCGGTACGGCGGGACGTTCACCGACTACCTCGCGGCCAAGCGCGTCGAGCGCGAGCGCTGGGCGGAGCGGTGGAAGGCGGAGCGTGACGAGATGGCGCGCCTGCGCCACGCCGTCCGGGTCACCGCCCGGGAGGTCGGGTACGGGCGCGAGCTCGGCAACAACTTCAAGATGGAC
This sequence comes from Cellulomonas biazotea, assembly GCF_004306155.1. GTDB lineage: Bacteria > Actinomycetota > Actinomycetes > Actinomycetales > Cellulomonadaceae > Cellulomonas > Cellulomonas biazotea. The sequence continues at coordinate 3,128 of NZ_BIMR01000252.1, forward strand.
TACGACGCCCAGGGCGCGCGGGTCGAGCAGCAGGTGTCACGGCGGGTCCGTGACGCGCAGCGCCGGCTCGACGACCTCACGCGCGACCAGGTCCGCAAGCCGCCCGCACCCCTGCGGTTCGCCGCACCCCCGTCGTGGGAGGCCGGTGCGGCGGGGCTCGTGCTGCAGGTGCGGGACGCGTCGGTGCCGGGGCGGCTCGACGTCCCGTCCCTCGACCTCGCCGCCGGCGCGAAGGTGCTGGTCAGTGGACCTAACGGCGCCGGGAAGTCGACGCTGCTGCACCTGCTCGCCGGGGACCTGGTGCCCGCGACCGGGTCGGTGCAGCGGGCGCGCGGTGTCGAGGTCGCGCTCCTGGAGCAGGACGTCGGCCTCGCCGACGACGACCGCACGCCGCGCGACCTCTACGAGGCCGTCACCGCCGACCTGCCGCGCGCGCCGCGGCTCGTCGATCTCGGCCTCGTCGCACCCCGCGACGTCGAGCGGCCCCTGCGGGAGCTGTCCGTCGGGCAGCGGCGACGCGTCGTCCTCGCGCTCCTCGTGGCGCGCACGCCCGCCGTCCTGCTGCTCGACGAGCCGACGAACCACGTGTCCGTCCGGCTCGCCGACGAGCTCGTCGACGCCCTGGAGGTCGCACCCGGCGCGGTCGTCGTCGCGACGCACGACCGCTGGTTGCGACGGCGGTGGACCGGCGACCACCTGGTGGTCGAGGACGGGCGCGTGCACGTCGACGCGCAGGGCCCGGGCGGCCCCCCGGTCCCTCTGCCGCGGGCGGTGCGTCCTACAGTGACCGGATGAGCGAGGGGACGACGGCCGGCGGGCACGACGGCGAGCGGCGGGCCGTGGCCGCGCTCGAGGCGTCCGGGATCGACCACCGGGTGACCCGGCACGGGCGGGTCGGCTCGCTCGCCGAGGCCGCCGCCGCGCGGGGCGTCTCGCCCGCCGACATCGTCAAGACGATCGTGGTGCGGCGCGGCGACGACGACTTCCTGTTCGTCCTCGTGCCCGGCGACCGGACCATCTCCTGGCCCAAGCTGCGCGCCCTGCTCGGCGTGAGCCGCCTGTCGATGCCTGACGCCGCGACCGCCCGCGACGTCACCGGGTACGAGCGCGGCACGATCACGCCGTTCGGGTCGACCCAGCCGTGGCCCGTGGTCGCCGACTCGCGCGTCGTGGGGCGGTCGGTGTCGATCGGCGCCGGTGCGCACGGGGTCGCGGCGACCGTCGAGGGGTCGGCGCTCGTGCGGGCGCTCGGCGCGACGACCGCGGACGTCACGGAGCCCGAGCCGACGCCCTGACGCGGCGCGGCGGTATCGAGCGCGACGCGGCGGTATCGAGGAGGACGACGCGTCGGCGCCGACTCCAGGACGCGGCGGCAGCGGGGTGGAGACGTCCCGGGCGTCGTCGGCTCAGACGGGCGTCGGCACCCCGGCGGCGACCACGGGCTCGGCACCCCGGCCCGGCTCGGACGGGAACTCGTCGCCCATGCCGATCATCTCCAGCACGTCGCGCAGCACGCGGTGCGGGTCGCGCAGCGACACGGGGATGCCCGCCTCGCGGGCGGCGAGGTGCAGCTGCAGCACGAACGCGATGCCCGACGAGTCGATGAACGTCGCCGCGGTGGTGTCGACGACGACCGGGTCGCCGCTGATGAGCGCCTGGCCCATCGTCGCGCTGGCCTGGTCGCGCAAGGCGGCGTCGATCTCCCCCACCAGGACGACGACCGAACGCCCGTCCTGCGGCTCCACCCGGATCGTCCCGGCGGCGGCCGTCTGCTCGATCAGCTCCATGACTCCTCAGCTCTGCACGGTCGGTCGTGATCCGGTCACGTGGGCCCGGCCGGCGTGAAGACGGTACCCGTCGGCGCCGACGCCGCCACCCGAGAAGTCCCAACGCCCGAGATCCGGCCGTCGTTCCCAGGTCCGGCGTCGGCGGGGACCGGTACGTCCGGGTCGTCGAGCGGTCCGTCGCGTGTGCGCGCCGCGACCCAGCTGGCGACGCGAACCGTCCACAGCCCCCGGTCGACGCGACCGGATCCCGACCCTCCGGGGCACCTCGGCCACGGTGTCGGCGGCGGCGGTTAGCGTCCTCGCCATGCGCATCCTGCACACCTCCGACTGGCACCTCGGTCGGACGCTGCACGGGGTCGACCTCCTCGACCACCAGGCGGCGTACCTCGACCACCTGGTCGAGGTCGTGCGGGCCGAGCGCGTCGCCGCGGTCGTCGTCGCGGGGGACGTGTACGACCGGGCGATCCCGCCCGTCGAGGCCGTGACCCTGCTCTCCGAGACGCTCGCCCGGCTCACCGAGCACACGACCGTCGTCGTGACGTCCGGCAACCACGACTCCGCGACCCGACTCGGGTTCGGGTCGGCCCTCATGCGCGAGCGGGTGCGGCTGCGCACCCGGGTCGCCGAGCTCGACCAGCCCGTCGCGCTGCCCGACGACGCGGGCGACGTCCTCGTCTACGGGCTCCCGTACCTGGACCCCGACACCGTGCGCGCGGCGCTCGCCGAGCCCGGGCAGGACCCCGACGGGGAGCCGGTCGTGCCGGCCCGGTCGCACGAGGCCGTCGTCGGCGCCGCCCTGCGCCGGGTCCGGGCTGACCTCGCCGCGCGGTCGTCGCGGTCCAGCGGGTCCGAGCGGAGGCCGCGCAGCGTCGTCGCCGCGCACGCGTTCGTCGTCGGCGGGCTCGCGAGCGAGTCCGAGCGGGACCTGCGCGTCGGCGGCGTCGAGCACGTGCCCGCCGGGGTCTTCACGGGGGTCGACTACGTCGCGCTCGGGCACCTGCACGGCCCGCAGCGGATCAGCGGCCCCGACGGGACGACCCTGCGGTACTCGGGCTCGCCGCTCGCCTACTCCTTCTCCGAGGTGCGGCACGCCAAGTCCACCGCGCTCGTCGACCTGTCCGGCGACGAGCCGGCCGTCGAGCTGCTGCCCGCCCCCGTCCCCCGCCGCCTCGCCGAGGTCACCGGCACGCTCGACGACCTGCTCGGCGCGGCCGGCGAGCCGCACGTCGCGGACTGGGTGCGGGTCACCGTGACCGACGCGCACCGTCCCGCCGACCTGTACCGCCGGGTCACGCAGCGGTTCCCGCACGCGCTCGTCGTGCAGCACCGCGCGCCCGAGCAGACCCGCACAGCCCGGCCCGCCGTCGTCACCGCCGCGCTCGACCCCGTGGAGGTCGGCGCCGACTTCGTGCAGCACGTCACCGGCACCGCGGCGACCGCCGTCGAGATCGACGTCCTGCGTCGCGCCTACGAGGACGTCCTCGCCGCGGAGCGGAGCGCCTGATGCAGCTGCGCACCCTCACCCTCCAGGCCGTCGGTCCGTTCGCCGGCCGGCACACCGTCGACTTCGCCGCCCTGGCCGCGTCCGGGCTGTTCCTCCTCGAGGGCCCGACGGGCTCCGGCAAGTCCACGATCATCGACGCCGTCGTCTTCGCGCTCTACGGCAAGGTCGCCTCCGCCGACGCGTCGGAGGACCGCCTGCGGTCCGCGTACGCCGCCGACGACGTCGCCACGGTCGTCGACCTGACCTTCGAGGTCGCGTCGGGCGTCTACCGGGTCCGGCGCACCCCCGGGTACGACCGGCCCAAGAAGCGCGGCACCGGCACCGTCAAGCAGCAGCCGTCGATCACGCTGTGGCGGCTGTCCGGCGAGGACGCGACCGGCGACACCACGCCCGACGACCCGGACCGTCTGCCGGTCGGCGAGGTCCTGTCGACCCGGCTCGACGAGGCCGGCGCGGAGATCCAGCGCGTCGTCGGGCTCGACCGGACGCAGTTCGTCCAGACGATCGTCCTGCCGCAGGGCGAGTTCGCACGGTTCCTGCGCGCCAACCCCGAGGACCGACGGGGGCTGCTGCAGAAGATCTTCGGCACCGAGGTGTACGACCGGATCGGCCGCCGGCTCGCCGAGATGCGCCGCGACTCGGCCGCAGCCGTCGAGACGGCCCGGACCGCGCTCGGTGCGTCCGCCGCGCACCTCGTCGGCGCCGCCCGCCTCGGGGCCGGCGACGCCGAGTCGCTGCGCGCCGACCTCGACGCGGTGACGGTCGACGCCGTGACGGTCGACGCCGTGCGCGACGTCGTGGGGGCGCTCACGGGGTCGGTCCGCGCCACGGCCGACGCGGCGCGGGAAGCGGCCGACGCGGCCGAGGCGGTGAGGTCGGCCGCCCGGCTGGAGCTCGACGACGTGACGCGTACGTCCGAGCTCCTGCGTCGTCGCGACGCCCTCCGCGCCGAACGTGCCGCCCTGGACGAGGCCGAGCCGATGCACCGGGAGGCGCAGGCGCGCGTCACGGCCGCCGTGGCCGCCCAGGTCGTCCGGCCCCTCCTGCGCCGGGCCGACGAGGCGGTCGTGGCACTGGAGTCGGCGACCAAGTCGCTCGACGCCGCCGTGGACGCCGCGCCCGTGGACCTCGCCGACCTCGCCCGCCCCGCGGGAAGCGCTGGACCCGACCCTGATGCCGCCGGGCCCGTCGGGCGCGCCGCGCTGGACGCGGCCCGTGAGGAGGCCGTCGGGCTGACCGCCGCCGTCGAGCGGCTGGTCACGGTCGAGGCCGGGCTCGAGGCCCGTCGGCAGGAGGTCCGGACCGCGCGAGCAGTCGTCGACGACGTCCTGGCCGAGATCGCGACCCACGAGACGTGGCTCGCCGAGCGCCCGGCAGAGCGGACCGTCCTCGTCACCGGGCTGGAGACGGCCCGGGCGCTCGCCGGGACGGCCGGCGAGCGTCGCGCCGCGGTCGACGCGCTCGAGGTGACCGCCACGGCCCTCGTCGCGCTCGACGTCGCCCGCACCGAGCACACCGAAGCGGAGACACGCCGCACCGCAGCCGGCCGCAGCGCCGCCACCGCGGTCGCGCACGAGGCGGCCCTGCGCACGGCCCGGATCGCCGGGCTCGCGGGCGAGCTCGCCGCCGCGCTCGGCGACGGCGACGCCTGCCCGGTCTGCGGTGCCGTCGAGCACCCCGCGAAGGCCGGGATCGGTGTCGACCACGTCGCCGCGGACGCCGTGCAGGACGCGGAGGACGCGCGGGTCGCGGCCGAGCGGGCGCTGCGCGACGCGGACACCACCGTCGCGCGCTGCACCGAGCGGGTCGAGGCGCTGAGCCGGCAGGTCGGCGACGCGACCGCGCAGGACGTCGCGACGCGGCTCGCCGCCGCCCGGTCCGCCCGGGAC
>NZ_BIMR01000253.1 GCF_004306155.1 Cellulomonas biazotea
GGGCAGGACGGGCGGAGCGGCGTCGCCCGCCATCGCACCCGCCCCGGAGCCGACGCTGCACCGGCCACGGCTCGCGCTGCTCGACGGCCTGCGGTTCGTCGCGGCCCTGGCGGTCGTCGGCTACCACCTCGCGGGCCGGACGACGACCGCGTGGGGGCCTGACCAGGCGGAACGCCTCGGCGACGTGCCCCGCTGGACGTCGTACGGGTCGCTCGGGCCCGAGCTGTTCTTCGTCATCAGCGGGTTCGTCGTGCTCATGACGGCCTGGGGCCGGCCGACCGCGCAGGTCGTGGCGTCCCGCGTCGCGCGCCTCATGCCTGCGTACTGGGCCGGTGTGCTGCTCACGGGCGGCCTGCTGCTGCTCGTGTGGCCCGAGGGCAAGGAGGTCAGCGTCCAGCAGGTCGTCGTCAACCTCACGATGCTGCAGTCCGCCGTCGGGGTGCCGCACGTCGACGGCGTCTACTGGACGCTGTGGGCCGAGCTGCGGTTCTACCTGCTCGTCGGCGTGCTGTGCCTCGTGGGCGTGACGCGGGAGCGCGTGCTGGGCTTCGCGCTGCTCTGGCCGCTCGCCGGTCAGGCCGCCGTGGCGGTCGGGCACGACGGTCTGGCGACGCTCCTCGTCGCGGACTACGCGCCGCTGTTCGCGGTCGGCATGGCGCTGTACGTGCTGCACCGCGACGGGCACCGCGCGGACGCGTGGGCCGTCGTCGGCGTGCACACGGTCCTCGCGGCGTGGCTCGTCGTGCCGTCGCGCGTCGCCGTCCTCGAGCGGACGACCGGCCACGAGCCGTCGGCGCTGCTCCTGACGGTCGGCGTCGTCGCGTGCGTCGCCGCCGTCGCGGCCGTGACGCTGACCCCGCTCGCGCGGGTGCGGGGCGCCTGGCTCGTCACGCTCGGCGCGCTCACGTACCCGCTGTACGTCGTGCACACCTACCTCGGCCTGGCGGTCGTCCGCGCGCTCGCGCCCGAGGCGCCGGCGGCCGTCGCGCTCGCCGCCGCAGGCGTCGTCGTGGTCGGGACCGCCTGGGTGGTCCACCGGGTCGTCGAGGTGCCCGCGGGGCCGCGGCTGCGGCGCGGGACCGAGCAGCTGCTCGTGCGGGCGCGGGCTGTCGTGCTCGACCGTGTCAACCGGGGACCGCGCCTGGTCCGCAGCCTGCAGGACGTCCGCGTGCCCGCCTGACGCCCCGCGCGACGTCAGGGCGTCGGGACGCCGCCCACCGCGCCCGGCGGGAGCGACCCGTCCCGGATCGCCGCGAAGAACACCGGCGTCTGGTCCGGGTCGAGTCGCACGGTCGAGCCGACGTCGCCGGGACGGTAGTCGAGGTCGATGATCGGCGGCGTGCCGGTGATGCCCTCGGGGCCGGTCGCGTCCCGGAACGCGAGAGCGAGCCGGGCCAGGTCGACGATGTTCGAGTCCTCGTCGAGCGTGAGGGCACCCGTGCCGGCGTCGACGAGCGCGACCTGCTTGCCGGGGTTGAGCACGAGCGACGACGGGGACACCTTCGCCATGACAGCCGACACGAGCTGGCGCTGCCGCTCGGCACGGCCGACGTCGCCCTTGAGGTCCGCCTTGCGCATGCGGGCGAACGAGAGCGCCTGCGTCCCGTCGACGTCGTGGCACCCGGCGGTCCACACCATGCCGGAGTCCGCGTCGTTGACGTCGGCGTCGTGGCAGAGGTTCACGCCGCCGACCGCGTCGACGACCTGCCCGACGCCGGCCATCCCGATCTCGGCGTAGTGGTCGACGGTCAGACCGGTGAGCTGCTCGACCGTGCGCACCAGCAGCGGCGCCTGCCCCCAGGAGAACGCGGCGTTGAGCTTGGAGGCGCCGTGGTCCGGGATCTCGACGTAGGTGTCGCGCGGGAGCGAGATGAGGGCCGACGGGCCCGACGCGGGCACGTGCAGCAGCAGGATCGTGTCGGTGCGGGCACCTTCGGTGCCGTCCGCGGCGATCCCGCCGTCGGCACGCGAGTCCGACCCCGTCAGCAGGTACGTCGTGCCCTCCGTGCCCGCCGCGCCCGACAGGGCCGTCGTGTGCTGGACCTTGCCGTTCGCCCACATCACGAGCCCGATGGGCCAGGCCAGGAGCGCGACGACGACGAGTGCCGCGACCGCGACGACGAGGCGACGGCGACGACGTGACGGCGCACCGGGGACCGTCCCGCCGCGGGGCGGTGTGCTCGGGCCGCCCGGACCGACGGGCGTGCGGCTGCCGCCCGGACCGGCGGGCGTGCGGCTGCCACCCGCGGCGCCGGTGGGCGTGCGGGCGCCCCCGGGCGTGACGCTCGGAGGGCGCGAGGAGGCGGTGCGGGGC
>NZ_BIMR01000254.1 GCF_004306155.1 Cellulomonas biazotea
GCGGTGCGGCGCGCCACCCGGTCCGTGGTGCCGCCCCGGGCCGCCGTCGGCGTGAGCAGCGCGAAGGCGGCGAGCGCCTCGTCCACGAGCGCGCGGACCAGCCCGACGGCGACCGGCAGCTCGGCCGACGTGAGGCGCGGGGCCGCGTCCGCGACGGCCGCGGGCGCGGTCGACCCCGCGAGGCGGGCGACGGTGGCCTGCAACGACGACGGGTCCACGCGGACCAGCAGGAGCAGCGCGAGCGTCCGCGCCAGCACCGCCTCGTCGCGCAGCCGCTCGACCCGGCGCCGCTCGTCCTCCCGGCGGGACCGGTCCTCCGCCCGGATCGCCTCCGCGACCACCTCGGACTCCCGGCGACGCGCCTCCCGACGGGTCTCGACGGAGTACCGGGCGACGAGCTCGACCGCGACCCGGACCTCGTGGTCGCTCTCCGACTGCCCCCGCCGCACGAGCTCGCGGGCGCGCTCGTTGAACGGCGCCGCGTACCCCTCGTCGGCGTACCCGAACAGGGCGACCCGGTGGTCGTCCGCCCACAGCACCGCGGTCTTGTCGAAGCCCGAGCGCGAGTAGAACACCGCCGTGCGCGTGCCCGCGGCGTCGTGCAGCTGCTCGACGGCCGCCCGCTGCACCGGGTGGCGCTGGTGCTCGACGCGGGCGGCGAAGCCGACCCCCAGCAGGTCGAGCGGGGCGCCCTCGGGCGCGTTCGTCACGCGGACGTCGAGGCGGGCGAGCACCGTGCGGGCATGCCGCTCCGCGAAGCGCTCCGCCTCCCGCCACTGCGGGTCCTTGCCCGGTGAGCCCACCGCGAACCTCCTGCCGCGTGTGCCGTCCGGTGACGGTGGGTCGACGCTACGACGCGGTGGTCCGCGCACGCTCGGGCCGCACGGGTGACGCCCGCCCGCGGGTTGGTCCGGGTGGGCGACGACCGGTGCCCGCCGGTCAGTCGAGGACGAGCGACGCGAGCGCCGCGCCGACCACCAGACCGACCCCGGCGAGCCACACGAGCGTCGGCAGGCGCTGCCAGAACGACCGCCTCATCGCAGCACCACCTGCCCGTCGCGCACGTCCACGTCGACCTCCGCGAGGTCCTCGGTCGCCGGCCCCTGGACGACCTTCCCGTCGCGGGCGTCGAACGCGCTCCCGTGGCAGGGGCAGCGGATCTCACCGCCGGTCACCCCGCCGACGAGGCAGCCCTGGTGCGTGCACACCGCGGTGAACGCGTGCACGTCCTCGCCGTCGCGGACCAGGACGACGCGACGGTCGGTGAGGACCACCCCGCCGCCGTCCGGCACGTCGGACAGCGCGGCGACGACCTCGCCGTCCTCGTCGGCCGCGTCCCCGTCGCCCGCGTCGTCCTGCGCCTCGCCCGCGTCGTCCGGCTCGGTGCCGTCGCCGCCGCCGCCCCCGCCGTCCTGCCCGGGCGCGGCGTAGCCGTCGTCGCCGCCCGCACCCTGCGCCGGGGCCAGCGCGGTCATCCCGACGTACCCGACGACGCCCGCGACGACCGTCACGCCCGCAGCCTCCAGCACGGCCCGGCGGCTGTGCCCGCCGCCCCGAGCGGTCCCGTCCGGGCCGCGCCCACCGTCGTCCTCCATCGCGTCACCCCCTCGCACGCGTCGCATCCCCCGTGGCCCGCTCACACCCGCGCGAACCCGGGCTGCGTGAAGAACCAGAACGCCGAGCTGAACCACACGACGACGAGCAGCGTCGCGACGAGCGCCCCCAGCACGGGCACGACCGCGGACGGCAGCCGCGGCAGCCGCAGGGCGAGCATCTTCGCGGCGAACGCGCCGTAGAACAGGCACCCGGCGACGCTGTGCACCAGGACCCGGGCGGGCTCGTCCTCGAACCCGAGCGACCACACGCACTGGAACGCGACGGGCAGCGTGAGCACGAACGCGACGGCCCCGCTCCACCGGTGCAGCAGCGCGACGGACGCGGGCGGCTCGCCGCGGACGCCGGGGAGCCGCCCCCACATCGCGAGCGCGGAGAGCACCTGCACGACGACCAGCACGAGCGCGGCCGTCGTGAACCACGCCTTCATCTGGAGCATCCCGCTGAACCAGAGCGTGAGCAGCGCCTGCCCGTCCCCGGGGTGGGCCTCGGCGTAAGCGGCGAGCGCGGCGGCGACCGCCAGCCCGAGCGCCGTGACACCCGCGAGCGCCCACTGCCATCGCGTCGTCGCCGGCGCCTGCGTCGCGGCCATGCGACCCAGCGTCCCGGCCCCCCGCCGGCCTGTCCAGGGCAGGCGGCGCGCGGCGAGGGCCGCCCGGGAGACCCGGACGGCCCTCGCCGTGGTGCGGTGGTGTCAGCTCGCGCGGTGGTGTCAGCTCGCCGGGACGGCGTTGTGGACGAGCTCGAGCGCCATCTGCGGGAACCAGTCGCCGGCGGCCGGGCCCGGGTAGCCGCGGACCGGGTCGATGCCGCCGTCGGGTGCCCAGCGCAGGCACTCGCCGTCGGACTCGCCGGGGATCTTGATCCAGAGGTAGGCGTCGACGAGCGCCTCGCCGGTGCTCGTCGTGGGCCGCAGCCCGAGGCCGCGCTCCGGCGGGTTGCACCACTCCTGCGGGTCGCCCGCGGGGTGGTCGGCGGGTGCGGTCCACGGGCCCTGGCCGTTGCGGCTCGTGTCGATGACCGAGTGCTTGAGGGCCTCGGGGCCGCTCGGCGGGTTCGCGGCGTTGGTGACGTTGTCGACGTACCACTGGTCGGTCAGGCCCCACGTGGAGAAGTCGGCGGGGTCGGCCGGGTAGTACTGGCTCGCGCAGTAGTCGAAGTGCCCGAGCCGCCAGCCGCCCTCGGCGTCGTTCGTGCCGTACCAGAGGCACTGCGAGATCCAGTTGCCGTACTTCACCTGGCGCTCGCTGAGCTGGTAGTTCGACGCGTTGAGGAAGAACCCGTCGGCCTCGCCGACACCGGCCTTGTGCAGGCGGTCGGCGATGTCGCCCACGCCGAGCCAGCCGCTGTGCGTGCCGTCGAGGTACAGGGAGACGTTGGGCAGCGCGGCGAGGCGGTCGACGGCGCCGTTGACCTGCTCGAAGCGGTCGGCGGCGGCCGTCGCGGGGTCGGCCTCGGCGGGCTGGCACCACTCGGTGTTCCCGTTGATCGTCGTGTACCAGGGGATGATGCCGAGGCCGTCGGGCTCGAGCAGGACGATCGCCTCACTCGTGCCAATGCCCTTCGCCAGACCGTCGATCCACGCGAGGTACGACGCGGTGTCGAGGGCGCCGCCCGCCGAGTACTGCGCGCAGTCCCGGAAGGGCAGGTTGTAGGCGACGATCACGGGGACGGCCCGCTGGAGCTTCGCGTGCCGGACGGTCTTCTCGACCGACCTGCGGACCTCCTTCGGGGTGCCCTCGGTGAACCACACGGCCTGCGGGGTGGCGACCATCTTGGTGAGCGCCTTGGCGTCGGCGTACTGCCGCTTCTTGACGAGCTGTGCGATCTGCTTGACCGCGCCCTCGTTGGGCGGGGGCACGTAGAGGCGGGTGGACGACGAGGGACCGCCGCCGTGACCGGGGCGGCCGTGCGCCGTCGCGGGTGCCGCCGAGAGGAGTGAGAGCGCTACCACGGCGGCGGCCGCGGTGAGTGCTGCGAGGGGCGAACGGATCGAGGAACGTGCCACGGAAGGCTCCTACGTCGTTGTCGGATGACCGGTGCCGTGCGCGGCGGGAAGGATGGTCCGCCGCCACAGGAGCATGACAAGCGGGACGCCCCGGGGCAAGTGCCTCGAACGGGGCACCTGCTCCCGGGGCGTCGGGTCGCCGACCTCGCTACGCGGTGGTGTCCGCGGCGACCGGGCCGGAGGGTGTCGACGGCGGTGCGGGCGGCGTGCCCGGCGTGCCCGGCGTGGCGGCGGTCCGGCGTCGACGCCACCAGCGCGAGACGGCCACGACCCCGGCGGTGACCGCACCCGCGAAGGCGAGCCACGGCAGCAGGACCCCGACGACCACGACGACGGCCTTCAGCACGACCACGAACGACTGCCAGCCGACGGCCAGCCCGTCGAGGAACGTGCGCGGCCCGGGAGCGGCCGCGGCAGGCACGATCCCCGGCCCGTACAGCTCGATCGTCAGCGTCGACAGCGCCACGGCGTCGGCGAGCCGCGCCCGCTGCGACTGCAGCTCCTCCAGCCGCGTCTGGCGCTCCGCGAGGGCGTTCTCCGCGGAGACGATGTCCGTCGTCGTGGTGGTCCGGGCGAGCAGGTCCTCCATGCGGGCGACCGAGAGCTGCAGGCCGCGGATGCGCGCGTCGAGGTCCTGCGCGGCCGCCGTGACGTCCTGCGCGTCGAGGTCGATCGACTCGACCTTCCCCAGGTCGCGGACGGCGTCGACGGTCGCGCTGACCCGGTCCGACGGGACGCGGATCGTCAGCGTCGCGGACCCGGCGGTGTCACCCGTCGCCGCGTGCTCCGACCGTGCGTCGACGCGCCCGTCGGCGTCCTCCGCGAGCCGGACGACGGCGTCGGCCGCCACCCGGGGCTCCTCGACCGTGAGTCGCAGCGTGCCGGTCTGGACGACCTGCCGGTCGCCCTCCACCGCCGACGACTCCGCGGCGGTCCCCACCAGCCCCGCGTCGGTCCCCTCGGCGACCGCGAGGCCGCCGTCGTCGCGCGCCGCGGGCGCCGGCTCGGCGGCGGCGTCGGCCGCGCCCGACGACGCGTCGCCGCCCGCCGAGCAGCCCGAGGCC
>NZ_BIMR01000255.1 GCF_004306155.1 Cellulomonas biazotea
GCGGTACCCCGACACGAAGTTGCCGCCGGGGTACCGCACGACGGAGACGCCCATCTCGCGGACCAGGTCGAGGACGTCGGTCCGGAACCCGCGCGCGTCGGCGGCCGGGTGGCCGGGCTCGTAGATGCCCGTGTAGACGCACCGGCCCATGTGCTCGACGAACGAGCCGAAGATCCGGCGGGGCACCTCCCCGGCCGTGAAGTCGCGGTCGAGGACGAGTCGTGCCTGGGTCATGAGACTCCTTCGGTCGAACAGGTGGAACAGGTGGAACAGGTGGTACGGGCCGTCACTGGCCGCCGAAGCCGGTGGTCGAGAAGCCCTTGATGATCTGCCGCTGGAAGAACAGGAAGACGACGATCAGCGGCAGGGCGGCGAGCACGGCGGACGCCATGGTCTGGGCGTACTGCAGGCCGTACGCGGACTTCACGGTCTGGAGGCCGACCGGCAGCGTCATGAGGGACGCGTCGCTCGTGATGATGAACGGCCACAGGAAGTTGTTCCACGCGCCGATGAACACGATGATCGACACGGCCGCCATGATCGGCCGCGACAGCGGCAGCACGACGGACCAGAAGACGCGCAGCCGGCCGGCACCGTCGATGCGGGCGGCGTCCTCGAGCTCGACGGGGACCTGCTCGAAGAACTTCTTGAGGATGAACACCATGGCCGGGTGCACGACCTGCGGCAGGATGATCGCCCAGTACGTGTCGACGAGGTTGAGCGTGAGCATCTCGTAGAACAGCGGCACGATCAGCACGGGCGGCGGCACGATGATCGACGCGATGATCAGCCAGAACAGCCACTTGCGGCCCCGGAAGTCGATGCGGGCGAGGGCGTAGGCCGCGAGCGACGACACGGCCAGCGTCACGACGGTGATGGCGACGGCGGTGAGCAGGCTGTTCCACGTCCAGAGCGGGATGTTCCCTTCGCGCAGGACGTTCGTGTAGGCGTCGAGCGTGAACCCGTCGGGCGGGAACCAGGACACGGGCGTCGCGGCGGCGGACGTCTCGGACTTGAACGACGTGACGACGGCCCACAGGAACGGCACCAGCCAGAAGACCGCCATGACGACGAGCGCGAGGATCGCGACGATGCGGCTCGGGCTCGCGAACCGCTCGCCGACGCGCAGGCCCGCGGCGGCCGCGAACCGGCCCTGGGGACGGCGGGATCGGCCGAGGACCCGGGCGGACCCGGCGGCG
>NZ_BIMR01000256.1 GCF_004306155.1 Cellulomonas biazotea
ACCGGCCCGTCGGCGTGGTGCGGGGGCGTCAGCCCTGAGCGGCGGCTGCGGCCTCCTCGACCGCGGCGCGCAGGGTGCCCGGCGTCTGCCAGTTGCCCTCCCACTTCACGCCGTCGATGAGGATCGTCGGCGTCGTGAGCTCGGGGATCTTCTCGCCCGCGGCCGTGTAGGCGGCGTACACCCACGGCGCGAACGAGCGCCACGTGCCCTCGTGCTTCGTCGTGTCGCCGTTCTCGTCCTCGATCTCGAACGTGCCGGACGCGGTGTCGGTGAACGCGTCGGCCACGTCCTGCGGGACGCCCACGCCGGTCGCGACGGCGGCGATCTCCTCGTCGGTCAGGCCCTCGGTGCCCTCCTCGGGCTGCGTGCCCTCGGCGTACATCGCCGTGATGAAGGCCTGGACGTGCTCCGGCGACTGGTCCGCGACGACGGCGAGCGCGTTGGCGGCGCGCGTCGAGTAGTTGGTGCCCTGCGAGGTGCGGTCGAGGAACGACAGCGGCTGGTAGACGACGGTGACGCCGTCCTCGGCCGCGAGCTCCTCGAGGTCGGCCGAGTTGATCTGGTCGAACTGGCCGCAGAACGGGCACATGAAGTCGAAGTAGATCGACAGCACGGTGTCGTCGTCGCCGGCCACGCCGACGCCGCCGCTGCTCACGGGGATGCCGCCCCCGTCGTCCGCGGCCTGCGGGGTGGTGACGGCGTCGAGGCCGGGCGACACGACGCCCGCCTGACCGCCGCCGTACGCGACGTCGCTGTAGGCGGCGGCACGCTCGTTGCCCTGGCGGACGATGAACGTGACGACGACGGCGAGCGCGATGACCGCGATCGCGAGGCCGCCGATGGCGAGCAGGCGGTTGCGCCGGGCCTTGCGCTCCTGCTCCTTCTTCAGCGCGATCGCCTTGAGGCGGGCCTCGTCGCGCCGGTCGGCCTTGCTGGGCCGCGGGTCGTTCGTGGGCATGGGGTTCTCCTGGTTCGGGGTCGTGCGGGTCGGGCGGGCCTGGTGGAGGTCAGGCCGCGACCGGGGGTCCGCGGACCGGGAGGCCGACGACGAGCAGGCGGCTGCGCAGGCGGACCAGGTCACGTTCGACGGGCCGCGCGGCGTGCCGGGCGACGACGACGCCGACGGGGGCGCCGACGCGGACGGCCCAGCGGTGCAGCAGGCCGGCGACGCCGCGCGCGACACGCGCGAGGACGACCCCGAGGCCGGCACCGCCCGCCGTGAGGACGAGGTGCGCAAGGAGCAGCGGCATCGTGACGCTGAGCAGCAGCACCGCACCGCCGGCCGCGGGGCCGAACGCGTACGTCCCGTCGGGGCAGTCGGCGGCGTCCTGCAGGACCGACAGGCGCACGCCGAGCGGGCTCAGCCCGACGGCGGCGACGCACTGGTGCAGCAGGACGCGGCCCGACGCCGCGAGGAGCAGACCGGCCAGGGCGGCGAGCCCGGCGGCGGCGACGGCCGCGCGCGGGTCGGCGAGGACCCCGGCTCGTCGCGCACGCATGGCGGACAGCGTAGGGCCCGGACCTGTGCGGCGGGAGCGAGGACCGCACCCCGGCCGCCCGGACGGCCGTCGGCGCGACGGCGACGGCGCGGTCACCGCGACGCGTCGGCCCAGGTCGGCACCGTTCAGGGCATTGTCGGCTCGGGCAGCAGCCACCACGTGATCGGCCGGCCGTCCTGCAGCAGCGCGAACAGCACCGCGGCGACGGCGAGCAGGACGACGACGGCGACGAACGCGCCGAGGCGTCCGGGCGCGACGACGGCGAGCGTCCGCCGGGCGCCGGTGCGCGTCATCGCGGACAGCGGCCCCCACCACACGACGAGCACCCCGACGAGGACGAGCGCGCCGACGACCATGCTCGCGGTCGTGCCCTGCACGGGCAGCCCCGACGGCGAGCCGTCGATCGTCCAGCGGTCGGTGTCGAGCAGCCACCACAGGACCCCGGTGAGGATGACGACCACGCTCGCGCCGACGACGAGCGACGGCACGAGGCCCGCGGTCGCGCGCAGCAGGTGCCACGGGCCGGCGGCGACGGTGACGGGCACGTCGGAGCGGCGCACCCCGTACCGCTCGCGCCGCCCGTGCATCGACTCGACCGCGGTACCGATGGTCCGCACGACGAGCAGCAGGACGCCGACGACGACGAGGGTCGCGCCGGGGAACAGCGCGCCCGCGACAGCGACGAGCGCGGCGCACGCGAGCAGGGTGCCCCAGCGGCGGCGGGCCGGCGGCCGCTCGTACCCGGACCCCTCGGGGCCGGGCTGCTCGGACGCGTCGAGGTCGTCCTGGATCCACTCGACGCCGTCGGGGTCCTGCTCGTCGTCCTCCGGGGTCCAGTCGTCGGACCACTCCCCGTCCGCGTCCTCGGGCGGCCACGTCTCGCCGGCGGGAGCGTCGGCCGGGTCGAACGTCCGCGTCCGACCGTCGTTCGCGACGACCGCTGCCGCCCCGGCACCCGCGACGCCCGTGCCCGCGAGCGCGGCGCCGCCGGTCCGCGGCCCGGCGCCCGCGAGGACGGCCGTGCCGGTCGCGTCCGCGGGGTCGAGGCGGGCGGTGC
>NZ_BIMR01000257.1 GCF_004306155.1 Cellulomonas biazotea
GGGCGCAGCCGCGTGTGCGCGAGGTCGCCGAGAGGGTCGGCCGGGCGGCCCGTCGTGCCGTCGGCGGCGGTCGCGTCGCCCGTCGGCGCAGGCTCGGCGCCTCGCGGCGGGAGCGCGACGAGCGAGACGGGCCCCGTCGGCTCCGGTGCGGTCGTCGGACCGCCGGCCGGGACCCCCGGGACCTGCGTGATGACGTCGGCAGGGGGCGGGTGCGCGATGCCGGTGCGTGCGAGCTGCGGGGAGGCCGGGGCGTCGGTGACGAGCGGCTTCACCATCGGCACCGCCGCGGTCGGCGGGTCGGCCGCGAGGGGCTCAGCCACCGGCATCGGCGCGGACGGGACCTCGGTGACGAGCGGCTTGACCGCGGGCTTGACCAGGTTCGGCGCGCTCGCCACGGGCACCACGGCGATCGGCGCGGCAGCGGCAGGCGCCGGCGCCGGCGGCGCGTCGGCCTGCGGGCCCGCGAAGGACGACACGTCGGCGACGGGAGGCGCCGCGACGGGCGCCGCCGAGACCGGGAGCCCGGCGACGGGGACCACGGCGATCGGCGTGCCGACCGCGGGCGGGGCGTCGGGGGCGTCGGCCGGCTCCTCGTCGGCCAGCCGGGGAGGGACGGGCGGCGGGGCCATCGGCACGCCCGTCACCGGGAGGGCGGCGAACGGGTCGCCGACGGCGGACCCGGGCGCGGCGTCCCAGCGGGCGCCGCTCGTCCGTCCGCCCCGGAGCGGCGTGTCGAGCGCGTCCGCCTCCGCGGACGGCGCCGAGGCCTCCGGGTCACGCTGGAGCGACGGGTCGGCGGCCTGGTCGTGCACCAGCCGCGCGTCGGCTGCCGGGTCGTGCGCGAGCAGCGCGTCGGCGGGCGTGTCGTGCGCGAGCAGCGCCTCGGCGGCCGGGCGGTTCCCCACGGGGACGTTCGCGATCGGCACCGGTGCGATCGGCACCGGGCCGACGGGTCCCCCGGACAGGCCCGCGGCGGCGACGGACCACGGTGCTCCGGCGGCCACCGGACCCGACCCGAGGTCCGCGGTCGCACCGGAGGCGCCCTGACCGGCGACAGGCCCGCGGGCGCCGTCCGGCTCGACACCCGGTCCCGTGGCCACCGCACGCCCGGCGGCAGACCCTGCGGCGACACGTCCGGCAGCAGGCGACGCGGCGTCCCGGCCGACGGCGCGCTCGACCGCCGCGTCCCACGACGCCGGCGACGCGCCCTTGCCGGACGTCCGCTCCCGCGCTGCACCGGCGCGCAGCACGAGCGTCCCGGCCGCCTTGTCGTGCCAGCCCCGCTGCGCGGGCTCGCGGTCCCAGGCGCCGGACACGACGACGACGACCTGACCGACGAAGCACGCGATGGCCCCCGCCGCGACGACGAGGTTGCGCAGCAGGATCGCGAGCAGCCCCGCGGGCAGGCCGGTACGCACGGCGACCGTGCGGATCCCGAGCAGCGCGCCGCCCGCGGTCGCGCCCGTGACGGCCTCCGCGACCCACTGCGCGACGCCCACGACGGTGACGAGGGCGAGCGGCAGCAGGCCGACGGCGAGCGCCCCGCCCGCGGACGGGTTCGCGGTGCTGCCCGCTGTGCCGGCCGAGGCGAGCGCGGGGAGCGCCGC
The DNA here is from genome assembly GCF_004306155.1 of Cellulomonas biazotea. Taxonomy (GTDB): domain Bacteria; phylum Actinomycetota; class Actinomycetes; order Actinomycetales; family Cellulomonadaceae; genus Cellulomonas; species Cellulomonas biazotea. The sequence continues at coordinate 1,608 of NZ_BIMR01000257.1, forward strand.
CGCGAGGTAGACGACCGTGACGAGGGCGCCGTCGACGAGGTAGGCGGCGAACCGGCGCCCGACGGGCGCCACCGAGCCCGGGGCGACGGCCGCTGCGCCGCGCGGGGCCGGTGACGGCGCGAGGGCGGTGCCGCACGCCCGGCACGACGGCGCACCGGGGGCCGTCGCCGTCCCGCAGGTCGGGCAGGCGGGTGGGGTGGTCGTCGTGCTCACGGGGCCCTCCGTCGCGACCTCGGGCGGGTCAGCGCGCGGCCATGGTGCCAGACATCCGTACCGTCGACCCGCAGGTGACCGCGGCGGGGCTGCGAAGTCGCCCGCTCGGGCGGGCGGTCACGCCCCGTGCGGGCCGCGGCGCGTGCGCGAGGGCCGACGTCCGGCCGACGTCGACGGCACCGGCCGGGCCGCTCAGGACGCGCGGTCGACCAGGGCGTCCGCGAACGCGACGAGTGCGTCCCGCACGGGCCCGGCGGGCACGGGGGCGAGCTCCTCGACGGCGTCGCGGGCGAGCGCGACGGCCCGCTGACGCGTCTCCTCGACGACGGGGTGGGTCCGCAGCGCGGCGACGGCCGCGGCGAGCGCGTCGTCCTCGGTGAGGTCGCCGTCGAGCACGGCGACGAGCTCGCGGTCGGCGGCGGTGCCGTCGGGACCCGCGGCCCGCTCGCGGAGCAGCAGCGCGGGCATGGTCGGGACGCCCTCGCGCAGGTCCGTGCCGGGGGTCTTGCCCGTCACGGCGCCGTCGGACGTGAGGTCGATGACGTCGTCGGCGAGCTGGAACGCGACGCCGATCTTCTCCCCGAACCCCGTGACGGTGCGCACGACGTCGGGGCGGCAGCCCGCGAACATCGCGCCGAACCGCGCGGACGTGGCGACGAGCGACGCGGTCTTGTCGGCCAGCACCTGCAGGTAGTGCGCGACGGGGTCCTCGCCCGGGCGGGGGCCGACGGTCTCGTGGAGCTGGCCGAGGCACAGGCGCTCGAAGGTCGCCGCCTGGATGCGGACGGCGTCGGGGCCGAGCCCGGCGACGGTCGCGGACGCGCGCGCGAACAGCAGGTCGCCGGTGAGGATCGCGACGGAGTTGCCCCAGACCTCGTGCGCGCTGGGCGCACCGCGGCGCAGCGGCGCGGAGTCCATGACGTCGTCGTGGTACAGCGTCGCGAGGTGCGTGAGCTCGACGACCGTCGCGGCGTCGACGACTTCGCGGCGCGCACCGTCGCCGAGCTCCGCGGTGAGGAGCGTGAGCAGGGGGCGCAGCCGCTTGCCGCCGGCGTTGACGAGGTGCCGGGACGCGTCGTCGGCGAGCTGGTCGGCGTGGGACACGGCGTCGCGCAGCCGCTCCTCGACGAGGGCCATGCGCGCGGTGAGCCGCTCGTTCAGTGCGGGGTCCGCGAGCGAGATGGCGGTCGTCGAAGTCACGGCACGAACCTATCTTCCCCCCGGGGATGCCACCGACATCCCCGGGGCGGGCGCGTCACGGCAGCAGCTGGGCGACGTCGCCGATGAGGTCGAGGACGGGCGAGGGCACGACGCCGAGGAGCACGGTGGCGACGGCGCAGACGGCGATCGCGACGACGGCGAAGCCCTCGCTGCCGACGACGGTGGTCGTCGTGGCCGGGCGGGCCTCGACGAGCGTCGCCGTGGCGCCCGCGACGGGGGCGGGCACGTCGGCGGGGACGGCCGCGTCGGTCGCGACGACGGCCGGGGCCGGCTGGCCGGCGTGGCCGTCGGTGTCGGCCGTGTCGTCGGACGCGTCGCCCGTGGCGCCGCCGAAGTACATGAGCACGATGATGCGGACGTAGAAGAACGCGGCCGCGGCGGACGACAGGACGCCGACCAGGGCGAGCGGCCACGCGCCGCCCTCGACGGCGGCGGAGAAGACCGCGAACTTGCCGATAAAGCCGGCGGTGAGCGGGATGCCCGCGAACGACAGCAGGAACAGCGCGAAGGTCGCCGCGAGGACGGGGTGGCTGCGGCCGAGGCCCGCCCACTGCGACAGCCGCGTCGCCTCGCCGAGCACCGGTCCAGGCTCGTCGTCGGTGCCCGCGGCGCGCTCGCGCACGAGCCACACGATGCCGAACGCGCCGACGGTCGCCGCGCCGTACACCAGCAGGTAGAACAGCACCGCGGTGATGGCGGACTCGTCGAGCGCGATGACGCCCGTGAGGATGAACCCGGCGTGCGCGATCGAGGAGTACGCGAGGACGCGCTTGATGTCGGTCTGCACGAGCGCCGCGACGGTGCCCAGCACCATGGTCGCGATCGCGACGGCCCAGAGCACGACCGACAGGTCCCACTCGAGCTCCGGCAGGACGACGTAGACGAGGCGCAGCAGCGCACCGAACGCGGCGACCTTGGTGCAGGCGGCCATGAACCCCGTGATCGGCGTCGGCGCACCCTGGTAGACGTCGGGCGTCCAGGTGTGGAACGGCACGGCGCCGACCTTGAACAGCAGGCCCGTGAGCACGAGCACGGCGCCCACCAGGAGCAGGCTGTCCGCGCCGGAGACCTGGAGCGTCTGCTCGGCGATCTCGGAGTAGCGCAGCGAGCCGCTGTACCCGTAGATCAGCCCGATGCCGAAGAGCATGAGGGCGGACGCGAACGCGCCGAGCAGGAAGTACTTCATCGACGCCTCCTGCGACAGCAGGCGGCGCCGGCGGGCCATGCCCGTCAGCAGGTACAGCGGCAGGGACAGGACCTCGAGGGCGACGAACAGCGTCAGCAGGTCCCCGGCCGCGGGGAAGATCAGCATGCCGCCGACGGCGAACAGCAGCAGCGGGTACACCTCGGTCTGCTGCAGCCCGCGGCGGCGCGCGAGCTCCTCGTAGTCGGAGCTCGGGACGGCCGCGGCGGACGGCGCGAACGCGTCCTCCCCGGTGTCGGTGCGGTCGGCGACGACGAGGATCGACAGGAGCGCGAGCAGCGCGATCGTGCCCTGCAGCACGAGCGTCGGGCCGTCGACGACGAGCGAGCCGCCGAGGACCGCGGTGCCGCCGTCCTCCGCGACGCCCTGCCAGAGGGCGGCGACGGCGACGAGCGAGGCGGCGGTCGCGCCGAGCGCGAGCGACACCTGCACGGTCCGCCGCACCCGCGCGGGCACGAACGCCTCGACGAGCACGCCCACGACGGCGGCGAGCAGGACGATGAGCGCCGGGCTCAGGAGCGACCAGGGGACGTCCGGCGCGGTGAACTCGTTCACTTGTCGTTCCCTTCGTGGGCGCCCGCGAGGGGCACGACCGGCTCGACGCCGACCTGCTGGACGCTGACCTCCGCGGGCGGCCGCACGAGGTCGAGCGCCGGGCCGGGGACGAAGCCGAGGACGAGCATGACGGCGATGAGCGGGCCGACGACCCACCGCTCGCGCGCGACGAGGTCGGGCGTGCCCGCGAGCTCGTCGCGGACCGGTCCGGTGAAGACCCGCTGGTAGGTCCAGAGCACGTAGATCGCGGCGAGGACCACGCCGAGGCTCGCGACGACCGCCGCGGCCGGGTGGCGCGTGAACGTGCCGACGATGACGAGGAACTCGCTGACGAACGTCGACAGGCCGGGCAGCGACAGCGCCGAGAGGCCGATGACGAGGAACGTCCCGGCGAGCACCGGCACGACCTTCTGCAGGCCGCCGAAGTCGGCGATCTGCTGCGACCCGCGCCGTGCGGCGAGGAACCCGACGAGCAGGAACAGCCCGCCGGTCGAGAGGCCGTGGTTGACCATGTAGAACGACGAGCCCGCGATGGACGTCGCGGAGAACGCGAAGATGCCCAGGACGATGAACCCGAAGTGCGACACCGAGGTGTACGCGACGAGCCGCATGAGGTCCTTCTGGCCGATCGCGAGGAGCGCGCCGTAGAGGATCGACACGAGGGCCAGCACGATGACGACGGGCGCGGCCCACCGCGACGCCGCGGGGAACAGCGGCAGGCACAGCGTGAGCATCCCGAACGTGCCGACCTTGTCGAGGACGCCCACGAGCAGCGTCGACGTGCCGGCGGGCGCCTGCTGCGCGGCGTCCGGCAGCCAGGTGTGCACCGGGAACATCGGCGCCTTGATGGCGAACGCGATGAAGAACGCGACGAACAGCCACTTCTCGAGCGTCGGGTCGAGCGCGACGCCGGTGAGGTTGGCGGTGAGGAAGCCCTCGGGGCCGCCGGGGCCGTTGAGGTACAGCGCGATGACGCCGACCAGCATGATGAGCCCGCCGGCCAGCGAGAACAGCAGGAACTTCACGGCCGCGTAGCGCCGCTGCTCCCCGCCGAACATCCCGATCATGAAGTAGACGGGGATGAGCATCGCCTCGAAGACGACGTAGAACAGGAAGACGTCGCGCGCCGCGAAGACCGCGACGATGAACGCCTCGAGCAGCAGGACGAGAGCCAGGTACTGGCGCAGGCGGTCCGTCGGCGCCCCGGTCGAGCCCTGCTCGCGCCACGCCGCCAGGACGACGAGCGGGACGAGCAGGACCGACATGAGGATCAGCGCGAGGCCGACACCGTCGACGCCGAGCGCGTAGGACACCCCGAGCGCGGGGATCCAGCGGTGCGTCTCGAGGAGCTGGAACGTCGCCGCGTCGGCGGTGTCGAACGCGAGGAGCGCGCCGACGGCGAGCAGCAGCTCGGCGAGGGCGAAGCCGAGGGCCACGGCGCGCGTGCGGCCGCGCCAGCCCGCGGGCAGCGCCCACAGGGCCACCGCCCCGAGCAGGGGCAGCACGAGCAGCGCGGTCAGCCAGGGGAAGGAGGTCGACATCGGTGGGGGCTCTCCCTCAGCTCTGGGTGACCAGGACGGCGACGACGAGCACGACCAGGCCGATCACGGTCGTCGCGGCGTAGGAGCGGACGTACCCGGTCTGGATGCGCCGGGCGAGCTCGCCCAGCCCGACCGTGGTGCGGCCGACGCCGGTGACGGCGCCGTCCACGACCGTGCGGTCCGCGTACACGAGCGACCGGGTCAGGTGCTGGCCGGGCTCGACGAGCACGGCGTCGTTCACGGCGTCCTGGTAGAGGTCCACGCGGGCCGCGCGCGTCAGCGCGGTACCGAGCGGCGGGACGACCGGGACGGTCGAGACGGCGTACCGGCGCCACGCGAGCACGACGCCCGCGACGACGACCGCGAGCGTGAGCGCGATGAGCGACCAGACGGGCAGCACCGGCTCCTCGTGCTCGACGTGTCCCGTGACGGGCTCGAGCCAGGTGACGAACCGGCCGCCCGCGTTGAGGAAGAAGCCGAGGCCGACGGAGCCGACCGCGAGGATGATCATCGGCCAGGTCATGAGCCGCGGCGCCTCGTGCGGGTGCTGCGCGGAGCCGTCCGCCTTGGGCGCCCAGCGGCGCTCGCCCTCGAACGTCATGAAGAACAGCCGGGACATGTAGAACGCGGTGATCCCCGCGCCGACGAGGGCCACGGTGCCGAACACCCAGGCGTGCCACTCCTGGCCGTCGACCGGCACGAAGGCGGCCTCGATGATCTTGTCCTTGCTGTAGAAGCCCGAGAACGGCGGGATGCCGAGGATCGCGAGCCAGCCGGCCATGAACGTCAGCCAGGTGATCGTCATGTACCGCGCGAGCCCGCCGAACCGGCGCATGTCGACCTGGTCGTCCATGCCGTGCATGACCGACCCGGCGCCGAGGAACATGCCGGCCTTGAAGAAGCCGTGCGTGACCAGGTGGAAGATCGCGAACGCGTACCCGACGGGCCCGAGGCCCGCGGCGAGCACCATGTAGCCGATCTGCGACATCGTCGACGCGGCGAGCGCCTTCTTGATGTCGTCCTTCGCGCAGCCGACGATCGCCCCGAACAGGAGCGTGACCGCGCCGACGATGACGACGACGAGCTGCGCCGTGGGCGCCGCGTCGAAGACCGCGCCGCTGCGCACGATGAGGTAGACGCCCGCGGTGACCATCGTGGCCGCGTGGATGAGCGCGGACACCGGCGTCGGGCCTGCCATCGCGTCGCCGAGCCAGGACTGCAGCGGGAACTGCGCCGACTTGCCGCACGCGGCGAGCAGCAGCATGAGGCCCATCGCCGTCGCGGCGCCCTCGCTGAGCTCGCCCGCGCCGCCGAGGACGACCCCGAAGTCGACCGAGCCGAACTGGGCGACCATGATGCCCATCGCGATGAGCAGGCCCAGGTCGCCGACGCGGTTCGCGACGAACGCCTTCTTCGCGGCGACCGCGTACGGCGTCCGGTGGTTCCAGAAGCCGATGAGCAGGTACGACGCGAGACCGACGCCCTCCCAGCCGAAGAACAGCAGCAGGTAGCTGTCGCCGAGGACGAGCACGAGCATCGCCGCGACGAACAGGTTGAGGTACGCGAAGAACCGGCGGCGGTCCGCGTCGTGCTCCATGTACGCCACGGAGTAGATGTGGATGAGCGTGCCGACGAACGTCACGAGCAGCACGAACGTGAGCGACAGCGGGTCGAGCCGGATGCCGGCGTCGACGCTGAACGCCCCCGCGTCGATCCAGCGACCGAAGTCGACGACGACGGTGCGCTGGTCGGCGGGCCGGCCCAGCATCGCGACGAACGTCACGGCGGCGACGACGAACGCGCCCGCGGAGGCCAGGACGCCGAGCCAGTGGCCCCACTTGTCGGTGCGGCGGCCGAGCAGCAGCAGGACGGCCGCGGACAGCAGCGGCAGGCCCACGAGCAGCGGTGCGACGAGCAGGACGCCGGAGCGCACCGTCTCGACGACCGGCTGCACCGTCTCGGCGGGCAGCGCGGCCGGCAGCGCGACCGGCAGGGCGCCGGGCAGCGTCGCAGCCAGGGTGGTCAGGGTGTGCACGGTCCGCCCCTCAGCTCTTGAGCAGGTTCACGTCGTCGACCGAGGCCGAGCGCCGGGTACGGAAGATGGCGACGATGATCGCGAGGCCGACGACGACCTCCGCGGCCGCGACGACCATGACGAAGAACGCCAGCACCTGGCCGGTGAGCGCGCCGTGGATCCGCGAGAACGTCACGAGCAGCAGGTTCGTCGCGTTGAGCATGAGCTCGACGCCCATGAACACGATGATCGCGTTGCGCCGCAGCAGGACGGTCGTGGCACCGATCGCGAAGAGGATCGCGGCGAGCACGAGGTAGTGGGTGAGGCTCACGCCCGGTCCTCCTGTCCGGCGACCCCGCGGGGTCCGGTCGACGGTCCGTCCTGGCCGGTGTCGCTCACGGCGGCGTCGACGTCGGGCACCCCGACGCGTGCGCCGTCCGGGTCCGCGGCGGGCGGCGGCGTGGGGCCGTCGCCGGTCGAGGGCCCGGGCACGAGCCGGTCGTCGGCCGCGCGGCCCGACAGGACGCGCTCGATGCGGGCGGCGAACTCGGCGGCGTCGGCCTCCTGCCCGCGGACCCGCAGCACGCGCGGGACCGAGTCCTCGATGGGCCGCCCCTGGGGGTCCAGGGCGGGCACGTCCATCGCGTTGTGCCGGGCGTAGACGCCGGGCGCGGGCAGAGACACGGGGTGCGCGCCGGCCGCGACGCGGGCGTCCGCCCGCTCCTTCTGCCCGACGCGCGGCGTGAGCCGCGTGCGGTGCGTGTAGACGAGCGCACCGAGCGCCGCGGTCACCAGGAGCGCGCCCACGACCTCGAACGCGAGGACGTACTCGCCGAAGACGACGTGCGCGATCGCGACGGGGTTCGACGCCTCGTTGGCCTCCGCGAGCCCGCGGGCCGGGCCGTAGGTCGCGCGACCGACGACGCCGGCCAGCACGACGCCCAGGCCCAGACCGGCGAGCACGCCGATCCAGCGCTGCCCGCGGATGGTCTCGACGAGCGAGTCGGACGCGTCGACCCCGACGAGCATGAGCACGAAGAGGAACAGCATCATGACCGCGCCGGTGTAGACGACGACCTGCACGACACCGAGGAACACCGCGTCCTGCGCGACGTATAGGAACGCCAGGCTGATCATCACGAGGACGACGGCCAGGGCCGCGTGCACGGCCTTGCGGGCGAACAGCAGCGACAGCGCGGCGAGCACCATGATCGGCGCGAGCACCCAGAACAGGACGGCCTCGGCGGTCGTCGCCATGCCGTCCGTCGTCAGCGACGCGGGCAGGGGCGCGGCGAGCGGGGCCGCCGCGAGGGCGTGCCCGAGCAGCGCGCTCACCGCGAGCCCTGCTTCGTCGCGGCAGCGGCGAGCTCGGCCTGCGCGGCGGCGGTCGGGCCGGGCACGTTGGCGGCCTCCAGGCCGTCACCGCCGGGCAGCGTCGGGTCCTGCGGGCGCTGCTCGGCGACCCAGGCGCGCTGGGCGTCCGTCGAGCCGGTGACCTTGCCCTGGTAGTACTCGGTGTCGCTCGTGCCCTCGACCATCGGGTGCGGGGCGGCGAGCATCCCCTCGCGCAGCGGCGCGAGCAGGTCCTGCTTCTCCCAGATCATCCCGGCGCGGGTCGGGCCGGCGAGCTCGTACTCGTTGGTCATCGTGAGCGCGCGCGTCGGGCACGCCTCGATGCACAGGCCGCAGAAGATGCAGCGCAGGTAGTTGATCTGGTAGACGCGGCCGTACCGCTCCCCCGGGCTGAACTGCGCGTCCGGGGTGTTGTCGGCGCCCTCGACGTAGATCGCGTCCGCGGGGCACGCCCACGCGCACAGCTCGCAGCCGATGCACTTCTCCAGGCCGTCCGCGTAGCGGTTGAGCTGGTGGCGGCCGTGGTACCGCGGCTTGGCCGGGACCTTCTCCGACGGGTACTGCTCGGTGACCGTCGGCCGGAACATGTTCGACAGCGTGACGCCGAAGCCGCCGACGGGGGCGAGGACCTCGGACAGGCCCGTGCGGGGCTCGATGAGCGAGCGGTAGCCGTCGGGCTCGGGCGTCGCGACCTCCCCGGCGCGCGGGCGCGGGGCGACCGTGCGACCGGGCTGGGACGCCGCTCCGGCGGCGGGCTTGCCACCGGCGGGCTTCCCGGCGGCGGGCTTGCCGCCGGCGGGCTTGCCCGAGGCGGGCTGGCCGGTGGGCTTGCGCTGGTCAGCCACCGTGCACCTCCTGCGTGACCTGGGGGACGTCGGGGGTGGCCGCGGCCTGCGCGGCGGCACGCTGCTTGCGCGGCGACGGCGGGAGGACCTGGCCGGGCAGCGGCGGGACGGGGTAGCCGCCCGCGAACGGGTCGAACTCGCCGGGTGGCTCGGGCGGCTCGACCGCCTTCTTGCGTTCCGGGACGAGGAACGAGATCACGAGCCCCAGCAGGACGACACCGGCGAGGACGAACAGCAGCGTCCGCAGCTCGAGGCCGGAGAACTGGCGGACGCCCTGCACGACCGCGACGCACACGACCCACACGAGCGCCGCGGGGATGAGCACCTTCCAGCCGAGCTTCATGAACTGGTCGTACCGGAACCGCAGGACGGAGCCGCGGATCCAGACGAACACGAACATGAGCGCCCAGAGCTTGACGAGGAACCACAGCACGGGCCACCAGCCCTGCTGCAGGAAGCTGTCCGCCGGGATGAACGGCGCGCGCCAGCCCCCGAGGAACAGCGTCGTCGCGACCGCGGAGACGTTGAGCATGTTGATGTACTCCGCGAGGAAGAACCACGCGAACTTCATCGACGAGTACTCGGTCATGTAGCCCGACACGAGCTCGCCCTCGGCCTCGGGCAGGTCGAACGGCAGGCGGTTGGTCTCGCCGACCATCGACACGACGTAGAGCACGAACGCGGGCAGCAGCGGCAGGAACCACCAGACCTGCGTCTGGGAGTCGACGATCTGCGAGGTCGACATCGACCCCGCGAGGATGAAGACGCTGACCAGCGACAGGCCCATCGCGAGCTCGTAGGAGATGACCTGCGCGGTCGAGCGGACCGCACCGAGCAGCGGGTACGTCGAGCCGGACGACCAGCCGCCGAGGACGATGCCGTACACGCCGACCGACGCGCACGCGAGGATGTACAGCACCGCGACGGGGAAGTCGGTGAGCTGCAGCGGCGTGACGATGCCGAACATGCTCACGGACGGCCCGAACGGGATGACCGCGAACGTCAGCAGCGAGCAGAACACCGCGATCATCGGCGCGACGATGTAGACGAGCTTGTCGGCCGCCTTGACGGTGACGTCCTCCTTGAACAGGAGCTTCATCGCGTCGGCGAGCGACTGCAGCAGCCCGAACGGGCCGTGCACGTTCGGGCCTGGCCGCACCTGCATGCGGGCGACGACCTTGCGCTCGAACCAGATCGCGAACAGGACGCTCGTCAGCAGGAAGACGATGATCGCGACGGCCTTGAGCAGCCAGATCCAGAAGTTGTCGTTGCTGAAGTCGGCCGTGACCGGTGCGACGGGTCCGTCCACCGCGAACAGCAGGTTCATGCGCCGACCTCCTCGTCGTGACCGCCGGCCATCTTCCCGGATGCGGCGCCCTCGACGGTGAGGTCGCCCGGCGCGGCGGCGATCCGCACCAGGTCGCCCGCGTCGGCGTGCAGCGCGTCACGCACGGCGCTGCCGGGCGCGTTGGTCGGCAGCCAGACGACGAGGTCCGGCATGTCGGTGACGACGACCGGCAGGACGATCGTGCCGGCGTCCGTGGAGACGGCGAGCGCGCCGCCGTCCGCGAGGCCGACCGAGGCGGCCGTGCCCGCGGAGACGCGGGCGACGGGTCGCTTCGCGGTCCCGGCGAGGAACGGCTCGCCGCTCTGCAGGCGGCCGGCGTCGAGCAGCTGGTGCCACGTGGCGAGGACCGCGGTGCCCTCGGCGACCGCGGGCGGCTCCGCCGGGGCGACGTCGGGGGCGTCCACACGGGCGCCGTCCCAGCCGCCGAGCTGGTCGAGCTCGGCGTGCACGGCCGACAGCGAGCCGGTGCCCAGCTCCGCGCCGAGCGCGTCGGCGAGCCGGTCCAGGACGCGGTGGTCGGGCAGCGCGTGCGACGTGAGCGCCTGCTGGAACGGCCGCGGGCGACCCTCCCAGGTGACGAACGTGCCGGGCTTCTCGACCGGCGGTGCGACCGGCAGCACGACGTCCGCCCGGTCGGTCACCTCCGAGCGGCGCACCTCGAGCGACACGAGGAACGGGACGCGGTCGAGCGCCTCGCGCGCGATCGCGGGGTCCGGCAGGTCCGCGGGCTCGAGACCGCCGACGACGAGGCCGCCGAGCAGGCCGGCGCGCGCGGCGGCGAGGATCTCGCCCGTCGAGCGGCCCGGCTCGGTCGGCAGGTGCTCGACGCCCCACACGGCCGCGATGTCGACGCGCGCCGCGGAGTCGGCGACCGGACGGCCGCCGGGCAGCAGGCCCGGCAGGAGCCCGACCTCGACGCCCGCGCGCTCACCGACGCGACGGGGCACCCACGCGAGGCGGGCTCCCGTGCGGGCCGCGAGGCGCAGGGCCGCGGAGTACGCGCC
>NZ_BIMR01000258.1 GCF_004306155.1 Cellulomonas biazotea
CGCGACGCGCGCCGCGTCCGGCGAGGTCCTCTCGGCCATCGGCGAGGAGCTGCCCGAGCTGTGGGGCGGCTCGGCCGACCTCGCGGGCTCGAACAACACCACGATGAAGGGCGCGACGTCCTTCATCCCCGCCAAGCGCTCGACGCACGAGTTCGGCGGCGACGAGTTCGGCCGCACGCTGCACTTCGGCATCCGTGAGCACGGCATGGGCGCGATCCTGTCGGGCATCACGCTGCACGGCCTGACGCGCCCCTACGGCGGCACGTTCCTGCAGTTCGCCGACTACATGCGCGGCTCCGTCCGGCTCGCGTCGCTCATGGGCGCCCCGGCGATCTACGTGTGGACGCACGACTCGATCGGCCTCGGCGAGGACGGCCCGACGCACCAGCCCGTCGAGCACCTCACGGCGCTGCGCGCGATCCCCGGCCTGTCCGTGGTCCGCCCGGCCGACGCCAACGAGACCGCGCAGGCCTGGAAGGCGATCCTCGAGCGCACCGACGGCCCCGTCGGCCTCATCCTCACGCGGCAGAACGTCCCGACGTTCCCGCGCGGCGAGGAGGGCTTCGCCGGCGCCGAGGGCGTCGCGCGCGGTGCGTACGTGCTCGTCGACGCGAGCAACGGCGCGCCCGAGGTCATCCTCATCGGCACCGGCTCCGAGGTGCAGCTCGCCGTCGCGGCGCGCGAGACCCTCGAGGCTGCGGGCGTCCCGACGCGCGTCGTCTCGGCGCCGTCGCTCGAGTGGTTCGCCGAGCAGGACGAGGCGTACCGCGAGCAGGTCCTCCCGGCCGCCGTGCGGGCCCGCGTGTCCGTCGAGGCGGGCATCGCGCTGTCGTGGCACAAGATCGTCGGCGACGCGGGCCGGACCATCTCGCTCGAGCACTACGGCGCCTCCGCGGCGTTCGAGACGCTCTTCGAGGAGTTCGGCATCACCGCCGAGGCCGTCGTCTCCGCGGCGCACGAGTCGCTCGCGGCCGCCCGCGGCGACGCGGCGCCGTCCGCCGCGGCCGCCACGCCGACGCAGAGCGGGACGGGCGACCTCCCGGCCTGAGCACGCGCACCCGATCGGACGGAGCGGTCCCGTGCACCCGGGGCCGTCAGTGGGAAGAAGGGGAAGCACGATGGCACCGAGCAGCACCCCGGTCGAACGGCTCACGGAGGCGGGGGTGGCGATCTGGCTCGACGACCTGTCGCGCGAGCGCCTGCGCACCGGTGACCTCGCCGACCTCGTCGAGAGCCTCGGCGTGGTGGGCGTGACGACCAACCCGACGATCTTCGCGACCGCGCTGTCGAAGGGCGACGCGTACGACGCCCAGCTCGCGGAGCTCGCCGCGGCGGGCGCGGACGTCGACGAGGCGGTCTTCCAGATCACCACGGACGACGTGCGCGCCGCCGCGGACGTCCTGCGCCCGGTGTACGACCGGACGCAGGGCGTCGACGGGCGTGTGTAGATCGAGGTGGTCCCCCG
>NZ_BIMR01000259.1 GCF_004306155.1 Cellulomonas biazotea
GCGACGGTCGGGGTGGTGACGACGGCCGCCGCGCGCACGCGCTGGTCGACCGGGTCGGCCGGCGCGGCGTCGGCGAGCGCCCCGCACGCGCCGAACGGCGCGGCCGGGTTGCCGGCCGGCAGGACGACCACCGGCGCGGTCGGCGTCGGGGTGGGGGTCGGCGTCGGCGTGGGGGTCGGGGTGGTCGTGACCGTCGGCGTCGTCGCCGGTGCCGGCTCCGGCGGGCCCTGCCGGACCGCGTACGCGGTGCCGACGGCCAGGACGAGGACGGCGGCCGCGGACACGACCGAGAGGGTCGCGGCGCGCGCACGCCGGCGACGGCGCGTGCGGGACAGGACCACGTCGTGCGGCAGGCCGTCGCCGGCGGCGTGCCGGTGCGCGGCGTCGTCGGCCAGCGCGCGCAGGGCCGGACCCAGGTCGGGGCTCATCGCTGCACCTCCGTCGAGATCGTCGGGACGTCCTCCGTGGCGAACCCGGGCTGCGGGCCCAGGACCGGTTCGAGCCGGTGCCGCGCGTCGGACAGGTACCTCTTGACGGCGCCCGTGGACAGGCCCAGCCGGGCCGCCACCTCGGCGATCGTCAGGTCGTCGTAGAAGCGCAGCACCACGCACGCGCGCTCGCGGGGCGACAGGTGCCGCAGCGCCGCCGCGACGTCCGCGCGGTCGGCGGCGGCGTCCTGCGCGTCGCGTCCCTCCTCGGGGACGAGCAGCGGGACCACCTGGTCGTAGCGGCGCCGTCGTCGGTACGCGTCGAGGTACAGGTTGA
>NZ_BIMR01000260.1 GCF_004306155.1 Cellulomonas biazotea
GCCGCGCGTCCGGCGGACGGCCCCGCGCCGGCCGCGCGCAGTCGTCCGGACGTGACCGTGCCCGCGCGTCCCGACCAGGAGGCCGGTCGCGCGGGCACGGTCGCCCCGCGGGGTGAGGTCAGTGCGCGTGCCGCCCGGCCGCCGACGTGATCTCGTTCGGCGTCACGTCGAGCTTCGCCGTCTTCCAGACCTCGCCCGACGCGACGTCGACCGCGAGCACCTGGTTCGTCGCGGGGTCCGTCACGTACGCCATGCCGTCGAGGACGTGCAGCGCAGGCCGCGGCTGCTGCCACTCGTCGGGCTCGGTCCACGCGTCGATCAGCGGGATCGAGCGGGTCAGCGTGCCCGCCTCCGGGTCGATGACGTGCAGCGCGCCGTCGGTGCCCAGCACGAGCGCCTCGCCGTCGGCGCCGCGGCCGAGCGAGCGGAACGTGTACGACGCCGGCAGGTCGACCAGGCGCAGCGACGCGGTCCGGGTGTCGACGAGCGAGACGCGCGTCGGCCGCTCCAGGTCCGCGTCGGGGTCGGACTTGTAGTCGCCCAGCACGACCGGCGACTCCTCGGTGCCGGCCTGGTTGCCGATGCGGCCGTACGCGTCGGGGCTCGCGACCTTGGTGATCGTGTCGGTGCCGACGACGACCACACCGTCCTGGCAGCCGACGACCACGACCTCGTCCGCGGCGACGGCCTCGCCGTGCACGCCCGGGCAGGCGTCGGTCGCGGCGACCTCGGTGTCATCGGCGTCGAGCAGGCGGACGCCCGTGCGCGCCTCCTCGGTGCCGTCCGAGACGACGAGCGAGTCGTCGGTCCGCAGCACCGCGACGCCGTGGTGGGCCGACGGCGTCGTGTGCGTGCGCGTCACCGCCTCGTCCCCGCCGGCGACGTCGTGCACGTCGAGGACGGTGACCTCGCCGGTGCCGTCGTCGAACAGCGCGACGCGCTCGTCGTGCACGACGACGTGCCCCGGCTTCTCGGCCGCGTAGACGACGTCGGTGAGCGCGGGCTCGGCGGTCCAGTAGTGCGCGTGGTCCCCGTGCTCCTCGGCCCAGGTCCCGGCGTCGAGCACCTGGAATCCGGCGTCGGTCGAGACCATCACGTGGCGGCCGTCGCCCGCGGCGTTGACCCGCAGGAAGCCGTCGGCCTCGATCCGGTCGACGGTCTCGAGGGTGTCGGCGTCGAGGACGAGGAGGCCGCCGTCGTAGGTGAGGACGATCCGCGGCTGGTACGTGGCGGCCTCGGCGGGCGAGCCGGCGGTCGTGGTGGTCGCGCTCGCGCTCGAGGCGGGGGCGGCGTCGTCGGCGGTGCCGGCGCACGCCGCGAGGAGGGCGAGGGGGAGGGCGGCGGCGGCCGCACGGGCCGCACGGCGGCGGCCGGGTCGGGCGAGGGTCTGCGTCATGGGGTCGTCAGGTGCCGCGCGCGGCACCGGCTCCTTCCGGGGTGGTGGGGGCGACGCTGCTGCGTCACGACCAGGACCGTAGCAGAACATGAATCTCATTCTCATCAAGAACGGGGATGCCGCGGACCGTCCTGCTGGTCGGACGCCGCGTCGGCCCCCGGGCGCACCCCGCGCACGGACCGTTCCGACCACGGGCCGACGCGCCGACCACCCCGGCCCGCGCACCATCGACGTCCATGACCAGCACGACGACCACCCCGGGCACCCCGCCCGCCGCCCCCGCGCGGTGGCGTCCACCGCTCGCCGTCCTCGCCGGCGCCGTCGTCCTCGGGCTCGGCTGGGGAGCGGCCACGTCGTACCTCCAGACCGTCCTGCCCGACCCCGTCGCGGGCCTCGCCAACGCGGTCTCGCCGTGGCTCGTCGTCCCGTTCGTCGTCGGCGCGCGCTCGCGGACGCGGGGCCTCGCCGTCGCCGCCGGGCTGCTCGCATGCGTCCTGCAGGTCGCGGGCTACTACGCGACCTCGCACCTGCGCGGCTTCGGGGTCTCGACCGGCACCGTCGTCGAGTGGGCCGCCGTCGGGGTCGTCGGCGGCCCGGTCTTCGGTCTGGCCGGGCACCTGTGGCGCACGGCCACCGGCCGCCTGCGCGGGCTCGGCGCGGCGCTGCTCGTCGCGGTGTGGGCGGTCGAGGCCGTCGTCGGCTACGGCATCCGGCTCGGGTACGTCGACGACGCGGTCGTCTTCGGCGCTGTCGCGGTCACGCTGCTCCTCACCGTCGGCCGGCGACCCGGACCCCTGCGTGCCACCGCGCGCTGGCTCGCCGTCACCGTGCCCGTGGGCGCCGTCGGGATGCTGCTGCTCGACCCCCTGCTGAGCGCCTTCGGCTGACCGGCCTCACGCCGCCCGGCGGACCGAGCGCAGCGCGAGCTGCGCCGCGACCGCCATGAGGAGGATCGCCCCCAGCACGACGAACAGCGGAGCCCGCCAGCCGCCCGCCGCGACGTGCACCGCACCCAGCACGCTCGGACCCGCCGCGCCGCACGCGTACCCGAAGCTCTGCACCGCCGCCGACATCCGCCGCGCCGCCCGCTGCGAGCCCGCCGTCTGCGCGATGACCGTGAAGATCACCGCGAAGTTGCCGCCCTGCGACACCCCCGCCAGCACGCACCACAGCGCCCAGGCCGACGGCGCGAGGACCAGCCCCACCGGCAGCGCGACCCAGCCCACCGCGATCGCCAGCGACACCACCCGCATCGGCACGCGCCGCGACAGCGCGATCGGCACACCGACGCCGCCGACCATCCCGAACAGCTGGAACAGCGCCGCCGCCCCGCCCGCCGCCGTCGGGTCCATCCCCGTGCCGTCGTGCAGCACCGTCGGCAGCCACGCGCTCACCGCGTAGTACCCGAACGCCTGCCCCGCGAACGACACCGCGAGCAGCCACGTCACGGGTCGTCGCAACGCGTCGGGGACGGCCAGGCCCGACCCGCTCGGGTCGACGTCTCCGCCCGCTCGTCCGTCTGCCGACGCCCCGCCGGCGGCCTCCTCCCCACTGCCGCCCCGCGCCGGGGGACCGCCGACGACCCGCCCGCCGTACGCCCGCCGCCACACGACCAGCGCGACCACCGCGAGCCCGCCCCACGACACCAGCGCCCAGCGCCACCCGACGACCGACGCCAGCGGCTCGGTCAGCGTCGTCGTCAGGACGCTGCCCCCGTTGAGCGCCGCCGTGTACAGCCCCGTCGCGCGCGGCACCGCCGACGGGAAGTCCCGCCCGATGACGACCGGCACCGCGACGTTCCCCGCCGTGATCGCCACCCCGATGAGGACCGTCCCCACGAGCGCCGTGCCGAACCCGTCGACCGACCGCAGGACCGTCCCCACCAGCACCGTCACGAGCGACGCCGTCACGACGCGCGTCGTGCCCGCCCGCGCCAGCAGCACCGCGACCAGCGGCGTCGCGACCGCGAAGCACAGCACCGGCACACCCGTGAGCAGGCCCACGCCCGCGGCCGACAGCCCCAGGTCGGCCTGCACGTCGTCGACGACGGGCGCGAGGGCCGTGATCGGCGCGCGCAGGTTCAGCGCGTACAGCAGGACCGCGGCGAGCAGCAGCCCGCGCGCACCGTCCGCGGCGACCCGCCGGGCCGCCGTCATGCCCTCACGCGTCGAACGGGGCCACGACCTCGCGCAGCAGGTCCGCGAGCCGCTGCCGGTCCGACTCGTCGAGGTCCCCGAGCAGCCCGCGCTCGACGTCCAGCAGGTCGGCGAACGCCGCGTCGACTCGCTGCCGCCCCGCGTCGGTGAGCTGCACGAGCACGCCCCGCCGGTCGTCCGGCGACGGCTGCCGCTGCACCAGGCCGTGCTCGACGAGCCGGTCGATGCGGTTCGTCATCGTGCCGCTCGTCACCAGCGTCTGCGTGAGCAGCGCCCCCGGTGACAGCCGGTACGGCGCACCCGCCCGACGCAGCGCCGACAGCACGTCGAACTCCCACGTCTCCAGGTCGTGCCGCGCGAACGCGCCCCGGCGCGCCAGGTCCAGGTGCCGCGCCAGCCGGCTCACCCGCGACAGGACCGTCAGCGGGCGGACGTCGAGGTCCGGCCGCTCGCGCTCCCAGGCGAGCACGATCCGGTCGACCTCGTCCTGCGCTCCCGGCTCCGCGGGAGCCGTCCCCGGCGCCATGCTGGCGAGATTACTCGACGTCGACACAACGACCCTGGGACCCGCGCGTGTCGCTACGCCAGTGCGTCGGACTGCCGCGTGAGCTCGGGCCGGCGCTCGAGCCCCGACAGCCCGTTCCACGCGAGGTTCACCAGGTGCGCCGCGACCTCCGCCTTGCGCGGGCGCCGCGCGTCGAGCCACCACTGACCCGTGAGCGCAACCATCCCGACGAGCATCTGCGCGTAGATCGGCGCCGTCCGCGGGTCCAGGCCCTGCCCCCGGAACTGGTCCGCCAGCAGGTGCTCGACCTGCGACGCGACGTCGCCGATGAGGCTCGAGAACGTGCCCGTGGCCTGCGCGACCGGCGAGTCCCGCACGAGGATCCGGAACCCGTCCTCCGACGCCTCGATGTAGCTGAGCAGCGCGAGCGCCGTCCGCTCCACGAGGACCTTCGGGTGGCCGCCGCCCTCCAGCGCACCGGTCAGCGCGCCCGTGAGCGCCTGGATCTCCCGGTCGACGACGACCGCGTAGATCCCCTCCTTGCCGCCGAAGTGCTCGTACACGACCGGCTTCGAGACCTCCGCGCGGGACGCGATCTCCTCGATGCTCGTGCCGTCGAAGCCCTTCTCGGCGAACAGGCGGCGCGAGACGTCGAGCAGCTGCGCACGCCGCTGCGTCCCCGTCATGCGCGAGCGGGGCGGCCGCCTGGTCTCCGATGCCACGGGGCCATCATGCCGTGCGGGGTCCGCAGAGCGGCTCCGCCCCCAGGATTCGAACCTGGGCTCGTCTGTCCCGCCCGCCGCGCGGGTCGCCTGGGGCGAGCGGCTCCGCCCCCAGGATTCGAACCTGGGCTCGTCTGTCCCGCCCGCCGCGCGGGTCGCCTGGGGCGAGCGGCTCCGCCCCCAGGATTCGAACCTGGACCGCAAGGCTCCAAAGGCCTGCATGCTGCCGTTACACCAGGGCGGACCGGCGCGGCCAGGCGGCGCCGTCGGCGGACCAGTCTGCCAGCCGCCCCGCGCGGGGGAGGCGACGGGAGGGGCCCCGGCGCGGCGGTAGAGTGCTGGTGCGCACGGTTCCACCGCCCGGAGACCTCCGGGCAGACCCCGCGAGGAGCACCCCCAGGTGACGTATCCCCGCCCAGCCGCCGTCGTCGTCCTCGCCGCAGGTGAGGGAACACGAATGCGCTCGGCAACCCCCAAGGTCCTGCACACCCTGGCCGGCCGCAGCATGCTCGGCCACGCGCTCGCCTCGGCGCGTGCGCTCGACCCGGCCCGCGTGGTCGTCGTCGTGCGGCACGGTCGCGAGGCGGTCGCCGCGCACGTCGCGCAGGTCGACCCGCAGGCGCTGCTCGCCGACCAGGACGACATCCCCGGTACGGGGCGCGCGGTCCAGGTCGCGATGTCGGCGCTCGACGCGGCGGCCCAGGCGCGGTCGGTCGACACCGACGACGCGCGGCCCGAGCCGGGCGCCGCCGCGGGCGTGCTGCTCGACGGCGCGGTCGTGGTCGTCGCGGGCGACGTGCCGCTGCTCGACGCGGGCACGCTCGGCGAGCTGCTCGCCGCGCACCACGCCGACGGCAACGCGGTCACGGTGCTGACGACGGAGGTCGACGACCCGACGGGCTACGGCCGCATCCTGCGCGAGGAGGGCACGGGCGACGTGCTCGGCATCGTCGAGCAGAAGGACGCCGACGACGCACAGCGGGCGATCACCGAGATCAACTCCTCGATCTACGTGTTCGACGCGGCGGTCCTGCGCGACGGCCTGGGCCGCCTCGGCCGGGACAACGCGCAGGGCGAGGTGTACCTGACGGACGTCCTGGCGATCGCCCGGGCGGGCGGCGGGCACGTGCGCGCGCTGCGCACGGACGACCCGGTGCTCGTCGAGGGCGTCAACGACCGCGTGCAGCTCGCGCGGCTGCGCGCCGAGCTCAACCGGCGCCTTCTCGAGGACTGGATGCGCGAGGGCGTGACGGTCGTGGACCCCGCGACGACGTGGGTCGACGTGGACGTCGAGCTCGAGCGCGACGTGACGCTCCTGCCCGGCACGCAGCTGCACGGTGCGACGGTCGTCCGCGAGGGCGCCACGGTCGGACCGGACACGACGCTGACCGACGTCGAGGTCGGGCCGCGCGCGACGGTGAGCCGGACGCACGGGTCGCTCGCGGTGATCGGCGAGGGCGCGTCCGTCGGGCCGTTCGCCTACCTGCGTCCCGGCACGGTGCTCGGCGCCGACGGCAAGATCGGCACGTTCGTCGAGACGAAGAACGCGCAGATCGGCACGGGCTCGAAGGTGCCGCACCTGTCCTACGTCGGCGACGCGACGATCGGCGAGCACACGAACATCGGTGCCGCGTCGGTGACCGTCAACTACGACGGCGTGAACAAGCACCACACGACGATCGGCTCGTACGCCCGCACGGGTGCGGACAACATGTTCGTCGCGCCCGTGACGATCGGCGACGGCGCGTACACGGGAGCCGGGTCGGTCATCCGCCGCGACGTGCCGGCCGGTGCGCTCGGGGTGTCGGCCGGCGCGCAGCGCAACATCGAGGGCTGGGTGGCCCGGGCCCGCGAGGGCACGCCCGCCGCGGACGCGGCCCGCCGCGCGTCGGCCGGGCAGGACGGCGACCTGTCGCCCCAGGCCCGTGCCGAGCGTGAGCGTGCCGCGCAGGCCGCGAGCGGACCCCGGCAGACCCCGCCGCCCCAGCTCCCCGACCAGCCCGCCCCGCTCGCCGACCCGGCCGGCACCACCACGGAGGACTCCGCTCGATGACCGGCATCGTCACCAACGACGGCGAGAAGCGGCTGGTGCTCGTCTCCGGCCGTGCGCACACGGAGCTCGCGACGGACGTCGCGGAGCACCTCGGCATCGAGCTCGTGCCGACGACGGCGTACGACTTCGCCAACGGCGAGATCTACACGCGGTTCGGCGAGTCGGTGCGCGGCTCGGACGCGTTCGTCCTGCAGTCGCACGCGCGGCCGATCAACCAGTGGATCATGGAGCAGCTGCTCATGGTCGACGCCCTCAAGCGGGCGTCCGCGAAGACGATCACGGTGGTGACGCCGTTCTACGGGTACGCCCGGCAGGACAAGAAGCACCGCGGCCGCGAGCCGATCTCCGCCCGCCTGCTGGCGGACCTGTTCAAGACCGCCGGTGCCGACCGCCTCATGAGCGTGGACCTGCACACCGCGCAGATCCAGGGCTTCTTCGACGGGCCGGTCGACCACCTGTGGGCGATGCCGACGCTCATCGACTACGTGCGCACGCGCGTCGACACCTCGAACGTGACGGTCGTCTCGCCCGACGCGGGCCGGATCCGCGTCGCCGAGCAGTGGGCCGCGAAGCTCGGCGGGGGACCGCTCGCGTTCGTGCACAAGACGCGCGACATCCGCAGCCCCAACAAGACGGTCGCGAACCGCGTCGTCGGCGAGGTCGAGGGCCGTTCGTGCGTGCTCGTCGACGACCTCATCGACACCGGCGGCACGATCGCGGGCGCGGTGCGCGTGGTGCTCGAGGCGGGCGCGAAGGACGTCATCGTCGCGGCGACGCACGGCGTGCTGTCGCACCCGGCGGCGGAGCGCCTGCAGGAGAGCGGCGCGCGTGAGGTGATCGTCACGGACACCCTGCCGATCGAGGACGAGGCCCGCTTCCCCAAGCTCACGGTGCTGTCGATCGCGCCGCTCCTCGCGCGCGCGATCCGCGAGGTGTTCGACGACGGGTCGGTGACCTCCCTGTTCGACGGCAACGCCTGACCTGCCCCGACGGCCCGGACCTGCGAGCGGCGGGGGGGGGGG
>NZ_BIMR01000261.1 GCF_004306155.1 Cellulomonas biazotea
CGCGTACCCGGGGGACCGCGTCGGGCACGCCCACCTCGTAGGTGACGCCGGCTCGCGCACGCTCGACACCGTCGAGGTGCGCGAGGACCGCGGCCGCCGTGAGCGCCGCGCACGTCCCGGCGACGACCCCGACCTCCACCGCGTCCCGGGGTGCAGCGCCACGCGGTCCGCGGGTCGCACCGAGCTGGGCGACGAGTGTCGGCCAGGCCGGGTCCGCGTCCGCGCGGTGCAGGTCGAGGCACCGCAGGCACGGTCCACCACCGGGGACGACGAGCGGACCGACGACGGTGTCCGCCTCGCGCACCACGACCGACAGGTGCGGGGTGCCCGAGCCGAGGAGCACCGTCGAGCGGGCCGGGTCCGCCGCGCCGTGCTCCACGACGACGACGAGGTCCGGCGGCTCGGTGCCGTCGACCCGGACGCGGGGAGCGGTGTCGCGCAGGATGCGGGCAGCGACGACGGCCCGGTCCGCGCCGATGTCGCCCCACCGGTAGCCGCACGGGCCGACGTCCGTCGATCGCACCGGGCCGTCGTCGTCGAGCAGCACGCGGCCGACCCCGGCGGCAGCGAGCGCGACTGCCGTGCCGAGGCCGGTGGGCCCGAGCCCGACGACGCCCACCGCGCGCTCGGTGCGCGCCGCGACGAGCCTCGCCCCGTCGCCGTCGGCGAGGAGCAGCGACCACGCGTCGGCGTCGGCGCCGGGCGGCCCGGTCGTCACGCGGCGGGCGGCCGCGCGCGTCGTCAGGCCTGCCTCGTCGAGGAGCCCGACCAGCGGGGCGAGCTCCGGCGCACGCAGGTCGCCCGTGTGGTCGAGGGAGGTCAGGGCGTGCACCTGCGCGGGCGTCAGGTCGACCAGCCGGACGGCCCACCGGGGGTCGGTGCCGACCTGCACCTCGGTGGTGCTGCGGCGCAGGACGCGCAGGCCAGGACGCAGACGCATGGGCTCCTCCTCGACGGTGGCGCCACTGTCGCACCGCCGACGGCAGGCCCGCGGACGCCGTCCACAGCCTGTGCCGCCGCGCCGCCGGACCCGCCGCGCGCCGCCGTCGTACCAGGTCAGGGCATACGAAGGGCGCCGCCCGACCGGACGGCGCCCTCGAGGTGACGAGGCTCAGGCCTTGCCGAGGATGCGGTTGAGCTTGGTGCCGCACACGGGACAGGTCGCCTTCGCCATGCGTCGCCCGGACTCGGAGATGACGACCTCGCCCTCCGCCTCGCGCTTCTCCTTGCACTTCACGCAGTAGAACTCGCCTGCATACGTGTCGGCCATGTGGTCCTCCGTCGGTGTCGAGCACCGGACCGGGAGACGGTGCCGGCGGCCGGACGCTTCGCGGAGAAGGCCCGAGCGTCGTCCACAGTAGCGGCGGGAGGGGTGCGCAGGCCCGTGATCATGCGGGACGCGCCGCGCGCAGGCGGGTGAAGAGCAGGCCCGCGGGGGTGCGGAGGGCTAGCGTTCAGGTGTGCACCCCACGTACGACCTGTCGCAGGTCGAGGTCCGCCGGTCACGCAGGCGCGCGCGCACCGTCACGGCGTGGCGCGAGGGTGAGCGGACCGTCGTGGCGATCCCGGCGCGGTTCACGCGCGCGCAGGAGAACGAGTGGGTCCGCCGCATGCTCACGCGGCTCGCGGCGCAGGAGCGACGTCGCCGACCCTCGGACGAGGAGCTGGCCGCGCGCGCCGCCGACCTGTCCACCCGGTACCTCGGGGGCCGGGCGCGGCCGACGAGCGTCGCGTGGTCCACGAACCAGGGGCGTCGCTGGGGGTCGTGCACGCCGAGCGACGGCACGATCCGGCTGTCCGACCGCCTGCGCGGGATGCCGCGCTGGGTCGTCGACTACGTGCTGCTGCACGAGCTCGCGCACCTGCTGCACGCCGGCCACGGCCCGGACTTCTGGGCGGAGCTCGACGCGTACCCGCGCACGCAGCGGGCGCGCGGCTTCCTCGAGGGGGTCGCCTACGCGGCCGACCGCGGTGACGACGAGAGCGGCGAGCACCCGACGCGCCCCGGTGCGGCGGTCGACGACGAGCCGGCGGGGTCGGCCGACGAGCCCGCCGACGACACGACCGGCCGCACCCGGCGCCCCGTCGGGCGCGGGACCGAGGCCGAGCTGGAGGACCTGCTGGCCGTCGAGACCGTCGTGGCGGAGACCGTCCCGGAGGACGCCGTCGGCGCGGAGACCCCGTCCTGACGGACGCGCCCGTGCGGTCGTCGTCCTGCCAGACGCACCCGTGCGTTCGTCGTCCTGACGCACCCGTGCGGACCTCGGTGCCCTGCGCGTCGGCGGGGCCGGGGCCGTCCGCCCGCGCGGCGGCTGACCGCGCGGGCGCGGAGCCTCAGTCCTCGCGGGGTGTCTGCGGGTCCTCGCCGAGGATCTGCGCCAGGGCGCGGTCGACCTCGGCGGCGTCGTCGACGGCCGTGGCACGCCGCGCGGCGTAGCCCGCGGGGTCGTCGAGGTCCTCGGTCGTCGGCATGAGGTCGGGGTGGTCCCACACGGCGTCGCGGGCCGACGGCCCGTTGTCGCGGGCGATCAGCGCCCACAGCGCGGACGCGTCCCGCAGGCGCCGGGGGCGCAGCTCGAGGCCGACCAGGTTGGCGAAGGCCTGCTCCGCGGGCCCGCCGGCCGCGCGACGGCGCCGGATCATCTCGCGCAGCGCGACGGTGTGCGGCAGGTGCGCGATCGCGGCGGCGGCCGTCACCTCGTCGACCCAGCCCTCGACGAGCGCGAGGGCGGTCTCGAGCCGTTCGAGCGCAGCGCGCTGCTCGGGCGTCGTGTGCGGGGCGAACACCCCGCCGGACAGGGCGGCCTGCAGCGCGGCGGCGTCCGTCGGGTCGATGGACCGGACGGCCTCCTCGAGCTGGTCGACGTCGATCGAGATGCCGCGCGCGTAGGCCTCGACGGTCGCCATGAGGTGCGCGCGCAGCCAC
Source organism: Cellulomonas biazotea (assembly GCF_004306155.1). Lineage (GTDB taxonomy): Bacteria > Actinomycetota > Actinomycetes > Actinomycetales > Cellulomonadaceae > Cellulomonas > Cellulomonas biazotea. The sequence goes on from NZ_BIMR01000261.1 coordinate 2,927, forward strand.
GGCACGTGCGTGAAGAGCCGCGTCGCGGCCGCCTCGCGCAGCGCGAGGAACAGGCGGACCTCGTCCGGCGGCGCGTCGAGCCCCTCGGCGAACGCGTCGACGTTGGCGGGCACGAGCGCCGGGGCGGGGGAGTCGAGCAGCGGCAGGCCGATGTCCGTCGTCCCGAAGACCTCGCGCGCGAGCGTGCCCGCGCCCTGGCCGACCTGCATGCCGAACACCGCGGAGCCGAGCTGGCGCAGCAGCAGCGACGGGTCGAGCCCGCCGGGCAGCGCGTCGGCGGCCTCCTCGGGCAGGCTGGACCCGAGCGCGTCGACGAGCGCGGAGGACAGCGACGCCGCGACGGGCTCGGTGAGCGTGCGCCACGTCGGCAGGGTCGCCTCGACCCACTCGGCGCGGCTCCACGCGTGCGGCGTCCCGGCCGCGGGCGGGAGGTCCGTGACCGCGTCGAGCCAGAGCTCGGCGACGGACAGCGCCTCGTGAACCTCGCGCGTCTGCGTGGGCGTGAGCGACGGGTCGCCGCCGACCGACGCCTGCTGGCGGGCCAGGTCGTGCGCCATCTGCCAGTTCACGGGGTCGTCGCCCGACGCGGCGAGCAGCCGGCGGATCTGCGCGACGGCCTGCTCGACCACGCGCGGGTCGTCGGGCAGCCCGGACGCCGAGGCCATCGCGGCGGGGTCGAAGCCGCGCGCGCGCATCTCGCGGATCGCGTCGTCGGCGCCCTCCCCGAGCATGGCGCGCAGCATCTGCTCCCAGGCGGGGTTCTCGGGCCCGTCGGGCCCGGGCACGGCGGGGTTGTCGGGGCTCACGGGGTCCTCCTGCGACGATGGGGCCGGCTGCGACCACGGTAACCACGCAGCGCAGGAACGAGGGATGGTGAGCGGGCAGGTTCGCTCAGGGCGCACGGCCGGGGGTCGGCGCGCCGGGCGGGACGACGTGACGGACGGCGGGACGGAGCACGCCGGTGCGGACGGGCGCGCCCCGGACCGGGTCGTCGTCGTGGGCACCGGTCCCGTCGCGACCGCCGTGCGCGCCGCATGGGAGGACGCCCGGGCCGTGGACGAGCTGCCCGAGCAGGAGCCGCAGAGCGCGCTGGTCGGCGCGGACGTCGTCGTCCTCGTCGCGCACACCGGGGACCTCGCGCTGCAGGCCGGCCCCTCGCCGCGGGACCGGCAGGCCGCCGCCGTCGCGCAGGCGCAGCACGTGCTCGCGGCCGCCCGGGCGGTCGGCGTCCGGCACGTGGTGGTCGTCGGCTCGGCGGTGGTGCACGGTGCCGCGCCCGACCGTCCGGTCGTGCACGACCGCGACCCGCTGCCCCGCAGCACCGACGCCCCCCGGGACGGGCTCGTCGCCGAGCTCGTCGCCGTCGAGGCCGTCGTCGCCCGCGCCGCGCGCCGCCGGACCCCGCTCGTCACCGTGCTGCGGCCCGCGGCGCTCGTCGGGCCCGGCGTCGACACGTTCGTCACGCGCCACTTCGAGGCGCCGCGCCTGCTCACCGTGCGCGGGGCGGTGCGGCAGTGGCAGTTCGTGCACGTCGACGACGTCGCGTCCGCGGCCCGGTTCGCCGTCGAGCACGGCCTGACCGGGGCGCTGACCGTCGGCGCCATCGATGTGCTGTCCCCGTCGCAGGTCGAGGCCGCCGCCGGGATGCGCCGCGTCGAGCTCGCCCCGACGACGGCCTTCGGGACGGCCGAGCGGCTGCACCGGGTCGGCGTGCTGCCCGCGCCCGCGTCCGAGCTCGCGTTCGTGGTCTACCCGTGGACGGTCGCGTCCGACCGGCTGCTCGCGGCCGGCTGGACGCCGCGGTGGTCGAGCCCGGAGTGCCTCGACGTGCTGCTCGAGGGCGTGCAGGGTCGCGTCGCGGTCGCCGGTCGACGCGTCGGGTCGCGCGACGCGGCCGCGCTGGGGGCGGCCGGGGCCGCGGTCGCCCTCATCGGGACCGCGGCGGTGTGGCGGCAGGCG
>NZ_BIMR01000262.1 GCF_004306155.1 Cellulomonas biazotea
CCCGCCGAGGCCGGACTCGGTCGACTCCAGGACCTGCGTCGCCCAGCCCATCCGCTCGGCGTACCGCGTGTACATGCGCAGCAGGTCGCCCGCGAACAGCGCCGACTCCTCGCCGCCCTCACCGGCCTTGATCTCGAGGATGACGTCGCGCGCGTCGTCAGGGTCACGGGGCACGAGGACGTCGCGCAGCCGGGCCTCGGCCGTGCGGGCCGCCTCCCGCAGCGCGGGGAGCTCGGCGGCGAAGGCGTCGTCGACCTCGGCGAGCTCCGCGGCGGCGTCCGCGTCGTCGGCCGCCGACCGCCACGCGCGGTAGGCCTGTGCCACGCGGCCGAGCTCGGCGTAGCGGCGGCCCAGCCGGCGGGCGAGCCCGGCGTCGGCGTGCACCGCGGGGTCGGCGAGCTGCGCCTCGATCTGCGCGTGCTCGTCGAGCAGCGTCTGCGCGGCGGCGTAGGCCTCGCTCATGGGGGTCCTCCTGGGCGTGACGGCCACGTGCGGGTTCTCCGGTGGTCCGCGCGACCGTCACGGACCGGCGCGCCGGGACCGCGCCGACCCGCGCGGGACCCGGACAACGCAGCAGCGCCGGTACCCGTGCGGACACTGCCATGGAGGGCAGTCGTCCGCGCCGGGCACCGGCGCTGCGAGGGTGCTAGTTGGCCTTCTTGCCGTAGCGCGCCTCGAACCGGGCCACGCGGCCACCGGTGTCGAGGATCTTCTGCTTGCCCGTGTAGAACGGGTGGCAGGCGCTGCAGACGTCGGCGTGGATCTTGCCGTTCGTCACCGTCGAACGCGTGACGAACGTGTTCCCGCAGGTGCACGTGACCTCGGTGACCACGTACTCCGGGTGGATGTCAGACTTCACAGGGCTTCTCCTTGTTGGGGTGTCCCCGGGTCCCGGCGCGCTGCGCGCACGGGTGAACCGCAGACCAACAGTCGATTGTGCCAGAACGACGGCGAGCCCCGAAATCTTCCCGGCCGGACGGCCCGACCCGAGCGCGCCGTCCACCCGCCGGCTCAGGACGAGCGGACGAGCGTGCCGATCTCCTCGCCGGACTCGTCCCGCACGACGAGGTCGTCGCCCTCGACCTCGGCGGTCGACGCGCCCGAGAGCCAGGTGTCGACGCCCTCGCACGCCATCGAGGTGATCGCGAACACCCGAACGTGACGTCGCCGTCCTCGCCCTCGGACCAGTCCCCGCTCATCCGGTTGCACCCGTCGCTGCCGGTCGCCGTGCCGTCCTCGGCGAGGACGAGGTGCGGCTCCCCCTCGGCGTCCTCGCCCCACGTCCCGACCGCGTCGACAGGCTCCTCGCCCGCCGCGCACCCCGCGAGAAGCCCGCACGCGAGCCCGACCACCATGACGCCCACTGCCGGACGCCCCCACCCGTACCGGTTCATGCCGGGCACGCTAGCAGCGCGCCCGGCATGCCGCCCGGCGTGGCCCCCTCCTCGGCGTCCGCTTTGCCGGGTGCGTATCGCCGCTGGTCAGGACGCTCTAGGGATGCGAATCTCACATCGTGGATTAGTCGAGGTCGCCCCAGGCCCACCCCTCACGCCGCGGCGCGCGCGGGTGGAGGATGCGAGCACGAGCACTCACGAGGAGCTGAGCACCAATGACGGTGTGCATGCACGTCTTCCGCGGCAACCCCGACGGCAAGACCCCTGACCCCGGTACCTCCACCCTGCGCACGGCGACCTGCGTCCGCTGCGGGCGACGTCGGACGTACCAGCAGTTCTGGCCCGGCCGCACGACGGCCCGGATCGCCGCACCGGACGCGTTCCACGTGCCCCGGGGGTGACGTGCCCGCACGGTCCGCCGCCCACGTGGGCGAGGGGCCGTGCCTGCCGGGCGCGGTGGGGTGAGCACGGCGATCAGCTCGGCGCGCGACCGTGACGGGTCAGGCGTCCTTCGCGGGCAGCGACCCCGCGTGCGCGAGGCCGACGTCGACCCAGTGGTGCAGCTCGTCGTCGTCGGCGACGACCCCGGGCTCGACGAGCAGCCAGCCCACGAGCGCCTTGCCGCGCATCTCGAACGGTCGCGCCCCCGGCTCGGCGAGCAGCCGCTGCGTGTCGTCCGGCGGGACGCGGACCATGAGTGCGCCCTGACGTCCGCTCACGCCGACGGCCATGTGCCCGCCGACGAGGAACGCCACCCCGCCGAACATCCGCCGCTCGACGACCGGCACGCGCGCGCCGACGACCTCCCGGACCCGTCCCACCAGCAGCTCGTCGACCACGTCGCCTCCCGACCGTCCGACCGCGCACCCGCGTCGTTCGCGCACCGAGCCGCTCGTCACCGACCCGACGGAAACAGCCTGGCACCAGCCGCCGACACCGGGGGGCGGCGACTCTCGGGCGACGAGGGTGCGGCCCGGCCGCACCGGCGCTCCGCGCGACGACGGCCCCGCCTCCCTCCGGGGAGCGCGGGGCCGTCGTGGCGTGCGGTGCGTCAGACCGTGCGGCCGACGTCGCCGTCGCCGATCGCGTTGCCCGGCGTCGTCTTCTGCACCTGGAGCAGGAACTCGACGTTCGACTTGGTCTCGCGGAGCTTGCCGATGAGCAGCTCGATGGCCTGCTGCTGGTCGAGCGCGCCCATGACGCGACGGAGCTTGTAGATGATCTTCAGCTCGTCGTGCGACATGAGGATCTCCTCGCGGCGCGTGCCCGACGCGTTGACGTCGACCGCCGGGAAGATGCGCTTGTCCGCGAGCGACCGGGACAGGCGCAGCTCCATGTTCCCGGTGCCCTTGAACTCCTCGAAGATGACCTCGTCCATCTTGGAGCCGGTCTCGACCAGCGCCGACGCGAGGATGGTGAGCGAGCCACCGTTCTCGATGTTGCGCGCGGCGCCGAAGAACCGCTTCGGCGGGTAGAGCGCGGACGCGTCGACACCGCCCGACAGGATGCGGCCCGACGCCGGCGCGGCCAGGTTGTACGCGCGCGACAGACGGGTCAGCGAGTCCAGCAGCACCACGACGTCCTGGCCGAGCTCGACCAGGCGCTTCGCACGCTCGATCGCGAGCTCCGCGACGATCGTGTGGTCCGACGCGGGGCGGTCGAAGGTCGAGGCGATGACCTCGCCCTTGACCGTCCGCTCCATGTCCGTGACCTCCTCGGGGCGCTCGTCGACGAGCACGACCATGAGGTGGACCTCGGGGTTGTTCGCGGTGATCGCGTTGGCGATCTGCTGCATGACGATCGTCTTGCCGGCCTTCGGGGGCGCGACGATGAGGCCGCGCTGGCCCTTGCCGATGGGGGCGACGATGTCGATGACGCGCGGCGTCAGGCGCGTCGGCTCGGTCTCCAGGCGCAGCCGCTCCTGCGGGTACAGCGGCGTGAGCTTGGTGAACTCCGGACGCTGGCGAGCCTCGTCGGGCGAGAGGCCGTTGACCGAGTCGAGGCGCACGAGCGCGTTGAACTTGCTCGGCCGGTTGCCCTGCGGCTGCTGCTCGCCCTCGCGGGGCTGGCGGACCGCGCCGGTGATCGCGTCGCCGCGGCGCAGGCCGGACTTCTTCACCTGGTTGAGCGAGACGTACACGTCGCTCGCACCGGGCAGGTAGCCCGACGTGCGGACGAACGCGTACGAGTCGAGCACGTCGAGGATGCCCGCGACGGGCAGCAGGACGTCGTCGTCGGTGACCTCGATGTCGTCGAGGCCGGCGACGTCCGGCGCGCCCGTGCGGCCACGGCCGCGCTTGCGGTCCCGGTCGCGGTAGCGGTCGCGCGAGCGGCGACGGCGTCCGCCGCGCTCGTCGTCCTCGTCGAACTGCTGGTTCTGCTGGTTCGGCTGACGCTGGGCGCCCTGCTGGGCGGTGCCCGCCTGCTGGCCGGTGCCCTGCGCGGTGCCGGCCTGCTGACCGGCGGCCTGCTGACCGCGACCCACCTGCTGGCCCTGCTGACGGGCGTCGTCGGCGCGCTGGTCCTCCGGGGCGCCCTGGCCCCGGCCGGAACGACGCGACCGACGCTCGCCGGTCTCGCCGCGGGCGGGCCGGTCGTCGCGCTGCTCGGCCGGGGCGAGGCGGGCGTCGAGCGCCGCCTCGAGGCCCGCGAGGGCGTCCTGGCGGGGGCGCTGCTCGCTCTCGGTGCG
>NZ_BIMR01000263.1 GCF_004306155.1 Cellulomonas biazotea
CCGGCCCGCGCCGGCTCCGCACCCGCGCCGGCCGGTCCCTCCTCCGGGCCGGCGCGGGTGCGTGTCCGGTCAGGCGGCCCGGTCCCACCCCTCCTGGTGGCCGTTCCGCCCGACGTCGTTGCGCCCCTTGCCAGGGCCGTGGCCGTGCCCGGGACGCGGGTCGGTGGGGCTCTCCACGCCGTTCACGGCGGACGTGTCGAGCGCCAGGCTGTACGTCGCGTAGGCGACCGCGGCCGTCATGATCCGCAGCGCCTTGCGGTTGACGTTCGACAGGTCGTCGCCGGGCGAGTGGTAGTTCGGGTCGTGCGTGATGCCGGCGGTCCCGCCGAACAGCGCGACCTCGGCGTCGGTCTTGACGCCGTCGGCGCCGGTGAACAGCCCGGACGCGGGGACGCCGTTGAGGATGAACGCCTGGTAGTCGGACCGGCCGGAGAACTGGGTGTCGACCCAGGGCTGGCCGATGGAGTCGAACCAGCCGGTGAGGACGTCCTCGGTCTCGGCGGAGCCGGGCGGCACGGGGACGGGCGCCGGGTGCGTCGACTGGTCGGCGTCGTACACGCCGATGATGTAGTTCGGCGAGCCGACCATGTCGAAGTTGAGGTAGGTCGCGATCTTGTCGATCTCGCCGGGCTGCGCGACGAGGTCCTCGACGTACGCGGTCGAGCCGATGAGCCCGAGCTCCTCGGCGCCCCACCACGCGAACCGCACGGCGTTGGGGAGCCTCTTGTCCTTGCCGAGCTGGACGGCGGTCTCGAGCAGCACGGCCGAGCCGGTGCCGTTGTCGTTGATGCCCGGGCCGTCCTCGACGCCGTCGAGGTGCGCCCCGAGCATGACGACGTTGTCCGTGCGCCCGGCGCGGGTCTGCGCGATGACGTTGAAGCTCTCGCGGGTCTCGGGGTGGGCGCGGGTGTCGAGGGTGACGGTGACGGGTCCGGCGGCGGCCTGGGCGGCGAGCGCCTGGCCGTCGGCCTGCGTGAGCCCGGCGGCGGGCACGCTCGCGATGCCCTCGGCGCCGAGGGTGCCGTTGAGCAGGACGTCGGGGACGTTGTTGTAGACGGCGACGCCGACGGCGCCGGCAGCCTCTGCGTTGGTCACCTTGATGGCGAAGGTGCACCCGCCGCGGCTGACGAGCGCGATGCTGCCGGCGACGGAGGTGCCGGCCCAGTCGGCGGCGGTGCAGCCGAGGGTGTCGGGGGCGGCGGGCAGGGCGAGGGGTGCGGTGATGCCGCCGACGGGTGTGTTCACCGCGAAGGTCATCTGGTCGACGTCGTAGGTCTCGCCGCCCGCGACGGTGAGGGTGGCGGCGTCGACGACCTCGAGGTCGAACGTGAAGGGGTCGCGCGTGGTGGTGTAGCCGGCCTTGCGGAGGGTCTTCTCGACGTACCGGGCGCTCGCCTCGTACCCGGGGGTGAGGGCGGCGCGGTTGCCGTCGTTGCGGTCGGCGATCCGCTGGAGCTCCTGCAGGTGCCGGTAGACGGCACGCTCGGACACCTTCTTGACGAACTTCTCGGGGGCGGTCGGGCCGTGGCCGTGGCCGTGGCGGGCGGGGTCGTCGAGGGCTGCGGCGGGAGTCGCGACGGCGGCGCCTGCGAGGACGAGCGCCGAGACGAGGACGGTGAGCTTGCGGCGATGCAACACAGCGGACCTCCGTCGGTGGTGCGATCCAGACGGGGTGCATGGTAGCGATGACTGGAGTCATAACGGAATAGCAGGACCGGTGCCGTGCGCCCGTGGGGGGCGGCGACGGACCGTCGGCGGCGCGTCGCTGAGCGCCCGGCCCGCGGTCAGGCCGGGGTCCGGGCCGCCTCCAGGACCTCGGCGGCGTGCGACGTGCGCACGAGGAAGTCGTGGATCGTGCGGCGGCTCGACGTGAGGCACGCGATGCGTGCGTCGAGCCCGTCGAGCTCGGTCGCGAGCATCTGCGCGACGGTCCGCGGGCACGCCGCCGCGAGGTCCTCCTCCTGCGTCTGCTCCAGGTCGAGGACGACTCTCGCGAGCTTCGTCGGGAGCCCCGCCTTGACCAGCTCCACCGCGCGCTCCACCTGCGCGACGTCCGCCTCGTCGTACTCGCGGTAGGTGTTCGCCGCGCGGGCCGGGGCGATGAGGCCCTGCTCCTCGTAGTAGCGCAGCAGGCGCGTCGAGACGCCCGTCCGCCGGGACAGCTCACCGATCTTCACGACGACCTCCGCTCTGCGCGACGACCTCGGCGCGACCCCTTGACCTTCACACTGATGTCAAACTTTAGCGTCACGGACATGGACACCACCCAGCGACGGCTTCCCTGGCCCAGCCTCCTCGTCCTCGGCGGCGCGACCTTCGTCATGGTCACCGGCGAGATGCTCCCCACCGCCGTGCTCCCCGCGATGAGCGCCGACCTCGACGTCCCGCAGGCGCGCACCGGCCTCCTCGTGTCCCTGTGGGCCGCCACCGTCGTCGTCACGACCTTCCCGCTCGTGCGGCTCACCGCCCGGTTCGACCGCCGCACCGTCGTCGCCGGGGCGCTCGCGGTGTTCGCCGTCGCGTCCGCGCTCACCGCGTTCGCCCCCGCCTACGAGGTCGCCGCCGGGGCGCGCGTCCTCGGGGCCGCCGCGACCGGGCTCCTGTGGGCCAGCGTCAACGCGCACACCTCCGACGTCGTCGACCCCGGTCACCTCGCCCGCGCCGTCGCCGTCGTCCTCAGCGGCGCGACGCTCGGCACCGTCCTCGGGACACCCCTCGCGAGCGTCGTCGCGCAGGCCTGGGACTGGCGCGGGGCGTTCGTCGCGCTCGCGGTGCTCGCCGTCGTCGCCGCGGTGCTCGTCCGGGGCGTCGTCGTCGCGGCGCCCGCGCGTGCCCCTCTCGCCAGGAGCGTCGGCGCACCGCCCGCGGCAGGGGCCGCGGCGGGCGGGTCGTCGGGCGACGTCGCCGAGGTGGCCGTCGACGGGCGGGCAGTCCTGCGGCCGCTGCTCGTCGTCGCCGGCCTCGTCGGGCTCGTCCTCGTCGGCCACTTCGCCGCGTTCACCTTCGTCACGCGACTCGTCGAGCAGCCCGCCGCGCACCTGCCGGGCGGCGTCAGCGGGCTCCTGCTGCTGTTCGGCGTGGCGTCGGCCGTCGGGGTCGTCGTCGTCGGGCGGATCGGGGACCGCCGGCCCGCCGCGACGCTGCTGGTGACCGTCGTGCTCGTCGCCGCCTCGCTCGTCGCGCTGCTCGCCGTCCGCGCACACCCCGCCGTCGCCGTCCTCGTCGTCGCCGCCTGGGGGGTCACCACGGGTGCGCTGCCGCCGCTCGCGCAGACGACCATCATGCGGCTCGCCGGTCCCGAGCACCGGTCCACCGCGGCGACGGTCATCCCCGTCCTGTTCAACCTCGGCATCGCCGTCGGCGCCGCGCTCGGCTCCGCCGTCGTCGACGTCACCGGGCCCGGCGCGCTGCCGGTGCCCGCCGCGCTCGTCGCGCTCGCCGCGGCGGCGGGGCTCGCCGTCACCGCCCGGCCCCGGCCC
>NZ_BIMR01000264.1 GCF_004306155.1 Cellulomonas biazotea
GCGCTCGCGACGCGCCTGGGCCGCGACCAGCTCGGCCCGGTCGAGCGCGCCGACCCGACGCAGCTGCGCGCCGCGCTCGGCACCCTGGCGCGCGGGCTCGTCGCCGGCGCGCGGCACCTCGTCGCCCGCCGCACGCCCGCGTACGCGCTCGGCATCATGGCGACCCACCGGTTCCTGTACGGCGCGACGTTCATCGCGAGCATCCTCATCGCCCGCAACCTGCTGTCGGACCCGACCGACGCCGCGGCGGGGCTGACGACGTTCGCGACGGTCCTCGCCGCGTCGGCCGTGGGCTTCGCGCTCGCCGTCGTCCTCACCCCGGTCCTGTCGCCCCGCACGGGGCCGCACACGTGGATCGTCCTGTGCCTGAGCCTCGCGGCGGTCAGCCAGACGCTGCTCGCGCTCACGGTGACCCGCACGGCCGTGCTCGTCGGGGCGGCCGCCCTGGGGCTCGCCGCGCAGGGCGCGAAGATCGCGGTCGACACGATCGTGCAGCGTGACACCGACGACGCGTTCCGCGGGCGCGCGTTCGCCCTGTACGACGTGCTCTACAACGCGGCGTTCGTCGGCGCCGCCGCGCTCGGCGCCGTGACCCTGCCCGACACCGGGTGGTCCCGCGGCCTGTTCGTCGCCCTCGCGTGCGGGTACGTCGCCGGGGCGGTCGTCTACGGGACGGCGACCGCGCGCACGGCCCGGCGTGCCGCCCCCGACCCGGCGGTCGTCGGATGACGGCCCTCGACGCGGGTGTCCCCGTCGACGCGCTGCTGCGGGCGCTCGTCGACGGCGACGTCGCGGCGTGCGTGACCGACCCGACCCGGCCCGACGACCCGATCGTCTGGGTGAACGCCGCGTTCGAGCGGCTCACCGGGTACCTCGGGGTCGACGTCGTGGGCCGCAACTGCCGCTTCCTGCAGGGCACCGGCACCGACCTCGCCGCCGTCGGGGCGCTGCGCACCGCCATCGACGCCGGCCGTCCCGCCGCCGTGCAGCTGCTCAACTACCGCCGCGACGGCACGCCGTTCTGGAACCAGCTCGTCGTCGCGCAGGTCCGCGACGACACCGGCCGCATCGTGCGGCGCGTCGCCGTGCAGACGGACGTCACCGCACGCGTCGACGCCGAGCAGGCCCGCGGGGACGGCCTGGGCGCGCAGGCCACGGCGCGGCTCGACCTGCTCGCGCGCGTCAGCGACGAGCTCGCGATGCACCTCGACTACCACGACGCGGTCAACGCCCTCGCGGACGCCGCGATCCCGCCCCTGGCCACGTGGGGGTTCGTCGCCGTCACCGACGAGGCCGGGCGGTTCGAGCACGTGCACGTCGCCGCGAGCGACGCTGCGGACGTCGCGCTCGCCGACAGCCTCGGCGCGCAGGACGTCGGCTGGTTGCAGCGCTCGCCCCGCACGCGCGAGACGCTGACGTCGCCGCCGGGGTACGTCGCCGAGCCGTTCCCCGTGGACGTCGACTCGCTCCCGGCCCGCACGACCCCGGAGCAGCTCGCCCTGCTGCAGCGCCTCGGCCTCGGCAGCGCCCTGCTCGTGCCGCTGCGGGCCCGCGAGCGCGTCCTCGGCGTCCTGTGCCTCGTGCACGAGAAGGAGGACGGCTTCACGCCCGGCACCGTCGTCACCGCCGCGCACCTGGGTCGTCGCGCGGGCCTGGCGCTCGAGAACGTCCGGCTGTTCCTCGCGCAGCGGACCGCGGCCCTCACGCTGCAGCACAGCCTGCTGCCGGAGATCCCGGACGTCGCGGGGCTCGACGTCGCGGCGTCGTACCTGCCGTCGGGGCGCCTCGCGGAGGTCGGCGGCGACTGGTTCGACGTGCTCCCGCTGCCCGACGGCACCGTCGGGCTCGCGGTCGGCGACGTCGTCGGGCACGACCTGCGGGCCGCGGCCGCGATGGGCCAGCTGCGCTCGCTGCTGCGGTCGTACGCGTGGGAGTCGGCCGCGCCCGGTGAGGTCCTCGGGCGGATCGACGGCGTCGTGCGCGGGCTCGACCTCGCCGACATCGCGACGTGCGTGTACGCCCGCTGGTCGAGCACCGACGACGGGGTCCGCCTCACCTATGCCCGGGCGGGGCACCCGCCGCCGATCCTGCGGCTGCCCGGCGGCGAGGTCGTGCGGCTCGACGCGGCCCTGCGGACCCCCATCGGCCTGACGGGTGTGCCGCTGCTGCCCGACGGTGTCGTCGACGTGCCGCCCGGGTCGACGCTCGTCCTCTACACCGACGGCCTGGTCGAGCGCCGTGACCGGCCGCTCGCCGACGGCCTGCACGCGCTCGAGCGCACCCTCGCGGCCGTCCCCGACGGCACGGGCTCGGCGGGGGTGCGCGACGCGCTGGTCGACGCGCTCGTCGGGGTGCACCAGGAGGACGACGTGTGCCTGCTCGTCGTCCGCGCCGCCTGACCCGCCGCGCCGTGCGCCGACCCCGTCAGTCGGTCGGGCGCGCCTGCCACCAGGCCAGCAGCTCCTCGCGTGCGACGTCCTCGCCGAGCGGCCCGCGCTCCATGCGCAGCTCCAGCAGGTGCTTGTACGCGGCGCCGACCTCGCGCCCGGGGCCGATGCCGAGGACGGCCATGATCTGCGAGCCGTCGAGGTCGGGGCGGATCGCGGCGAGCTCCTCCTGCTCCTGCAGCCGCGCGATGCGCACCTCCAGGTCGTCGTAGGCCGCCTTGAGCCGCGCGGCCTTGCGGACGTTGCGGGTCGTGCAGTCGGAGCGGGTCAACCGGTGCAGCCGCTCCAGCAGCGGGCCGGCGTCGGTCACGTAGCGGCGGACCGCGGAGTCCGTCCAGCCACCCTCGCCGTACCCGTGGAACCGCAGGTGCAGCTCGGTGAGGCGCGCGACGGCCTGCACGGTGGCCTTGTCGAACCGCAGCTCCTTGAGCCGCTTCGCGGCGAGCTTCGCGCCGACGACCTCGTGGTGGTGGAAGCTCACGCCGCCGCCCGCCTCGAACCGGCGGGTGCGGGGCTTGCCGATGTCGTGCAGCAGCGCCGCGAGGCGCAGCACCAGGTCCGGCCCGGGCACGGGGCCGTCCGGGCCGGTCTCCAGCGCGATCGCCTTGTCGAGGACCATGAGCGAGTGCTCGTAGACGTCCTTGTGGCGGTGGTGCTCGTCGATCTCCAGGCGCAGGGCCGGCAGCTCGGGCAGGACGTGGTCCGCGAGGCCCGTGTCGACCAGCACCTCGAGCCCGAGCCGCGGCTGCGCCGCCACCAGGAGCTTCGACAGCTCGTCGCGCACACGCTCGGCGGAGACGATCGTGATCCGCCCCGCCATGTCCTCGATCGCCGCGCGCGCGGCGGGGTCGACCGTGAACCCGAGCTGCGCCGCGAACCGGGCCGCCCGCATCATGCGCAGCGGGTCGTCGTCGAACGACTGCCGCGGGTCGACCGGGGTGCGCAGCACGCCGCGCGCGAGGTCCGCGAGGCCGTCGAACGGGTCGACGAACGACAGGTCGGGCAGGCGCACCGCCATCGCGTTGACCGTGAAGTCGCGCCGCGACAGGTCGCCCTCGAGCGAGTCGCCGAAGACGACCTCGGGCTTGCGGGACGTGGGGTCGTACGCGTCGGTGCGGTACGTCGTCACCTCGACGACGACGTCCTTCGTGCTGCCCTTGCGCCCGCCGGGCATGCGCCGCGCGCCGATCGTGCCGAACTCCCGGCCGATGTCCCAGTGCGCGTCGCCCCACCGCGCGAGGATCGCCTCGGTCTCGTCGGGCGTCGCCGACGTCGTGAAGTCGAGGTCCGCGCTCAGCCGGCCCAGGAACGCGTCGCGGACGGGCCCGCCGACGAGCGCGAGCTCGTGGCCCGCGGCGCGGAACAGCTCGCCCAGCTCGAGCGCGTCGCCCGAGAGCCCCGCGAGCACCCCGAGAGCGCGCCTGCGGAGGGTGACGAGCGCGGCGGAGGTGTCGGGCGAGGTCGCGGTGGGCGGGTCGACGGGCGGCACTCGTCCAAGCCTGCCAGATCGCGCCGTCGGCGGGCGCCGGGGGTGCGGTCCGCGCCGCCGCGCAGCCTCGCGCGCACGGGCCCTCCCGTGCGCACCGCGTGCGCGTCGCGTGCACGTCGCGTGCGCGGGAGGACAGGAGGTGGACGCCAGGTGCACGGAGCACGCACGACGCGGGACGGACGCTCCCGACGAGTCGTTACAGTGGCGGCATGTCGAGCCAGGCGCACCCCTCCCTCCCCGGAGGCGTGCCTGCGCCGCCGGGCGGGCACGCGCTGCGGATCGACCCCCGGCACAGCCCGGTCCGGCCCGTGCCGGCCCCCCTGCCGGTCGTCGACGAGACGTCCGCGGGCGGCATCGTCGTGCAGCAGCGCGACGGGGTGTACCAGGCGGCCGTGATCGCCCGCCGCAACCGCGCGGGCCGCCTCGAGTGGTGCCTGCCGAAGGGCCACCTCGAGGGCACCGAGACGCCCGAGCAGGCCGCCGTCCGGGAGATCGCCGAGGAGACCGGCATCACCGGCCACGTGCTGCGCCGCCTCGGCGTCATCGACTACTGGTTCAGCGGCGACGACCGCCGCGTGCACAAGGTCGTCCACCACTTCCTCCTGGGCGCCGTCGGCGGCTCCCTCACCGTCGAGGGCG
>NZ_BIMR01000265.1 GCF_004306155.1 Cellulomonas biazotea
GTTTGTCCGGTTGTACCCCCGCTCCCGTCTGTCCGGCCCACCACACGGCCGGCCGGACCGTCCGACCCGGCCGCACCACCGGGACCCGCTCGACGACTCCCGAGGAGAACCCGTGCACTCCCCCACACGACACCGCCGGCCCGTACGCCGGACGGTCACGGGCCTGCTGGCCGCGACCGTCCTCGCCGCCCCCCTGACCCTCGTCACCGCACCCGCGCAGGCCGCGGCCGGCGACGACTGGCTGCACGTCCAGGGCAACACCATCGTCGACTCAACCGGCAAGGAGGCCGTCCTCTCGGGCGTCAACTGGTTCGGGTTCAACGCCAGCGAGCGGGTGTTCCACGGCCTGTGGTCGGGCAACGTCACCGAGATCACGAAGCAGATGGCCGACCGCGGCATCAACGTCGTGCGTGTCCCCATCTCGACGCAGCTGCTGCTCGAGTGGAAGGCCGGCACCTTCCTCAAGCCGAACGTCAACACGTACGCGAACCCGGAGCTCGAGGGCAAGAACAGCCTGCAGATCTTCGAGTACTGGCTGACCCTGTGCCAGAAGTACGGCATCAAGGTGTTCCTCGACGTGCACTCCGCCGAGGCCGACAACTCCGGGCACGTCTACAACATGTGGTGGAAGGGCTCGATCACCACCGACGACGTGTACGCCGGGTGGGAGTGGGCCGCGACGCGCTGGAAGGACGACGACACGATCGTCGGCGCCGACATCAAGAACGAGCCGCACGGCACGCAGGGGTCGACCGAGCGCGCCAAGTGGGACGGCTCGACCGACAAGGACAACTTCAAGCACTTCGCCGAGACGGCCTCGAAGAAGATCCTCGCGATCAACCCGAACTGGCTGGTGTTCGTCGAGGGGATCGAGATCTACCCGAAGCCCGGCGTCTCGTGGACGTCGACCGGCCTCACCGACTACTACGGGACATGGTGGGGCGGGAACCTGCGCGGCGTGCGCGACTTCCCGATCGACCTCGGGGCGAACCAGGACCAGCTCGTCTACTCGCCGCACGACTACGGGCCGCTCGTCTTCGACCAGAAGTGGTTCCAGAAGGACTTCGACAAGGCGTCGCTCACCGCGGACGTCTGGGGGCCGAACTGGCTGTTCATCCACGACGAGGACATCGCGCCGCTGCTCATCGGCGAGTGGGGCGGCCGGCTCGGGCAGGACCCGCGGCAGGACAAGTGGATGGCCGCGCTGCGCGACCTCATCGCCGAGCGGCGGCTCAGCCAGACGTTCTGGGTGCTCAACCCGAACTCGGGCGACACGGGCGGCCTGCTGCTCGACGACTGGAAGACGTGGGACGAGGTCAAGTACTCGACCATGCTCAAGCCGACGCTGTGGACCCACGGCGGCAAGTTCGTCGGGCTGGACCACGCCGTCCCGCTCGGCGGGGTGGGATCGACCACCGGGATCTCGATCTCGCAGGTCGGCAGCACGTCCGACACGACCGCGCCGAGCGTGCCCACCGGCCTCGCCGCGGGTACGCCCACGGCGACGACGGTGCCGCTGTCGTGGTCGGCCTCGACCGACACGGGCGGGTCCGGGGTCGCGGGGTACGAGGTGTACCGCGGCTCGACGCTCGTCGGCACGACCACGACGACGTCCCTGACGGTCTCCGGCCTGACGGCGGACACCGCGTACACGTTCACGGTGCGCGCCAAGGACGGTGCGGGCAACGTGTCCGCGGCCTCGTCCGCGGTGTCGGTGCGCACGGCGGCGGGCACGGGTGACACGACCGCGCCGAGCGTCCCGACCGGGGTGACGGCGGGGACGGCCACCACGACGTCGGTCCCGCTGACGTGGACCGCCTCGACGGACACCGGCGGCTCGGGCCTCGCGGGGTACGACGTGTACCGCGGCACGACGCTCGCGGGCACGACGACGACGCCCTCGTTCACGGCCACCGGGCTGACCGCCGGCACGTCGTACGCGTTCACCGTCCGGGCGCGCGACGCCGCCGGCAACGTGTCGGCCGCCTCGACGCCCGTCACGGCGACGACCGCGTCCGACACCCCCAGCGGCTCGTGCGCGGTGGCGTACACGGCCAACGGGTGGAGCACGGGCTTCACCGCGTCGGTCAAGGTCACCAACACGGGGACGTCGGCGCTGAGCGGCTGGACGCTCGCGTTCGACCTCCCGGCAGGCCAGGCGCTCACCCAGGGCTGGAGCGCGCAGTGGTCGCAGACCGGTACCCGCGTGACCGCGACGAACGTCGCGTGGAACGGCGTGCTGGCGGCGGGCGGGAGCGTCGAGATCGGGTTCAGCGGGAGCCACGCGGGCTCGACGACGGCACCGACGGCGTTCACCGTGAACGGCGCGACCTGCGCCGTTCGTTGACGCGGCAGGCCTGACACGGGGCCGGTGGGTCGCGGGACACCCGCAGCCCACCGGCCCCGGCGCGTCCGGCCTAGGCGTCGAGCAGCCGCGCGAGCTCCGCGAGGAACGCGTCGACGTCCTCGCCGGTCGTGTCGAACGCACACATGAGCCGCACCTCGCCGCTGTCGGGGTGCCAGTCGTAGAACCGCCACGTGCGGCGCAGCTCCGCCGACACCGCGGGCGGGAGGACCACGAACACGCCGTTCGCCTCCGTCGCGCGGGTGACCGAGACGCGGCCGTCGAGCGCGTCGAGGCCCGCACGCAGCCGAGCCGCCATCGCGTTCGCGTGCCGGGCCGAGCGCAGCCACAGGTCGCCCTCGTACAGCGCGACGAGCTGCGCGGAGACGAACCGCATCTTCGACGCGAGCTGCATGTCCATCTTGCGCAGGTAGGGCAGGCCGTCGACCGACGCCGGGTCGAGCACGACGACGGCCTCGCCGAACAGCAGCCCGTTCTTGGTGCCGCCGAGCGACACGACGTCGACCCCGGCGTCCGTCGTGAACGCGCGGAGCGGCAGGTCGAGGGCGGCGGCGGCGTTGGCGATCCGCGCGCCGTCGACGTGCAGCCGCATCCCCAGGCCGTGCGCCTGGTCGGCCAGCGCCCGGACCTCGTCGGGCGTGTAGACCGTGCCGAGCTCGGTGCTCTGGGTGATCGAGACGACGCCCGGCTGCGCCCGGTGCTCGTCGCCGAAGCCCCAGGCCTGCCGGGCGACGAGCTCGGGCGTGAGCTTGCCGTCGGGCGTGGGGACGGTCAGCAGCTTGAGCCCGCCGACACGCTCGGGGGCCCCGTTCTCGTCGGTCTGGATGTGGGCGGACTCCGCGCAGACGACCGCGCCCCAGCGGGGCAGCAGCGCCTGGAGCGACACGACGTTCGCCGCGGTGCCGTTGAACACCGGGTAGGTGGTCGCCCCCGCGCCGAAGTGCGCGGCCATGACCTCCTGGAGTCGTGCGGTGTAGACGTCCGCGCCGTACGCGGTCTGGTGCCCGCCGTTGGCGGCGGCGAGGGCCGCGAGGACCTCGGGGTGGGCCCCGGCGTAGTTGTCGGACGCGAAGTGCCGCTCGTCGGCGTCGTGAAGTCGGGTCACGGGACCAGTCTGCCCCGGCACGACGGATGCCCTGGACACTCGCCCTGCACTCCCCTGTGGCCTGCGGCATGATCCGTGCACACCGTCGAGGAGGAACCCCTTGCAGGAGATCGAGCACGACCCGAACGACGACCGCAACGAGACGTTCACGGAGCGGATGGACCGCAACTGGGACGAGCTCCTGCAGGAGCTGCGCGTGACGCAGACCGGCACGCAGATCCTCACGGGCTTCCTGTTCACGATCCCGTTCCAGCAGGCGTTCTCGTCGCTCGACGCCTACCAGAAGGACCTCTACCTGGTGCTCGTCGTGCTGGCCGTCCTCGCGACCGCGCTCATCGTCGCGCCCGTCAGCATGCACCGGGTCCTGTTCCGCAAGCGGCTCAAGCCGCAGCTCGTGTCCGCGGCGAACATCTTCGCGCGCGGCGGGCTCGTCGTCCTCGCGCTCGTCCTGGCAGGCGGGGCGATGCTCCTGTTCGACGTCGTCAGCACCCGCCAGATCGGGTGGGTCGTCGGCGCGGCGTCGCTCGTCGTGCTGTTCGGCTGCTGGTGGGTCGTGCCCCGCCTCGTGGCCCGCTCCGCACGGGGCTGACCGGACTCGCGCGTCCCAGGTGCATCCGGACGTGGCCTCCGGCCGGAAGGAGGGGTGTCAGCAGCAGCACCCCATCCTGGAGGTCACCATGCGCGCTCGTCCCCTCGCCGGCACCGCCGCCGGCGTGCTCGCCCTCGCCGCACTCGCCGCGGGTGCCGGACCCGCCACCGCCGCGGACCCCGCCCAGCTGTCCGTCCTGCACGGCGTCCCCGGGCTCACCGTCGACGTGTGGGTCAACGGCGAGCGGACGCTCGACGACTTCGCCCCCGGTGCGCTCGCCGGTCCGCTCGAGCTGCCCGCGGGCACGTACACGGTCGCCATCACGGCGGCGGACGCCGCGGACGCGAGCAGCCCGGCGATCGGCCCGGTCGACCTGGCGCTCGAGGCGGGCCGCAACTACACCGCGGCCGCGCACCTCGACGCGTCGGGCAACCCGACCGCGACGCTGTTCACGAACGACACGTCCGCCGCGGCCGCCGGGCAAGGACGCCTGACGGTGCGGCACATCGCCGCCGCGCCGGGGGTCGACGTGCTCGCCGGCGGGACCGCCGTCGTCACCGACCTGACGAACCCGGAGGAGGCGGTCCTGGACCTGCCCGCCGGCACGGTCTCGGCGAGCGTCGTCGCGACGGGCACGACCGAGCCCGCGCTGCTCGGCCCGGCCGACGTGCCCGTCACCGAGGGCACGAACACGATCGTCTACGCCTGGGGCAGCGCGACCGCGTCGCCCGCGACGCTCGCGCTCGCGACGCAGACCGTGACCGGGCTGCACTCGGCGCCGTCCGGCGTGGACGCCGGTCAGGTCGGTCTCGTGTCCGAGCCCGGCACGAGCCCGTGGCTGCTCGCGGTCGGCGCGCTCGCGCTGCTCGGTGTGGTCGGGCTCGCCGTCGCCCGTCGTCGGGACGCCGTCCCCGCGACCGCGCGGGCGACGGCGCGGCCGGACGAGGACCGCTGAACGGGCACGACGTGCTCGGTCCTCGCCGCCGCACCCCGTCCCGGACCACGGCGTCGGTCG
>NZ_BIMR01000266.1 GCF_004306155.1 Cellulomonas biazotea
GGAGTCCGCGCCGCCGGAGCAGATACCCGGCCCGGACGCGCCGACGGGCGGCCCGCCGGAGCGGACCGCCCGTCGGACGGGGGAGAGCAGCGCCGTCAGCCGCCGATGGCGAGCGTGACCTCCTGCGTGTACTGCTTGGCGGCGTCCTGCGGAGACATCCGGCCGAACAGCACCTCCTGGTTGAGGCGACGCGTGATCTCCGTGACCTGACCGGCGCCCACGGGCGGGACGACCGGGCCGTCGACGATCTCGTCCTCGAGGTCGGCGAGGAACTCCGCCGCCTGCTTGTCCGTGTCGCTGAACTTGTCCTGCACCGCGGCGCGGACCTCGGTGTTGGCCGGCAGGCCACGGTCGGACAGCAGCAGCTCACCGGCCGCCACGTCGTTGAGGAGGAAGTCGACGAGGAGCTTCGCCTCCTCCGGGTGCTCCGACTTGGCCGAGACCGAGTAGTACATGGCCGGCTTGAAGTACATGCCGGTCCGCTCCTCCTCGGACTCGCCGGGGACGCGCAGCAGCTGGAGCTGACGGCCGGACGCCTTGTTGATCGCGGTCAGCTGGTTGGTCCAGAACCACGCCATGGCGCCCTTGTTGGTGCCGACGAGCGACTGCTCGGGGCCACCGGCGTCGACCTCGACCGTGAGCGCGGCGTCGGGCGTGCCGCCGCCGGCCTGCAGGTCGAGCGAGTGCTGCCACCAGTCGGCGAGCGTCGAGTCCTTGTAGCCGACCTTGCCGTCCTCGGTGTAGAGGGACTCGCCGCGCTGGCGGGCGTAGATCGAGAAGCCCGGCTCGTTGAAGCCGTAGTCCTGCGCGCCGTAGATCGTCTTGCCGGTCGCCGTCGAGATCTGGTTGGCGATGTCGACGTAGTCGTCCCACGTCCACGTCTCGTCGTCGGGCAGCTCGACGCCGGCGGCGGCGAACGCCTCCGGGTCGGCGACGATCGCGTACGCGTTGACACCGGTCGCGACGCCGTACAGCGCGTCGTCGATCGTGCCGGACTGCAGCACGTTGTCGTCGATCTTCGAGGTGTCGAGGCCGAGCTCGTTGAGGTCGGCGAGCACGCCGCGCGACGCGTAGTCGGCGAGGTAGCGCTCCTCCTGCGTGATGACGTCGGGGGCGTCACCACCGGCGACGCCGGTGCTCAGCTTGTCGAAGTACGAGTTCCAGTCCGTGTAGTCCGGCACGACGGTGATGTGCGGGTACTTCTCGGTGAACTTGTCGAGCACCTGCTGCGTCAGCTCGTGCCGGGTGTCGGACCCCCACCAGGAGAAGCGGATCTCGACGGGCTCGGGCGGGCCGGAGCTCGTGGCCTCGGCGGCGGGCTCCTCGCTGGAACCGGCGCACGCGGTCAGGGCGAGCGCCCCGACGGCGAGCAGGGCGGCGGACCGCAGGACGGCGGTCCGGCCGCGGAGGGCGGGACGGTGGCGCATGGTTCTCCTTCGTGACGAGGACGTCGGTGTGCTGGTCACTGCGGCCGGGCTGACGCCCGGGACCTACTTGATGCCTGTCGTCGCGATGCCCTTGACCAGGTACTTCTGGCCGAAGAGGAACGCGAGGAAGACGGGCAGGAGGGAGACGATCGACATGGCGAACATCGGTCCCCAGGAGCTCTGCCCCGTGGAGTCGATGAACGTGCGGAGGGCGACCGGGGCGGTGTACATGTCCGGTCTGGTGAGGAAGATCAGCTGGCTGAAGAAGTCGTTCCACGTCCAGATGAACGTGAAGATCGCCGTGGTCGCGAGGGCCGGCATCGACAGCGGCAGCATGATCTGCAGGTAGAGGCGGCCGTGGCCGCAGCCGTCGAGGCGCGCGGCCTCGTCGAGCTCCCGCGGGATGCCGCGGAAGAACTGGACCATGAGGAAGATGAAGAACGCGTCGGTCGCGAGCAGCTTCGGCACGATCAGCGGCAGGAACGTGTTGATCCACTCGAGCCGGGAGAACAGCACGTACTGCGGGACGATGATCACGTGGATCGGCAGCATGATCGACATGAGCATGATCGCGAACCACAGCTGCCGGCCCCGGAACTCGAGCCGCGCGAACGCGTAGGCCGCCATCGAGCAGCTCACGAGGTTCCCGAGCAGCGAGCCCAGCACGATGAGCGCCGAGTTCATCAGGTAGCGGCTGAACGGGTACTGCAGCGCCGTCCAGCCGGCCGTGTAGTTGGTGGTGTCGATCTCCGACGGGATGAGCGACACGTCCCGGAAGATCAGCTCGCTCGGCTTGAACGAGCTCACGAGCAGCCAGATCAGCGGGTAGAGCATGAGCAGCGCGAGCGCGATGAGCCCGGCGTGCTTGAGCAGGGCGCGCGAGCGCGAGGGCCACGGGGAGCGGCGGTGCTCCGGGGCGGCCCCGGAGGGACGCTGCCGGGCGTCGGCGCGGGAGGCGTGCACGCCGGCCGCGGGGTCGGGGCGCATCTGGAGGTCAGTCACTGTAGAAGACCCAATACTTGGAGGCGAGGAAGTTGATGGCCGTCATGGCGGCGACGATGAGCACCAGCAGCCACGCCATCGCGGAGGCGTAGCCCATCTGCAGGGCGGTGAAGCCCTTCTGGTAGAGGTAGAGCGTGTAGAACATCGTCGAGTCGGCCGGACCACCGGTCCCGCCCGAGACGACGAACGCCTGCGTGAAGCTCTGGAACGCGCCGATGATCTGGAGCACGAGGTTGAAGAAGATGATCGGCGTGAGCAGCGGCAGCGTGATGTTGCGGAACTGCCGCACCTTGCCGGCGCCGTCGATCGACGCGGCCTCGTAGTACATCTCCGGGATCTGCCGCAGACCCGCGAGGAAGATGATCATCGGGGCGCCGAACGTCCAGACGTGCAGGATGACGAGCGTCCACAGCGCGGTGTCCGGGTCGGACACCCAGCCCTTGCCCTGCACGCCGAACAGCGCGAGGAACGCGTTGACGAGCCCCTCGGTGCCGAACACCTGGCGCCACAGGATCGCGACGGCGACCGAGCCGCCGAGGAGTGACGGCAGGTAGAACACGGACCGGTAGAACGCGAGCCCGCGCAGGCCCCGGTCGAGCAGCATCGCGAGCGCCAGGGCCACGATCAGCTGCAGCGGGACCGCCGTCAGGACGTACGTGAACGTCACCTTGAGCGAGTTGAGGAGCCGGGGGTCCTCGAACATCCGCGTGTAGTTGTCCCACCCGATCCAGGTCGGGGGGCGCAGCAGGTTGTAGTCGGTGAACGACAGGTACGCCGACGCCAGCATGGGTCCCACCGTGATGAGGCCCAGCCCCAGGAACCACGGTGCCAGGAACACGGCGGCGGCCTTGCCGTCCCCGCGTCGCGGGCCTCCACGGGCGGTGCCCGGGGTGCGTCGTCGTCCGGACGTGCGCCGGATCTCGCTCACTACCGACATGCGTCGATCACCTCGTTGTCGATCGGCGTTGCGTGGGAAACCGGTTCCCGAGTCGGTACCGTAGCACCGCGCAAGGCCCTTGGGAACCGGTTTCTGATCGTGTATGTTCGGCCCGGAACCGTACCGGAGGACCCTGTCCGTCCAGCACGCGCCGCCACCCGCAGGACGCCCCGACGGGCCCCGCGGCACGGCACGGGCGAGGGTGGACCAGGGGGCCGGGGCGGCCGACGAACGACGACCCGCTGGAGGGCTGCAGTGACGCAGAACGGGTGGGCGCGCAGCGCGCCGACCATCGCGGAGGTCGCGCGCATCGCGGGGGTCTCCCGCGCCACGGTCTCGCGCGTGATGAACGGCCACACCACGGTCGACGCCGAGCTCGCCAGCCGCGTGAAGGAGGTCGCCGACCAGCTCCACTACCGGCCGAGCAACGTCGCGCGCAGCCTCTCCCTGGGGCGCACCGAGACCGTCGCCGTCGTCGTCCCCGACCTCGCCA
>NZ_BIMR01000267.1 GCF_004306155.1 Cellulomonas biazotea
GCCGCGGACCCCGCGAACGTCGACCCCGCGTGCTCCGCGGCCGCCACGACCGCGGCCAGGTCGCCGCCTCCGTGCGCCGCGACCGCCGCGGCGACCGCCCCCTCGACGAACGGCGCGTCGGCCAGCCGCACCCGCGCGACGTCGTCGGGCTCCGCGAGGTCGAGCACCGACTCCGCGGTCAGCACCGCCGAGCCCAGGTCCGTCAGGACGACCGCCGAGCGCCCGTCGGCCAGCGCCTGCGCGAACGACTGCTCGACCAGGTCGAAGCTCGTGCCCAGACCGCCGTCCGGACCGCCGCCCGCGGCGACCAGCAGCACCCCGGGCGCCATCTGGCCGGCGAGCTCGACGGCCCCCTCGGCGAGCGCGCGCGAGTGCGACACCAGGACCAGCGCGACCCGTGCCGGCGCGCCGGGGACGGTCACGCCGCCGCCTGCGCCGCCGCGACGAGGATGAGCTCGGTCGAGCGCGCACCCGGGTCGAGGTGGCCGGCCGACCGCTCCCCCAGGTAGCTCGCGCGGCCCTTCGTCGCGACGAGCGGGATCGTCGCCTGGGCACCCGCCGCGGCGGCCTTCGCGGCGGCCGCGAGGACCGCCGGCGGCTCCGCACCCTCGTCGGCGGCCGCGACCGCGGCCTCCGTCGCCGGGGTCCACGCGTCGACCATCGTCTTCTCCCCCGTCGTGGCCTTGCCGCGCGCGACGATGCCCTCGAGCGCGGCCTCCAGCAGCGCGACGACGCCGCCGCTGTCGACCTCGCTCGCCGCGGTCGCCTTGGCGGCGCGCAGGAAGGCCGTGCCGTACAGCGGTCCGGCCGCGCCGCCGACCGTCGACATGAGCGTGGTGGCGACGAGCTTGAGCACGTCGCCGATCTGCGCGGGCTGCTCCTCCAGCGCGTCGAGCTTCGCGACCACGGCCTTGAACCCGCGGTTGAGGTTCTCGCCGTGGTCGCCGTCGCCGATCTGCCGGTCGAGCTCGATGAGCTCGTCCCGGTGCTCCGCGACGGTCAGCGCGCAGCCGCGCACCCAGTCGACCGCCCACGCCACGTCAAGCGTCATGCCCACGCTCCCTCGTCGACCCCGTGCTCCGGGCGCCCGCGTCTCACCAACGCAGGGCGGTCGTGTGCACGGGGGCGTCCCACAGGGCGGTCAGCTCGTCGTCCAGCCGCAGCACGGTGACCGACGCGCCCTGCATCTCCAGTGATGTCACGTAGTTGCCGACGAGCGAGCGGGTGACCTCGACCCCGCGCTCGGAGAGCAACGCGCGTGCCCGACGATAGACGACGTACAGCTCGGAGGCGGGCGTGCCGCCCATGCCGTTGACGAACAGCAGCACCTTCTCCCCGCCGGACAGCCCGAGGTCGTCGGCGACGGGCGTCAGCAGCGCCTCGGTGATCTCGTCCGCCCCGGCGAGCGGGATGCGGCGCCGCCCCGGCTCGCCGTGGATGCCGATGCCGATCTCGATCTCGTCCTCGGGCAGGTCGAAGCTCGGCTTGCCCGCGTGCGGCACGGTGCACGCGGTGAGCGCGACGCCCATCGACCGGACGTTCGCGATGACGCGCTCGGCGACCGCGACGACCGCGTCGAGGTCGTCGCCGCGCTCGGCCGCGGCACCCGCGATCTTCTCGACGCACACCGTGCCGGCGACCCCGCGACGGCCCGCGGTGTACAGCGAGTCCTCGACGGCGACGTCGTCGTTGACGACGACCGAGCGCACGGTCACACCCTCCGCCTCGGCGAGCTCGGCACCCGTCTCGAAGTTCAGCACGTCGCCCGTGTAGTTCTTGACGATCGCCAGCACGCCCTTGCCGCCGTCGGCCGCCTGCAGGGCGGGGGCGATCTGGTCGGGCGTGGGCGACGTGAAGACGGCACCCGGGACCGCGGCGTCGAGCATGCCGACGCCGACGAAGCCGGCGTGCAGCGGCTCGTGGCCGCTGCCCCCGCCGCTCACCAGCCCGACCTTCCCGCTGACCGCCCCGCCGGCCCGCGTGACGAACGGCGGGTCGGTGTGCACCTCGACGAGGTCCGCGTGCGCGGCGGCGAAGCCCTCGAGGGACTCCGCCACGACGTCCTGGGGGTCGTTGATGAGCTTCTTCACGCTGACCGTCCCTCCTCCGACGAGGGCGACCGCCCACGTCACGTGCGTCGAGGCGCCGTCGTCCCGACGTACCTCACCCTCTCCGCGGCCCCCGGGTCTGGCAAGGGGAGGACGTGCGTCCAGGTTGCACGTTCGTGCAGCACCCGCCGGCGACGTGGCCTGCGGTCACCCGGACGGGTCCGGCACCGGCGCTCAGGGGCGGCCGAGCAGCACCCGCGCCTCGGCGACGAGCACGATCGACCCGGTGACGAGCACCGCGGCGCCGCGCTCGACCTCGCTCTCCGCGAGCGACGCGGCCCGGTCGACGGCCTCGTCGAGGCGCTCGACGACGTGCACGCGGTCCTCGCCGAACACGTCGACCGCGACCTCCGCGAGCTCGTCGACGTCGAGCGCGCGCGACGACGAGGCGCGGGTGACGACGATCTCGGCGAGCACGGGCTCGAGCACCGAGAGGATGCCCTCGGGGTCCTTGTCCGCCATGACGCCGACGACGCCGACGACCCGCTGGAACGCGAACGCCTCCTCGACGGCCTCGACGAGCGCCTCGACACCTGCGGGGTTGTGCGCCCCGTCGACGATGACCGTGGGGCTGGAGCGCACGACCTCGAGCCGGCCCGGCGACGTGACGTCGGCGAACGCGGCCCCGACGACGTCGCCGTCGAGCGCCGCTCCCCCCGTGAGGAACGCCTCGACGGCGACGAGCGCCAGCAGCGCGTTGTGCGCCTGGAACCCGCCGTGCAGCGGCAGGAACACGTCCGTGTAGACGCCGCCCAGGCCGCGCAGCGTGAGCAGCTGCCCGCCGACCGCGACCTGCCGGTCGACGACCTCGATCTCCACGCCCTCGCGCACGACGCGCGCGCCGCGCTCCGCGGCGGCGGCCAGCACGACGCCCTCGACGTCCTCCTGCTGCCGGGCGAGGACGAGCGTCGCGCCGTCCTTGACGATGCCCGACTTCTCGGACGCGATCTCGACGAGCGTGTCGCCCAGGTAGCGCTCGTGGTCCATCGCGATCGGCGTGACGACCGAGACCTCGCCGTCGACGACGTTCGTCGCGTCCCACCGGCCGCCGAGGCCGACCTCGACCACGGCGACGTCGACGGGGGCGTCCGCGAACGCCGCGAACGCCATGACGGTGAACACCTCGAAGAACGACAGCCGGGGCAGGCCGCGCTCGGCGTTGCGCTGGTCGACGAGGTGCACGTACGGCGCGACGTCCTGCCAGACCTCGACGAACCGCTCGTCGCTGATCGGCTCGCCGTCGATCGCGATCCGCTCCGTGACCCGGGTCAGGTGCGGGCTCGTGAACCGGCCGGTGCGCAGCCCGTGCTCGCGCAGCAGCCGCTCGACCATGCGGCTCGTCGACGTCTTGCCGTTGGTGCCGGTCAGGTGGATGGTCCGGTAGGCGCGCTGCGGGTCGCCCAGCAGCTCGCAGACCTCGCGCACCCGGTCGAGCGTCGGGTCGATGTCGTGCTCCGGGGCGCGCGCGAGGATGCCCTGGTAGACCTCGTCGGCCGCCTCGCGCGCGGCGCGCTCCTGCTCCGCGCGGAGGTGGTCCGCCCCGCCCTTGCCGGCGCTCATGCCTCGTACCCGCCCGCCTCGACGGCCTCGACCTTGACCGCGACCTCGGCACCGGGCGACGGGTTGACCGTCACCCCGACCGCGAGGGTCTCGTGCGCGATGGTGTCGCGGTGCGCCTCGACGGCCGCGACGTGGTCGCGGGGCACGTCGAGCGTGAGCAGGATGCGGTCGCCCACGTGCAGGCCCGCGGCCTTGCGCGCGTCCTGGACCTGCCGCACGACGTCGCGCGCGTAGCCCTCGGCGAGCAGCTCGTCGTCCAGGCCCACGTCGAGGACGACGAACCCGTCGGTCGACAGGACCCCGGCGGCGAGCTCGGTGCCCTCGCGCTGCTCGACGACCGTCGCGACCGTGTACTCGTGCTCCTGCAGGGTCACGTCGCCGTCGTCGGTGCGCACGACGACCCCGTCGGCCGTCTGCTCCCACGCCCCGGCCTTGGCGGCCTTGATGACGGACTGCACCGAGCGGCCGAGCCGCGGCCCGGCGGCGCGGGCGTTCACGGACAGCTGGGCGCTGACGCCCAGGTCGGCGGCGTCGGCGTCGTGCAGGCCGAGCACGCGCACGCCGCGCACGTTGACCTCGGACGCGATGAGGTCGACGAACGGCCCGAACCACTGCGGGTGCGGCACGACGACGCGCAGCTCGCGCAAGGGCTGGCGGACGCGCAGCTGCCGCGCCTTGCGCAGGCCCAGCGTCACGGACACGACCTCCCGCACGCGGTCCATCGCAGCGACGAGCTCGGCCTCCGTGATGTCGGCGCCGACGTCGGTCGCGACGACGTCCGCCGCGGTCGGCCAGTCGGTCAGGTGCACGCTGCGCCCGCCGGTCAGCCCGCGCCAGATCTCCTCGGTGACGAGCGGCGCGAGGGGCGCCATGAGGCGGGTGAGCACCTCGAGCGACGTCCACAGGGTGTCGAACGCCGCCTGGTCCTCGTCCCAGAACCGCTGCCGCTGCGTGCGGACGTACCAGTTGGTCAGCAGGTCGAGGTGGTCGCGGACCGCCTCGCACGCCTCCGCGATGTCGTACGCGTCGAGGTGGCGCGTCACGTCGTCGACCAGCCAGCGCGTGCGGGCGAGCACGTAGCGGTCCATCGTCGCGAGGTCCGCGGCGCGAGTCTCGTCGACGCGCTGCGCCGTGAGCCCCTCCCCGCCGCGCGCGGCGCCCGCGTACAGCGTGAAGAAGTAGTACGTGCTCCACAGCGGCAGCAGCACCTGGCGCACGCCGTCGCGGATGCCCTCCTCGGTGACGACGAGGTTCCCGCCGCGCAGGATCGGGCTCGACATGAGCGACCAGCGCACCGCGTCCGAGCCGTACTTGTCCCACATGAGCACGGGGTCGGGGAAGTTGCGCAGCGACTTGCTGGCCTTGCGGCCGTCGTCGCCCAGCACGATGCCGTGGCACATGACGTTGCGGAACGCCGGGCGGTCGAAGAGTGCCGTCGCCAGGACGTGCAGCGTGTAGAACCAGCCGCGCGTCTGGCCGATGTACTCGACGATGAAGTCGCCCGGGTAGTGGTGCTCGAACCAGTCGGCGTTCTCGAACGGGTAGTGCACCTGCGCGAACGGCATCGACCCCGAGTCGAACCACACGTCGAGGACGTCGGGGATGCGGCGCATGGTCGAGCGCCCCGTGGGGTCGTCCGGGTTCGGGCGCGTCAGCTCGTCGATGAACGGGCGGTGCAGGTCGGGCTCGCCCGCCTCGTTCGTCGGCACGCGGCCGAAGTCCGCCTCGAGCTCCGCGAGCGAGCCGTACACGTCGACGCGCGGGTGCAGCGGGTCGTCGGACACCCACACGGGGATCGGCGTGCCCCAGTAGCGGTTGCGGCTGATCGACCAGTCGCGCGCGCCTGCGAGCCACTTGCCGAACTGCCCGTCGCGGATGTGCTCCGGGGTCCAGGAGATCTCCTGGTTGAGCTCGACCATGCGGTCGCGGAACTCCGAGACGCGCACGAACCACGAGGACACGGCCTTGTAGATCAGCGGGTTCCGGCACCGCCAGCAGTGCGGGTACGAGTGCTCGTAGGTCTCGTGCCGGAGGACGACCGCGCGGTGGGCCGCGTCGACGCGCGCGAGCGGGCCCGTGCCCGCCTTGAGGTCGGCGATGATCGGCTTGTTCGCGTCGAACACCTGCTGGCCGGCGTAGTCGCCGACCTCGGCGGTGAACCGGCCGCGCGAGTCGACCGGCACGACCGGCGCGATCCCCGCGGCGTCGCACGCGACCATGTCGTCCTCGCCGAACGCGGGCGCCAGGTGCACGATGCCCGAGCCGTCCTCGGTCGTCACGAAGTCGGCCGTCAGCACCTGGTGGGCGTGCTCGTGCCCCGCGAAGAAGTCGAACGGAGGCGTGTAGCGACGGCCCGCGAGCTGCGCACCGGTGAGCGTCTCGACGACGGTCGCCTCGCCCAGCTCGCGCTGGTAGGCGGCCAGCCGGGCGGCGGCCAGCACGACGCGCTCCCCCGGGTGCGCCTCGCCGAACGGCGAGCCGGCCGCGGGCTCGGCCACGACGTACTCGACATCGGGGCCGACCGCGATCGCGAGGTTGCTCGGCAGCGTCCACGGCGTCGTCGTCCAGATGAGGGCGAGCTCGCCGGTCTCCAGGCGCAGGCCGACCGTGAGCGCCGGGTCCTGGCGCGACGCGTACACGTCGTCGTCCATGCGCAGCTCGTGGTTCGACAGCGGCGTCTCGTCGACCCAGCAGTACGGCAGGACCCGGTAGCCCTCGTACGCCAGACCCTTGTCGTACAGCCGCTTGAACGCCCAGACGACCGACTCCATGAAGGAGACGTCGAGCGTCTTGTAGTCGCGGTCGAAGTCCACCCAGCGCGCCTGCCGGGTCACGTACTCCCGCCACTCGCCGGTGTACTTGAGCACCGACTCGCGGCACGCCTGGTTGAACTTCGCGATGCCGAGCTCGTCGATCTGCGACTTCTCCGTGATGCCCAGGACGCGCTGCGCCTCGAGCTCGGCAGGCAGGCCGTGCGTGTCCCAGCCGAACCGGCGCTCGACCCGGCGGCCGCGCATCGTCTGGTAGCGCGGGACGACGTCCTTCGCGTACCCCGTGAGCAGGTGGCCGTAGTGCGGCAGGCCGTTGGCGAACGGCGGGCCGTCGTAGAAGACGAACTCCTTGGCGCCGTTCTCGCCCGCGTCGCGCTGGTCGATCGACGCCTGGAACGTCCCGTCGGCGTCCCAGTGCGCGAGGACCTCGCGCTCGAGCCCGGGCAGGTCCGGCGACGCGGGCACGGGCTGGTCGGGGCGGTGCAGCGGGTAGCGCGGTGCGGTGGTCACCGTCGGGTCTCCTGGTCGATCTCGCTCACGGCCACGAGGACGACCACCCCCGGGACGGGGACGACCGCGGTACCACCTCGCTTGCCGGCTCCCCCGGAAGGGGCGTCGACCACTCTGCTGCGGCTGTGACGGGCCTGCCCCGTCCGGTTCTACTGGGGCGGGCCCTCGGGTGGAGGGACCGCCTGTTCTTCCGGAGGCTCACCGGTGATGGCCGGGTCGACGCCTGTGCGCCCGAGTCTAGCGACCCCCGGGCGGGGGACCGCCACCGGAGACCGGCGGGCGGGCCGGCCTCCGGTGGCGGCACCGGCGCACCGGCGCGCCGGCCTTCGGCACGGTCGTCACGGGGAGGGGTCGTGACGACCGTGCCGTCGTCCTTCGCCGGGCTGGGCTCAGGGCGTCGCGAGGGCCGCGACCTCGGACGCGGTGAGCGCCGAGCTCCACACCGACACCTCGTCGACGTCGCCCTGGAACGGCGTGTCCCACCAGTTGACGCCGAGCGCGAACGTGCCCGTCGCCGTCGTCAGGACGTCGGGGAAGCCCGTGCCCGTGTAGGCGGCCTGCCCGTCGACGTAGACGACGACGTCGCCGCCGTCGACCGTGAGCGCCACGTGGCTCCACTCGCCCACCGGGATCTGCGTCCCCGTGCCCGCGTCGTACCACTGCGCGCCGGACCAGACCATCGTGCTCCCGCCGACACCGTCGTGGCCGCGCGGGACGACGCTCACCCAGCTGTTGGCGTCGCGGGCCGCGAAGAACGCCGTCGTGTACGGCGTGAGCACCTGCGGGCGCAGCCACATCGCCGCGGACCACGTCGAGCCCGCGACGAGGCCGTCGGGCAGCCGGACGCCGGACGTGCCGTCGAGGTGCAGCCCCTGGCCGCGCGCGCCGTCGGCGACGTAGGTGACCTGGCCCCCCGCCTGGTCGACCCGCGGGCCGGTCGTCGACGCCGCGGCGTGCGTGCCCGTCGCGTCGGCGAGGGCGCCCTCGAACGACCAGGACCCGACGACGCCGCCCGCGACGCGCTGCAGCACGGTCACGTCGAACGTCGCCGTCCGGGTGACCTTGCCGCCCCGGACCGTCGCGGTGAGCGTGACGTGCGCGTCGCCCGCGCCCGCCTCGGGCCGGGTCACGTCGCCGGTCTCCGAGACCGCGGCCGGGACCGAGGACGACCACGTGATCGTCGTGCCGTGCGTGCCCGTCGTCGGCAGCGTGAGGTCGGCGACGACACCGGACGTGTCGCCCAGGTCGAGGTCGGCCACGACCGCGTCGACGGCCTGCTTCGCCGTCATCGGCGGGACGGGGCTGCCCCACAGCGTGACGCCGTCGCGCGACAGGACGCTGAACGTCACGACCCACCGTGCGAGGTCGGGCTGCCAGGACCGCGTGAAGACCCCGTCGTAGCGGGTGCCGCCGGCGTCGATCCGGACCGTGCTCTTGCCGGTCAGCGACCACTTCCCGGTGATCGAGCCCGACACCTTGCCGTTCGCCGACAGGGTGACGGGGGTCGCGCGGCGCTGGTCGGCCGTGAGCGCCTTGTCGTGCGTGACGAGCGCGTAGTCGCCCGCGACGTCCTTGCGGTCGATCCGGCGGTCGTCACCGCCCGCGTAGCGGTACGGGTCGAGGACGGGCCAGCCCTGCGCGTTCATCCACAGCTGGTGCACGCGGACCTCGTGCTGCTCGCCCTGGCCGGGGAACCGGGAGTGGAACACGAGGAA
The DNA here is from genome assembly GCF_004306155.1 of Cellulomonas biazotea. Taxonomy (GTDB): domain Bacteria; phylum Actinomycetota; class Actinomycetes; order Actinomycetales; family Cellulomonadaceae; genus Cellulomonas; species Cellulomonas biazotea. Next base: position 8,665 of record NZ_BIMR01000267.1, read on the forward strand.
CGTCTCGCCGGTCTCGGGGTCGCGGTACCAGCTGTTGTGGCCGGGCGAGAGGTAGCCCGTGCCGGGGCCCTCGCCGGGGTCGCCGACCTCGCGGGCGAACAGGTGGTTGCCGAGGATCTTCGTGCCGAACGGCTCGATCGACGCGTCGTCGAACAGCGGCTTGGCCGGGTCGGCCTTGACCTGCGCCATGTCGTTGCCGGCGGCGTCGAGGTAGGGGCCGTCGGGGCTCTTCGAGCGCGCGACGCGGACGTTGTACGCGCCGTTCGCGTCGAGGCCGCCGAACGACAGGAAGAGGTAGTAGTAGCGGGTCGTGGCGTCGTACATGACCGTCGGGCCCTCGATGCGGCTGTGGTTGCCGCCCACGAGGTGCGTGCCGTACCCCTGGCCGGCGACCGGCTTCCCCGTGGACGGGTCGAGCTTCAGGATGAAGATGCCGCCCGAGTAGGAGCCGTACACCAGCCACCAGTTGCCCTTGGCGTCGACGAACGCGTCCGGGTCGACCGTGTTGGGGTGCACGCGCGCGTCGTAGATCGCACCGTCGACCGCGTCGGACGGCTGGTCCCACATCCCCGACCTCAGGAAGATCCCCTGGTCGACGTACGGGCCGTCGACGTCGTCGCTGACCGCGATCCCCATCGCCGAGCGGGGCGAGTCGCCCTTGCAGGCGTTGTAGTACATGGCGAACCGGCCGTCGGGCAGCTCGATGACGTCGGCGGCCCAGAGCGTGTCGGTCTGCGCCCACGCGAACGTCTCGGCGAGGTTCGCGCGGACGTCGTCGAACAGCGGGTTGTCCGCGTTCGCGCCGTCCGCGACCTTCTCCCAGTGCAGGAGGTCGTCGGTCTTCGCGGCGGCGAGGTGGCTGCCGAACACCCAGGTCTCGCCGTCCGCGGTGACGACCGACGGGTCGTGCACCGAGACGTCCTGGAAGGTCGGCGGGGGCGGTTCGGCCGGGCGGCGGTGCGCCTGGGCGGCGGGGGCGCTCGTGGCGGCGAGCGCGACGGTGAGGGCGGCGGCCGCGAGGGCGGTGCGCAAGGGGCGACGGGCCATCGGAACTCCTGGTGCGACGTCGGACGCAGGACACGGTGCCCGTCCCGGCGGACGTCGTCCGACCGCGGCGGTGAGCACCGGATCCGGAATCTACAACGTTGTGGGACAGAAGTACATCGTTGTAGGAGAACTGGTCGAACCGCCCGAACTCCCGCCCGGGCCGCGGCGGGCCGATGTGTCAGGCCGGCGCTGCCCCGTCCCCCAGGCCCGCCAGGTACGACGCCACCCACGCGAGCGCCGAGTTCCAGTTGATCGTCATCTCGTTCACGCCGTACGCGCCGATGTCGTCGACGAAGCACCGCTGCGCCGGGCTGCCCGCGAGCGCGGCCGACACCGGGTCCGGGCAGTCGGAGTTCGGACCGCCCGACACCGTGCCGCGGGGCGGGTGCGGCAGGGACGCGTCGAGCTGGTGCGCGTACCAGCGGCTGTGCTGGTTGCGCACGTCACGCGTGCCGTACCCGGTGACGTACGAGACGCCGACGGCGTTGCGGCCGAGCAGGTAGTCGACACCGCCGAGGACGGCGTCGCGGTAGCGCACGTCGCCGGTGATCTCGTGCGCCGCCGCGAGCACCGCGAGGTTGTTGAGCAGCAGCCCGTTGGAGCCCCAGTCGTAGCGGCCCGACGTCGGGACGTACGGGTGGCCGAACGGCTGCGTCGCCTGCTGCGCGACCAGGTCGTCCGCGGCGTCGACGACCGACGTGCGCACCAGCGCGCGCTCGGGCAGCGCGCTCGGGACCGTCGCGAGCTGCAGTCGCGCCCACGCCGCCACGTGGTTCCAGTCGAAGCCCTCCGGGCGGAACGCGGGCGACGTGCCGCCCAGCCGGTACGGGTTCGCGCGCAGGTCCGCGGCGAACCGGTCCTCCCCCGTCGTCAGGTACAGCTCGGTCGCGGCCCACAGGCGGTCGTCGTCGACGTCCGTGTCGTCGTACGGGCCGCTGCCCGCGTTCGCCAGCGTGTTCGTGTCCGGCGCCAGCAGGACCGGGTGCGTCGACGCCGCGTCGTACGCGGCGCGCGCGGCCGTCAGCAGCCGCTCCGCGAAGTCCGCGTCGTGCGGCGCGAACAGGCGCGACCCCTGGGCCGCGACCGCCGCGAGGTTGAGCGTCGCCGCGGTCGAGGGCCGGTGCAGGAAGCGCGGCTGCGGGTCGTCCGCCGGGAGCATCGGCAGCGGCACCCAGCGCTCGTCGGACACCTTGTGGTGCACCAGGCCCGCGAAGGGCTCGCCGTCCGGGACGACCATGCGCAGCATCCAGTCGAGCTCCCAGCGGACCTCGTCGAGCACGTCCGGGACCCCGTTGCCGCGCTCGGGCACCCGCAGCGAGCCGTCGCCCAGGGGGTCCGCGTCCGCCGCGTCAGCGCCGCGCGTGCGCAGCGTCCGCTCGTACAGGCCGAGCAGCTGCGCGACCGCGATGCCGCCGTTGACCACGTACTTGCCCTGGTCGCCCGCGTCGTACCAGCCGCCCGTCACGTCCAGCGCGTAGCCGCCCGTCCAACCGTCGTACAGGTCGACGCCCTCGGCCGTCGTCGCGTGGCCCGCCGGCAGGCACGGCACCGCGCCGTCGCCACCGTTCGGCGCCACGTCGACGTGCCCCGCCGCGCGCCCGTACCCCTCGCCGAGCAGCGCCTCGTCGATCGCGACGCCGCTGCGCTGGCCGTAGAACACCACGAGTGCGTCGACGCGCAGGCCGTCGTACAGGTCGGCGCCGATCGCGAACGGGTCGCTGGTCGCACCGTCCGCCTCGAGCACGTACCCCGCACCCGGCTCGCGCACCGCGTCGAACGTCACGACGTGCACGTCCACGCCCGCCGACGGGTCGTGGCCCCGCGGCACGGACTCCCCCGCCGCGACCACCGCGTCGCCGCGCAGCAGCCGCCACGGCACCGGGCCCGTCGCGTCGGTCACGAGCGTGGCCGCCTTCGGCCCGTGCGTGAGGTACCCCACCTGGTTGACGCGCACGCGGGGTGCGTCGAGGTCGGTCATGGACGGTCCTTCCCGGACGTCGGAGGGCGAGAGGGGGCGGTCGGCGGTGGTGCCGCGGCCGAGCGGAAGCGGCGCGGCTTGCCCGGCCCGAGCGCCGCCGCGTCGCGGACCACCTGCACGTCCACCGGACGGCCGAGCCAGCGGGCGACGGCGTCCGCCGCCGCACGGGCCGTCGTCTCCGGCTCGACGCCGAGCCCCACGAGCGGCAGGGCGCGCAGACGCACGTCGCCCGCGGCGTCCTGGTCGAGCTCCCAGGCGGCCAGGCCGTACGCCTGGAGCAGCTGCGTCGCGTCGATCGACGACGACGCCCGCCCGTCCGCCGCGACGAACGCCACCGGCGCCCGCCCCTGCAGGCCGACGAGCACCGTGCCGCGCGCGTCGCGGACCAGCGCGGCCGTGTCGCCCGTGCGGTAGCGCAGCAGCGGCAGGTACGGGTTCTCGTCGACCGTCACGACGACCTCGCCGCGCTCCCCGTCCGGGACCGGCCGACCCGCGTCGTCCAGCACCTCCACCCACACCCGGCGCGGCACGACGACGTGGCCGTCGCCGTCCGACGACACCGCGACAGGCCCTGTCTCGCGCAGGCCGTACAGGTCGAGCACCGGGCAGCCCCACGTGCGGCGGACCGCGTCGCGCACCGCGGGCGGCAGGTCCGTCGCACCGTTGACGACCGCGACCGGGTGCAGCGCCAGGCCGTCCGCCGCGAGGTCCAGCAGCCGCAGCAGCGGAAGCGTCGACGTGCTGAGCACCTGCGGGTCCGCGGCGGCCAGGTACCGCTCACGGTCGCCGTCCGCCCGCCACACCGACGGGTGCAGGTTGACGCGCGCCATCACGGGGGCGGGGTCGTCCGGGCCACGCCCGAACGCCGTCATCGCCGAGACGTACGTGAACGACGCGCGCTGGTCGACGACGTTCGCCAGGCCCAGCCGCGCCGGGTCCGGACGCCAGTCGCCGCCCGCCGCCGCGACGAGGTGCTGCAGCAGCACGAGGTCTGCCGCGACCGACACCGGGTGCAGCGGCACCAGCAGCGCGGCGCCCGTGTGACCCGAGCTGCTGCCCTCCAGGACCCGGTCGAGCGGCACGTCCAGCGGGACGTGCGCCGCCGCGTCGGCGAGGTCGGCGCGGCTCGTCGTCGGCAGGTCGCGCAGCGGGGTCGTCGGGCCGCTGCGACCCTCACGGGCGGCCCGGCGCCAGCGCGGGACCGTCCGGTGGACCCGGGCGACGAGGTCGGCGACCCAGGCGGGCTCGTCCGGCGGACCGGCGGCCGGTTCCGTGGTGAGCCGGGACGCGGCGTCCGCGAGCGCGTCGAGGTCGTCGGGTCGCAGGCGGTCGCCCGTCGCGTGCACCCAGACGGGCGCCGACCGGTGCTCGCGCCAGCCGTCGACACGTGCGAGCCCCGCGGCGTCGAGCGTCGGCCAGCGCTCGGCGTCGGTGAGCGCGACCGAGCCCATCGGGGCGTACTCGTCGAGCGCCGGGTCGGGCACCAGGACGGTCAGGTCGGGCGTCGGGTCCGGGGGCGTCCCCGGGGTGCCGTCAGTAGTTCGCATACTGGGCCGCTGCCTCCTTCGCGCGCTGCTCCGCGAGGACCCGCGCGAGCTCCTCGGCCCGTGCGCGCTCGACCGCGAGCGCCGCGGTGACCTTGCCCTGGTACGCCGAGCTCACCGTGAGCCAGCGGTCGTCGGCCGTCGCGGCCGACTCCCCCGCGGGCAGGACGCCGCCGAGCCGGCACACGGCGCGCGCGAGCTCCTCACGGGCCGTCTCGTCCCGGACCCAGTCGCGGTCCGCTCGCTGCCCGGCGAGCACGCGCTGCACGCCCTCGACGAGGCGCAGGAACCACGCCGTCCGGCCGCCCGCCGCCGCGGTCGCCGCCTGCACGCCCGGGGCGGTGGTGAGCGCCGGGTCGGCCACGAGCCAGCACAGCAGGCCGACGAGCGCGCGGCGCGACGCGACGCCGTCGGCCGTGCCCTGCAGGTCGGCGTCGAGGGCCCGCAGCGACGCCCGGTCGAGGACCGCGCCGTCGAGGCCCGCCGCGACGTCGGCGACGAGCGCGGACGTCCCGACGGCCGGCTCGAACAGGTCGGGCGGGGCGAGCGCGAGGCGGTGCACGAGCGCGGCGACCGGCGGGCCGTCGGGCTCGCCGCCGGTCACGCGCTCCAGGTCATCGGGACGCCGGTCCACGGTCACCTCCCCAGGTGCTCGCCGCCATGCGGCGGACGAACGTCAGCAGGTCCTCGTCGGTGCGCACCGCGTGCACGGCGTACCCCGCGGCCTTCGGCTCGAACGCGGCGGCCCAGTCGGGCGGGACCTGGAGCACGAGCGTCCCGCCGCCCTCCGCGGCCTCGAGCGCGTCGTGCGCGGTCGGGTCGAGCGTGGTCGGCGGGTAGCCGTCGCCGAACATCGTCGTGACGCCGTCGTCGGAGATCACGGCGATGTGCGCGGGGCCGTGCCGGGTCGGCGGCGCCCCCGTGCGGGGGTCGCCCAGGTGCGTGCGGCGCAGGAGTGCACGCGGGAACGCCGTCGACCCGCCGAAGTAGGCGACGATCGCGCGCAGCACCGCGTCGGTGTCCCGGGTGAACCCGTCGGTGCCGGCGACCTGCTGCGGTCCGCTCCACGTCGTGGCCTGGACGCGGGCCCCGGCGCGCAGCGCGGACAGCGCGAGGACGGCACCGGCGAGCGCGACCGGCGCGCGCGTGCGGCTCGGGTCCGGCATCGAGCCGGACGAGTCGAGGTACAGGTCGAGGTCGACGGGCCGGGTCTCGACGTCCTGCTCCGGGTCGTCGAGGTAGGCGCGGCGGACCGTCGTCATGCCGGGCACGACGACCGGCGACGCCGTGACCGTGCCCGCCCAGTCGACGCTGGACAGGTCGTCGCCGACCTCCCACGGCTCGAGCCCGGCGATCAGCTCGTCGCTCGGTCGCGGGCGCTCGCGGGTGGGGAACGGCACCAGGTGACGCGCCGCGTTCTCGCGGTACCAGGCCACGGCGACGTCCTGCCGGGTCGATCCCGACCCCAGCGCGGCGAGGACGGCGTGCAGCGCCGCGGGCTCGAGCGTGCTGCCGGCCGCCGCACCGGCCGGCGACGAGGGGGCGCCCGCAGCGGCTTCCACGGCACCGGCGCCGACGACGCGCGGGTCGAGCGACGGGTGCACGACGGGCGCCGCGAGCGTCGGGTCGGTCGCGACGCCGAACGGCACGGACCCGTCGTCGCCGTCGGGGCCCCCGCACGCGACGAGCCGCACCGTGCCCGTACGGGCCTCCTCGTCGCGGAGCTGGTCGTCGGGCACGGTCGTGCGCACGAGCGACGCGAACCCCGCGGCACCCGCGACCGGGTCGCGCGCGTAGGCGCGCACGAGCCGCGCACACAGCATCGCCGGGGCGTCCGGCGTCGGGTGCTCGCCGACGAGCGTCCCGCGCGGCAGGCCCCAGAGGATCTCGTCGGTGCGCAGCACCAGCAGCATGAGCACGTCGTCGGCGCGCGGCGGCCCGACGGCGGCGGACAGCGCGGCACGGTCGACCCCCGCCTGGCGCTGCAGGCGGTCGTTGATGAGCAGGTCGCACCACAGGTTCGCGACGAGCCCCACGAGGTGGTCCATGTCGACCAGGCCCGCACGGACGCGCGCCGCGATCCGCACGTGCGACGCCCGGTCCACGGGTGCGAGCAGGTGGTGGCCGATCTCGTGCGCGAGGACGGCGAGCGCGTGGTCCTCGATGCCGCGCTCGCGCACGACCGTGAGGTCGACGTGCACCTCGACGTCCTCGACCGAGTACCAGGCCCACGACGGCATCCCGCAGGGCTCGGTGTGCAGGACCGGGGCGTGCACGCGGGTCGTCCGGCCCCAGGCGCCGAGCGCGGCGGGCCACGTCGAGCGCCAGCGGGCCTCGACCTCGGCGAGCGCGGCGGCGTCGGCGGGCGACACCGGCGGCGCGGGCGGTCGGCGAGGCGCGGCCGGTGTGGC
>NZ_BIMR01000268.1 GCF_004306155.1 Cellulomonas biazotea
CCACGCTGTCGGTCGACGAGACGATGGAGACGGTCCGGCGGCTGCGCGAGCGGTTCCCGCACCTGCAGGACCCGCCGAGCGACGACATCTGCTACGCCACGCAGAACCGCCAGGTCGCCGTGAAGAAGCTCGCGCCGCGCTGCGACGTCGTCATCACGGTCGGCTCCGCGAACTCCTCGAACTCGGTGCGGCTCGTCGAGGTCGCCCTCGACGCGGGCGCCCGCACGTCGTACCGGGTGGACAAGGCCGCCGAGATCGACCCGGCCTGGCTGGAGGGCGCGACGACCGTGGGCGTCACCTCCGGTGCCTCGGTGCCCGAGATCCTGGTCCGCGACGTCCTCGACCTGCTCGCCCGGCACGGGTTCGGCGAGGTCGAGGAGGTCCGCACGGCGACCGAGGACCTCATGTTCTCGCTGCCGCGCGAGCTCCGGGCCGACCTCAAGGCCGCCGGTGCCACCCCCGAGCGTCCGCGCCGCGAGGGCCGCCGCTCCCTGGACGTCCAGACCGCCTGACGGATCTCGGGCCTGCCCAGGCCGGGCAGCGCCCGGCCGGGAAGGCCGGGCGAGCGTGTGCGAGGGTGGAACGATGCCCTCTGCGAGCCCGCCGCCCCATCCCGTCGCGCCCACGTACGGCCGAGGTCTGGCCGGCATCCAGCGCCGCGTCTTCTGGCCCGCGCTCGCGGTGGTGGTCCTCGTGGCCGGCCTCGCGATCGCCTTCCCGGCCGCCGCCGAGGACCTGGTCGGGGCGCTCCAGGAGAACGTCGTCGGCGTCTTCGGCTGGTACTACGTCCTGCTGGTCGCGGGGTTCGTCGCGTTCGCCCTGTGGCTCGGGCTCGGCCGCTGGGGCGACCTCACGCTCGGCGCGGACGACGACGAGCCGGAGTTCGGCCTGCGGACCTGGTTCGCGATGCTGTTCGCCGCCGGCATGGGCATCGGCCTGGTCTTCTACGGCGTCGCCGAGCCCTTGAGCCACTTCGCGGACCCCAAGCCGGGCGTGACCGGGACGCCCGCGCAGCTCGCGCAGTCGGCGCTCGCGCAGACGTACCTGCACTGGGGGGTCCACGCCTGGGCGATCTACGTCATGGTCGGCCTGGCCGTCGCGTGGGCCGTGCACCGGCGCGGCCGCCCGGTGTCCATCCGCTGGGCGCTCGAGCCGCTGCTCGGGGACCGCGTCCGCGGCACCCTGGGCGACGCGATCGACGTCACGGCCGTCGTCGGCACGATGTTCGGGGTGGCGACGTCGCTCGGGCTCGGCGTCCTGCAGATCTCCGCGGGCCTGCGGCACCTCGGCGTCGCCTCGTCGGGCCGGACGACGCAGGTCGTGCTCATCGTGGTCATCACGGCGGTCGCGACGTGGTCGGTCGTGAGCGGGCTGGACCGCGGCCTCAAGTGGCTGTCGAACATCAACGTCGGCCTCGCCGGGGTGCTCCTGGCCGCCGTCCTCGTGCTCGGGCCCACGTTGTTCCTGCTGCGCGACTTCGTGCAGTCGATCGGCGTGTACCTGTCGTCGGTCCTGTCGCTCACGTTCAACGTGAGCGCCTACGCGGGCCCCGAGGGCGAGGCGTGGCAGGCGGCGTGGACGACGTTCTACTGGGGCTGGTGGATGTCGTGGGCGCCGTTCGTGGGCGTGTTCATCGCCCGCATCTCCCGCGGGCGGACCGTGCGGGAGTTCGTCGGCGGGGTGCTGCTCGTGCCGACGCTCGTGACGTTCCTGTGGTTCGCGGTGCTCGGCGGCACGGCCATCCACCGCGAGATCTTCGGCGCCGGCGGCCTGGTCGCGCAGGACGGCACCGTCGTCGCCGAGAACGCGCTGTTCGACATGCTCGCCGGCCTGCCGTGGGGGTCGGTGCTGTCGGTGCTGGCGATCGTCCTGATCGGGCTCTTCTTCATCACGTCGGCCGACTCCGGATCCCTCGTCGTCGCGATGCTCTCGTCCGGCGGCAACCCCGACCCGAGCCGCCCGGTCCGGGTGATCTGGGCGACGCTCGGGGGCCTGCTCGCGATCGCGCTGCTGCTCGCCGGGGGACTGGTCGCCCTGCAGACGGCCGCGATCCTCATCGCCCTGCCGTTCTCCCTGGTGATGATCGGCATGGTGGTGTCCCTCGCGCGCGCGCTCGGCCGGGAGCACCACGAGCTGCTGCGCGCGCAGCGGCTCGAGGCGCGGGTGCGGCTCACGCAGCACGTGACGGCGCACGTCACGGGCGAGGTCAGCTCGCTGCTGGACCGCCGGTCGCGGTCCGACGCGGGGCGTCGGTCCACGCGCGGAACGCGTCGACGACCGGACGAGCCCGCGGGACCGAGACCCGGACCAGGACCCGAGTCGCCCGGCGACTGACCGGTCCGCCGCACGGGCGTCGTCGGGCGACCACCCTCCGGTCGGGCGCCGCCGAGCGACCACCCTCCGGTCGGGCGCCGCCGGGCGACCACCCCTCCGGCCGGGCGCTCGTCGTCGCGCGACCGCCGCGTCCGTCAGGCGCTCGTCGGCCCCTCGCCCGCGGCGCGACGGTCGTCGGGACGCGGGACCTCGGCGTCGAGCGCCTGCGCGTCACGGCGCGCGACCCCGTCCCCGAGGACGCGGTCGTCGAGGGCCACGATCTGCTCCTCGGCGGAGGCGACGAGCTCGGGCGCGCTCACGACCGAGAGCTGCGGGTTGACCGGCGTCGGCGTCGGCAGGTCGCCGTCGACGACGTGCAGGTCGGCGAACCGTCGCGCGCTCACCAGGACCCGCGTCTCGAGCGAGCCGACCGCCTGGTTGTAGGCGCCCGCGGCGGAGTCGATCGCGCGGCCGAGTCGCGTCAGGTGCGCGCCCATCGTCGCGAGGCGCCCGTGCAGCTCCTTGCCGAGCGAGAGCACGGCCTGCGCGTTGCTCGCGAGCGCGTCCTGCCGCCACGCGTACGCGACGGTCCGCAGCAGCGTCAGCAGCGTCACGGGCGTCGCGAGGACGACGTTCTGCTCGAACGCGTACTCGACGAGCGTCGGGTCCTGCTCGGCGGCGGCGTGCAGGAACGACTCCGCGGGCACGAACATGACGACGAACTCGGGCGCGGGCGCGAACTGGTCCCAGTAGCGCTTCGAGGCGAGGTCGTCGACGTGCTTGCGGACGTGCCGCGCGTGCGCCGCGAGCCGCTGGGCCCGGACGGTCTCGTCGTCGGTCTGCGTCGCCTCGAGGAAGCCGAGGAACGCGACCTTCGCGTCGACGACGACGTGCTTGCCGCCCGCGAGCCGGACCACCATGTCGGGCCGCAGCAGCCCGTCGTCGGTGCGCACCTGCTCCTGCTCGACGAAGTCGACGTGCGCGAGCATCCCTGCGGCCTCGACGACCCGGCGCAGCTGCACCTCGCCCCACCGGCCGCGCACCTGCGACGAGCGCAGGGCCGTGACGAGCTGGGCCGTCTCTCCCCGGAGCTGGTCGGAGGCCGCGCGCATGGCGCGCACCTGCTCGCCCAGCGCCGCGTTGCCCTCCGCGCGCGCCTTCTCGGCCTCCGCGAGCTCGGTGCGGACGTGGTCGAGCGTGCGGGACAGCGGTTCGACGAGCGCGCGGACGGCCTGCTCGCGCTGCGCGAGCTCGCCGACCTGCGTCTGGTGGTCGGCGGCGAACCGCTGGTGCGCGAGCGCGAGGAACTGGTCGGTGCTCGTCGCGAGGGCGTCGGCCGCGAGCGCGCGGAACTGGTCGGCGAGCCGCTCCGAGTCCGCCTGCGCGGCCTCGAGCCGGGCCGTCGTGGTCGCGCGCTCCGCGTCGAGGACCGCCCGCGCCCGTGCCGCCTCGACCTCGGCCGCGTGCAGGCGCGCGGACGTGCGGCGCGTGGCCGCCGACGACCCGAGCACCCACGCGAGCGTCGCGCCCACGACGAGTCCCAGGAGGAGGCCCAGCAGCAGCGACGAGATCGACATGGACGCACCCTCTCAGGCGGCACCCACAACGTCGGGGACGACGACGGGAACAGCACCGGGCGCCAGCGAGGCGCGTGACGTGCACCTATGCTGATCCGATGCCGCCCGAGGACGTCGACACGCCCCTGTCCGACCCCGGTCCGGGACCCGCGACCGGCCCCGTGGTCCCGCCCACGACCGAACCTGTGCCGGACCCGTCACCGGTCGTCGCCGGACACGCCGCCACCGCCGGCAGCGCGCCGGCCCTGTCCGTGCGCGGCCTGTGGCGCCGCTTCGGCCAGAAGGTCGCCGTCGCGGGCATCGACCTCGACGTACCGGCCGGCTCGTTCTACGGGCTCGTCGGCCCCAACGGCGCGGGCAAGACGACCACGCTCTCGATGTCCACGGGCCTGCTGCAGCCCGACGCGGGCACGGTGCACGTCCACGGCCAGGACCTGTGGGCGTCGCCGCTGCAGGTCAAGGCGATGCTCGGCGTCCTGCCGGACGGCGTGAAGCTCTTCGACCGGCTCACGGGCGAGCAGCTCATCACCTATGCGGGCCTGCTGCACGGCCTCGACCGGGACACGACTGCCGAGCGGACGCGCGACCTGCTGACGGCGATGGACCTCACGGCCGACAAGGGCACGCTCGTCGTCGACTACTCCGCGGGCATGACCAAGAAGGTCGCGCTGGCGTGCGCGCTCGTGCACGTGCCGCGCCTGCTGGTCCTCGACGAGCCGTTCGAGGCCGTCGACCCGGTGTCGGCGGCGAACATCCGCGACATCCTCGCGTCCTACGTGCGCTCGGGCGGCACGGTCATCGTGTCGTCGCACGTCATGGACCTCGTGCAGCGCATGTGCGACCACGTCGCGATCATCGCGGGCGGCCACGTGCTGGCCGCGGGCACGGTCGACGAGGTGCGCGGCGACGCGAGCCTGGAGGACCGGTTCGTCGACCTCGTCGGCGGGCGCGTCAGCGGGGAGGGGCTCGCGTGGTTGCGCACCTCGTCCGACTGAAGCTCACGCTGCTGCGCAACGGGCTCAAGCGCAGCGTCTGGCAGGTCGTCGGCCTCGTCATCGGCCTGCTGTACGGGCTGTTCGTCGCCGTCCTCGCGGTGGCCGGCGTCGTCACGCTGTCCGTCGCGCGCCCGGACCTGCTGCCGACGGTCGTCGTCCTCGCCGGCTCGGTGGTCATGCTCGGCTGGTGGGTCGTCCCGCTGCTCGCGTTCGGCGTCGACTCGACGGTCGACCCGGGCCGCTTCACGACGTTCCCGATCCCGCGCCGCCAGCTCGTCGTCGGTCTCGCCGTGGGCGGGCTCGTCGGCATCCCCGGCGTCATGACGTCGCTGGTCTCGCTGGGCACGGTCGCGGCGTGGTGGCGGGACCCCGCGGCGCTGGTCGCGGCGATCCCCGCCGCGGTCCTGTTCCTGCTGACGGCGGTCGTCGGGAGCCGTGCGACGACGACGCTGGTCGCACCGCTCGTCGCGCGTCGCCGGGTGCGGGAGCTGCTCGCGATCCTCGCGCTCGTGCCGATCTTCCTCATCGGGCCGATCCTGTCGAGCCTGGAGGGTGCGTTCGAGGGGGCGCGGTTCGACGGCCTCGTCGCGGCGCTCGCGTGGTCGCCGCTCGGTGCCACCTGGGGCGTGCCCGTGGCCGTCGCGGACGGCGAGTGGCTGGTCGCGCTCGGCCGCCTCGCGGTCGCCGCCCTGACGCTGCTCGTGCTCGCCGTCGTGTGGGACCGCAGCCTGGCGCACAGCCTGGTCAACCCGATCCAGGAGCGCGCCGGCGGGACGGGCCGCGACCTCGGCTGGTTCGGCCGCCTGCCCGCGACGCCGCTCGGTGCGGTCACGGCGCGCTGCCTGACGTACTGGGTGCGCGACCCGCGGTACGCCGCGTCGCTCGTGTTCCTGCCGGTCGTGCCGATCTTCCTGTGGTTCGTGTCGCCGGGCGGCGACCTGCTGCTCGTCCTCGGCCCGGTCGCGGCGTACTTCATGGGCTGGGGCATCTCCGCCGACGTCGCCTACGACGGCAGCAGCTTCTGGACGCACGTCGCGGCCCCGCTGCGCGGCTCGGTCGACCGACTGGGCCGGGTGCTGTCCGCGGCGCTGCTCGGGGTCCCGGTCGTGCTGGCGTGCGCGGTCGTCCCGGCGCTGGCCCTCGGCAGGCCGCAGGACGTGCCCGCCCTGGTCGGCGTGTCCTTCGGCGTCCTGCTGACGTCGTGGGGGGCGTCGAGCATCGCGTCGGCGCTCGTCGTGTACCCCGTGCAGAAGGCGGGCGAGAACCCGTTCCAGACGAAGTCGAACGGCGGGACGACCGCGGTCGTGTCGCAGCTCGGCGGCTCGCTGGTCGTCGCGGTGGCGTGCCTGCCGGAGGCCGTGCTCGCGTTCGTCGCGGTCCGGCAGGGGATCGCGTGGCTCGGCGTCCTCACGCTCGTCGTCGGGCTCGTCCTGGGGGCGGTCGCGCTCGTCGTCGGGGTGCGTGTGGGGGGTCGGGTGCTGGAGCGCCGGCAGACCGAGCTGCTGCGCCAGCTCGTCTCGTTCGCCTGATCCGCCGCCCGCGGGCCGACCGACGGCCGGCCCGCCCGTAGACTTGCCGCCCGTGGCACTCACCATCGGCATCGTCGGCCTGCCCAACGTCGGCAAGTCCACCCTCTTCAACGCGCTGACCCGTGCGCAGGTCCTCGCCGCGAACTACCCGTTCGCGACGATCGAGCCGAACGTCGGCGTCGTGCCGCTGCCGGACCCGCGGCTCGCCGTGCTCGCCGACCTGTTCGGCTCGGAGCGCATCCTGCCCGCGACGGTGTCGTTCGTGGACATCGCCGGCATCGTCAAGGGCGCGAGCGAGGGCGAGGGCCTCGGCAACAAGTTCCTCGCGAACATCCGCGAGGCCGACGCGATCTGCCAGGTCACGCGCGCGTTCGCCGACCCGGACGTCGTGCACGTCTCGGGCGAGGTGAACCCGAAGGACGACATCGAGATCATCAGCACCGAGCTGATCCTCGCCGACCTCCAGACCCTCGAGAAGGCGATCCCGCGCCTCGAGAAGGAGGTCAAGGGCAAGAAGGCCGAGCCCGCGCTGCTGGCCGCCGCGGTGTCCGCGCAGGAGGTCCTGCAGAAGGGCCAGACCCTGTTCGCCGCCGGTCTGGCCGCCGACGAGCACGTCGCCCAGCTGCAGCTCATGACGGCCAAGCCGTTCATCTACGTGTTCAACACCGACGACGCCGGGCTCGCCGACACCGCGATGCAGGACGAGCTGCGCGCGCTCGTCGCGCCCGCCGACGCGATCTTCCTCGACGCGAAGTTCGAGTCCGAGCTCGTCGAGCTCGAGCCCGACGAGGCCGCCGAGATGCTCGCCGAGAACGGCCAGGAGGAGGCGGGCCTCGACCAGCTCGCCCGCGTCGGCTTCCACACCCTGGGCCTCCAGTCGTACCTCACGGCGGGCCCGAAGGAGGCGCGCGCCTGGACGATCCGGCAGGGCTGGACCGCCCCGCAGGCCGCGGGTGTCATCCACACGGACTTCCAGAAGGGCTTCATCAAGGCCGAGGTCATCTCGTTCGACGACCTCGTCGCCGCCGGGTCGGTCGCCGCCGCGCGTGCCGCCGGCAAGGCCCGCATCGAGGGCAAGGACTACGTCATGGCCGACGGCGACGTCGTGGAGTTCCGCTTCAACGTGTGACCTGGCAGTCGTCCGCCGGCTCGGCGTCGACGGTGATGGCAGACGAGGGAAGACTGGGGCCGAGCCCGGCTCGGACCCTCCACCCGCCATAGGCTCTCGACGGATCGGACGAAGGTCCGTGCGGACGCCGGGACGGCCACGGCCGTACCGACGCCGAAGACCAGTCGAGAGGTGGGTGGCGATGGGCCGGTTCAGCGTCGACCTGTTCAGCGACGGGCGATGGTCCGACGAGGCGACCGCACCGACGTGGCTCAGCCTGGAGATCCACGACAGCGACATCGCGGTCGTCCGCTACGCCCCGGCAGGACCGGGGACCGGCCTCGTGTACCTCGGCTACCAGCCGCGCGACTATTTCGACGACCCCGGAGCCAGCGCGCCCGTCGACGTGGTCGCCGAGGCCAGGGGGCTGGCCACATGGGCGCTGACCGCGGTCGGCACGGTCGTCGAGCCCGAGGAGGTCGAGCCGCTCCTGGCTCGCGAGGGCATCGAGTCGGCCGTCGACCTGTTCGTCGAGGAGACGGTCACGACGCTGTTCGCGCTGCTCGGGGTCCCGCTGCCTGCCGAGCTCGCGCCGGCCGACTGATCCGCGGTCCGCGGGTCGGCAGCCGTGATCTGACGGACAGGGTGATCGCCGACAGACGGTGGTGAGTTCCGCTCGCAGGCGGGTCGCTCGTCGAGGCGCCCTCGCGTGAGGGGCGCCGCTAGTCGTACCTTGTCGCCCGTGCGAGCTCTCGTGGTCGACGGCCTCGTCAACGCGCGGGACCTCGGTGGGCTTCCGCTGCTCGCGGGCGGCACGACTCCGCAAGGGGTCTTCTTCCGCTCCGAGAACGTCGACGCACTCACGGCCCGCGGTTGGGACGAGCTCTTCCGACTGGGCATCCGCACCGTCGCCGATCTTCGGCAGACCGCCGAACGGGAACGGGACCAGCGACCCCGGCCTGACTGGGTGGTCACGGCGCACGTCGATCTGGACGGGCTGGAGAACGTCGACTTCTGGCGGGACTACGCGGAGAGTGGGCTGTGGGGCACGGCCGCCTACTTCCTGCCCCACCTGGTCGCGATGCCCGAGCGTGCCGGTGCCGCCCTCGAAGCCGTGGCGCAGGCCGGCGAGGGTGGCGTTCTCTTCCACTGCATGTCGGGACGCGATCGCACCGGCATGGTCGCGATGCTCCTGCTCAGCCTTGTCGGGGTGGAGCCCGAAGCGATCGTGCACGACTACCTGGAGACGGTGCGTCGCGCCGACGCGCTCGCCGCGGCGACCGGACGGGAGAACGACGAGCCCGTGCGCGAGGCGATCCTCGCTCGCAGGGGATCGACCACCGAGCTGGCGTTCCGGGACGCGCTCGCGAGCGTGGACCTGGAGGCCCTCCTGACGTCGGCAGGAGTCTCCGAGGGCACCGAGCGGTGCCTTCGGACCTGGCGCGGCTCGCTCGCGCTCGACGACCAGACCGGTTGATCGCCGTCGCGACCTCGTGGAGTTCCGCTTCAACGTCTGACGTGGTCAGCCCGTGACCAGGTCGGTGGGCTGCGCGAGGGGGACGAGGCCCGTGGCGGCGGTGCGCAGGTCGGCGTCGCCCGCGACGAGGGCGTCGGCCTGCAGCAGCGCGACCGCGACGTACTCGGCGGTGCGCACGCCGGGCCAGCCGTGCTCCAGGGCCAGGTCCCACGCGCGCCGCCGCGAGACGCGGTCGCCGAGCAGGCGGATGCGCGTCTCGGTCATGCGCGTGTGCGCGTGCAGGGCGTCGTCCCGGTCGCGCCGCCCCGCACGCACGGCGTCGAGCAGCAGCTCCAGGCCGTCGACGAGGACCGACTTCGGCGCGACGAGCTGGACGTCGGGCGCGGGCGGACGGTCCTGGTCGACGAGCCAGAGCAGGGTCGGGGCGTCGATCCCGTAGCGCGGCATGGCGCCATGGTCGCGCACGGGACGCGGCCTGGCGCGTCAGCCGGCGGCGCGGACGACGAGGTCGCGGATCTGCGCCTCGACGGAGGGTGTCACCTTCGTGACCGCGAACGCGGTGGGCCAGATCTCGCCGTCGTCCAGCGCGGCGTCCTCGTTGAAGCCGAGGGTGGAGTACCGGGTCTTGAACTTCGCGGAGGCCTGGAAGAAGACGACGACCTTGCCGTCCTTCGCGTAGGCGGGCTGGCCGTACCAGGTCTTCGGGGTGAGGCCGGGCGCGGCCTCGGTGACGATCTCGTGCACCTTCTCGGCGATCGCACGGTCGGCGTCGGGCATCTCGGCGATCTTCGCGAGCAGGTCGGCGAGCGGGTCCGCCTTGCCGGCGCGCGTCTTCGCGGTCCGGACCTCCTGGGCGCGCTCCTTCATCGCGGCGCGTTCCTCGGCGGTGAAGCTCTGGCCCTGCTCGTCGCTGCTGGTGGCGTTCACGTCGTCCTCCGGGTCGTGGTGCGTCGGTCCGTCACGCCGATGCTAGGAACCCGCGGGTCGCCCGCGCTTCTTCGATCCTGACCGACTGCGCGCGCCGCTCAGGCGGGTGCCGGCGTGAGGACGAAGACGCGCAGGTCGCGGTCGGTGCGGGCGGCGTAGTCGTCGTAGCCGGGCCACACGGCGAGCAGGGCGGGCAGGAGGCGGGTGCGCTCGTCGTCGGTGGCGAGGTGCGCGACGACGTCGACCGTGCGCCCGTCGACCGCGACGCGGGCGTGCGGGTCGGCCAGCAGGTTGGTGGACCACGCGGGGTGGTGCTGCTGCCCCCAGTTGGAGCCGATGACGACCCAGCGGTCGCCGTCGCGCGCGCACACGAGGACGGCGTCGCGCGGCTGACCGCTGCGGTGGCCGGTGGTGGTGAGGACGAGCTGGGGGAGGCGGGGGCGGCCGAGGACGCTCCAGCGTCCGTGCGTCGCGCGCTGGATGCGGCGGTCGAGCCGGGAGGCGGCGCGTCCGAGGCGGGCGAAGGCCCGCGTGCGGCCGAGCCGGTGCAGGGTTCTGGTGGCGTCCATGGGTGAATCCTGGGGTACGGCCGCCGTCCGGCGGTGGTACCGCTCCCGTAGCACGTCCGCGGACGTGTCCATACCAGAGTCCGGTCGACACCGCGTGCGAATTGCCCGTTCAGGGGCCTGACGTCACCGGATCGGACATGTTTCTGCGATGTTTCCCCAGGCCACCTGTCTCGTATCGTGGACACTACCAACCAGTATCAATCAGGTAACGATCGGCCCGTGCCACCCGGCGTGCCCGATATGTCCGACGCTGCTTGACTAGCGTGTGCCCAACTCACGGCGGACGTGTACCTGCCTGCTGTCGAATGCGCGGTGAAACAGCGCGCGACGTCGGCGCCGCACGTCCTCCCCTTCCCAGGAGGAACATTGAAGATCAGGCGAATCAGCGCCATCGCGGCCCCGGTGGCCGTGGGCGCCCTGGTGCTCGGAGCGTGCTCCGGACCTGAGACGGGCTCGGAGATCGAGGAGGACACCTCGGTCAGCGTCGGCTGGAACCAGCCGTTCTACTCGCAGAACAACCTCACGTCGGTCGGCAACGCGACGACCAACGCGAACGTCCTGTACCTGACGAACGGGCAGTTCAACTACTACGACGGCGACCTGAACCTCGTGAAGAACGAGGACCTCGGCACGTACGAGAAGGTCTCCGACGACCCGCTGACCGTGAAGTACACGATCAACGAGGGCGTGAAGTGGTCCGACGGCACCGCCGTCGACGCCGCCGACCTCCTCCTGTACTGGGGCCCGCAGGACGACGACTTCGACAACGTCCAGCCGGAGTACGACGAGGAGGGGAACGTCACCAACCAGGACGCCATCGACGCCGGCGTCTACTTCGACGGCTCCTCCGTCGCGATGACCCTGATCAACGAGGCGCCGGAGATCTCCGACGACGGCCGCTCGGTCACCCTCGTCTACTCGGAGCCCCGCTCCGACTGGGAGGTCTCCTTCCAGCCCTCGCCGCTCGCCGCGCACGCGGTCGCGAAGCTCGCCCTCGGCATCGAGGACGCCGAGGAGGGCAAGCAGGCCATCATCGACGCGTTCACGGACAACAACTCCGAGGACCTGTCCAAGATCGCCAAGGTCTGGAACTCCGGCTTCGACTTCACGTCGCTGCCCGACGACCCGTCGCTGTACCTCTCGTCCTCCGCGTACGTCATGTCGGAGTACGTCGAGAACCAGTACATGACGCTGACGGCGCGCGACGACTACACCTGGGGCCCGAAGCCCAAGGTCTCCTCGATCACGATCCGCTACACCGAGGACCCGCTGGCGTCCGTCACGGCCCTGCAGAACGGTGAGGTCGACCTCATCCAGCCGCAGTCGTCCGTCGACGTCATCAAGACGCTCGAGGGCCTGACCGGCGCCGGCGTCGAGTACACGACCGCGCCCGAGGGCACGTTCGAGCACGTCGACACCATCATG
This sequence comes from Cellulomonas biazotea, assembly GCF_004306155.1. Classification (GTDB taxonomy): domain Bacteria; phylum Actinomycetota; class Actinomycetes; order Actinomycetales; family Cellulomonadaceae; genus Cellulomonas; species Cellulomonas biazotea. The sequence continues at coordinate 11,921 of NZ_BIMR01000268.1, forward strand.
AACAACGGTGGCCCGTTCGACCCGGCGACCTACGGCGGCGACGCCGAGAAGGCCCGCAAGGTCCGCGAGGCGTTCCTCAAGACGGTCCCGCGCCAGGAGATCATCGAGAAGCTCATCAAGCCGCTGCAGGAGGACGCCACCACGCGTGACTCCTTCACGGTGGTCCCGGGCTCCCCGACGTACGACGACGTCATCGCCAACAACGGCTCCGAGGCGTACGCCGACGTCGACATCGCGGGCGCCACGGCGCTCCTCGCCGAGGCCGGCGTCGCCACGCCGGTCAACGTCCGCTTCCTCTACGGCAAGTCGAACGTGCGTCGCGCGAACGAGTACCAGCTCATCGCCGCCTCGGCCGCGCAGGCCGGGTTCAACGTCATCGACGAGGGCGACGACCAGTGGGGTGCCCGTCTGTCCGACACGGCGTCCTACGACGCGTCGCTGTTCGGCTGGCAGTCGACCAACACCTTCGCGCTCAACTCCGAGGGCAACTACGTCACCGGCGGTCTGAACAACTTCGGTGGCTACTCCAACGCGGACGTCGACGGCTGGTACGTCGACATGGCCACGGCGGAGGGCGACGAGGAGAAGGAGCTGACGACCAACATCGAGAAGCAGCTCTACGCCGACGCGTTCGGTGTGCCGATCTTCCAGTTCCCCGGTGTGGTGGCTCACCGCAGCGTCCTGCAGGGTGTGTCGACGATCCCGCTGTCGCCGACCATCTTCTGGAACTACTGGGAGTGGGAGATCAGCGCCGAGGACTCGCTCGACGCGCCGACGGCGACGCCGGCCGCGACCGAGGACGCCGAGGGCTGATCCTGAGCTCGCTGTAGCACGCACGACAGGGGGTGCCGCGGTCGTCAAGGCCGCGGCACCCTCGTCGTTCGCCCAGGGTCGAAACCACGACGCTGACCTGGGCGGACACGCACGTAGGACCTGCGACGCGGCCATTGCCGCCGGGTCCTCGTAGAATCGTCCTTCGCCACCATCCCCACGCGAACGAGGTCAGGACCCCATGGTCACCTCTGAGAAGAGCCTCGCGCCGGCACCGGTCACGGCCACAGCCGCACCAGCCGCGCAGGCCCCCCGGCGCCGACGCCTCAGCGCCTCCGCGCCGACGTTGACCTTCATCGGTCGCCGTCTGCTGTCCTCGGCGATCGTCCTTCTCGGGGCGACGTTCATCGTCTACATGCTCCTCGCGTACGCGCTGGACCCCCTCGAGGACCTGTACGCCAGCAGCGCTCCCAACAAGGAGCAGCTGATCGAGGCCCGCATCCGGCTCCTCGACCTCGACACCCCGCCGGTCATCCGCTACTTCAAGTGGCTCGCCGGCGTCCTCGGGTACCTCATCGGCCGGGGCACCCTCGGCGAGAGCTGGGTCACCGGGCAGCAGGTCACGGACCTGCTCGCGAGCGCGATCCCGTCCACCGTGCAGCTCGTCGGCGGGGCCACGGTCATCGCCGTGGCGCTCGGCATCACGGTCGGCATCGCCTCGGCGCTGCGCCAGTACACCGGGTTCGACTACTCGGTGACGTTCATGTCGTTCGTCCTGTACTCGCTGCCGTCCTTCTGGGTCGCGGTGCTCCTCAAGCTGTGGGGCGCCATCGGCTTCAACGACTTCCTCGCGGACCCGACGATGAGCACCACGACGATCGTGCTGCTCGCGATCCTGTCCGGCTTGGTCTGGCAGGTCCTCGTCGGCGGGGACCTGCGACGGCGCCTCGTCACGTTCGGCATGTCCGCGCTGGCCTCCGGGCTGGTCCTGTGGGGCGTCCTCGCGAGCGGCTGGCTGCTCGACCCCAGCCTCGGCATGGCCGGGATCGCGGTGCTCGGCATCGCCGCCGCGGTCGGCCTCACGGCCATGACGACGGGCCTGCAGAACCGCCGCGCGCTGTTCTCCTCGCTGACGGTCGTCGCGATCGGCGTCGCCCTGTGGTTCCCGCTGAAGTACGTCTTCGTGATCGACGGGTTCAACGGCCTGTGGGTGCTCGGCCTCGGGGTCGTCGCCGTCGGCGTCGGCCTGCTCGTCGGGCGGCTGTACGGCGGCCCCGACTACGGCCAGTCCATGCGCAACGCCGCCATCACGGCGTTCGTCGTCGCCGGGCTGATCTACGTCGACCGCGTCATGGACGTCTGGAAGCCGTACACGAACTCCAGCTACATCAACGGGCGGCCGATCGCGACCATCGGGTCGCAGACTCCCGGGCTGAACGGTGACTACTGGGTCGAGACGCTCGACCGGTTCACGCACCTGATCCTTCCGACGATCGCGCTGATCCTCATCTCGTTCGCGTCGTACACGCGGTACTCGCGGGCGAGCCTGCTCGAGGTCATGAACCAGGACTACATCCGCACCGCGCGGGCCAAGGGCCTGCCCGAGCGGGTCGTCACCGTGCGGCACGCGTTCCGCAACGCGCTCATCCCGCTCGCGACGATCATCCCGCTCGACATCGCCGCCCTGTTCGGCGGCGCGATCATCACCGAGCGCATCTTCTCGTGGAGCGGCATGGGGTCGCTCTTCATCCACTCGCTGGGGGCGAGAGACGCCGACCCGATCATGGGGTACTTCCTGGTCGTCGGGACGCTGCTCGTGCTCGCCAACATCGTCGTGGACTTCGTCTACGCCGCCCTCGACCCCAGGATCCGGGTGAACGCATGACCACCCCCACCCCCATCTCGCCCCAGCAGCTCGACGGCCAGCACCACGACGCCGTCGAGAACGCCATCGAGCTCAAGGAGGTCGAGGGCCTCTCGCAGGGACGCATCGTCCTGCGGCGGTTCCTGCGGCACCGCGGCGCCATGGCGTCGGCGGCCGTCCTGCTCGCGGTCGTCGTGCTCGCGTCCACCTCGATCGGCTGGGGACCCATCCCCGGCTGGTGGAAGTGGGCGCCGAACGACCTGTCGCCGATCGTCAACGACGGCGGCGCGCCGACGCTCTCGTTCAGCGGCGGCATCACCATCGGGGAGCACCCGTTCGGTCAGGACAACATCGGCAAGGACGTGTTCGCGCTCGTCATGCGCGGCACGCAGCAGTCGCTGCTCGTCATGTTCGTCATCGGCCTGCTCGCGTCCGCCATCGGCATCGCGCTCGGCGCGTTCGCGGGCTTCTTCCGCGGGCGCCTCGACAACTTCCTCATGCGGTTCACGGACATGGTCATCACCATCCCCGTGATCATGGTCGGCGCGATCCTCGGTGCCTGGGTCGGCGGGGCGAGCCCCATCACCCTGGCCCTGGCCCTCGCGGCCGTCACGTGGACGTCGATGGCGCGACTGGTCCGCGGCGAGTTCCTGTCGCTGCGCGAGCGGGAGTTCGTCGACGCGGCCCGCGTCGCGGGCGCCAGCAACGGCCGGATCATGTTCAAGCACATCCTGCCGAACGCGGTCGGCGTCATCATCGTCAACGCGACGCTGCTCATGGCCGCGGCGATCCTGCTCGAGACGGCGCTCAGCTACCTCGGGTTCGGCATCACCTACCCGGACGTCTCGCTGGGCAACCTCATCAACGAGTACCAGACGGCGTTCGCGACGCGACCGTGGCTGTTCTGGTGGCCCGGCCTGTTCATCGTGACGATCGCGCTGTCGATCAACTTCATCGGTGACGGCCTGCGCGACGCGTTCGACCCCCGGCAGCGCCGGATCCCGACGCGGCGGGCCCTGGCCCGTGCCGACCGTCGCGCCCAGCGCAAGTCCGGCGTCCCGGCCGCGGCGACCGCCGAGGCCTGATCCCCGTGCCCCTCCGCTCAGAGCACGAGCGCCCCGACGCTCGCCACCAGCAGGATCGCCACCGCGGCGATCGTGCCGGTGTGCCAGCGCACCCGGGGGCGCTCGTGCTCGAGGCGGGGGTCGTCCAGGAGGCCCGCGTCACGGGCCTCCTCCCAGCGGCGTCGCACGAGCGCGGCCGCGTCACCGGAGTCGGTCCGGGCCAGGTCGCCCGGACGCACGCTCCCGCCCGACCCGTAGGTGCTGCTCGGCAGGTTCCGGTCGTCGCCGGCCTGGGCACGTCCGGTCCGGACGGCGCTCGGTGCGGGTGCGGCCCACGCCGCGTAGGAGCCGTACGGGGTGCGCAGCGTCAGCGCGTACTGCGTGCCGACCTCCTGCACGGCGGGCCACGGGATCTCGACGGTGCGCAGCACGTTGCGCAGCTCGACGCCCGCGGGCGTGACGATCACCGCGGGACGCCAGTAGGCGGCCCACGCGCCGACGGCGACCAGGGCGAGCAGCGGCAGGTAGGGCAGCGTCGTCGCGGCGTCGCTCACCAGCCCCGTCACGGCGCCCACGACGCACAGCACGACCACACCCACAGCAAGCCCTCGGCCGAACCCCGGCCGGAACACCACGACGTCCGCCACCATGCGGTCATCGTCCCAGACGGCCCCCGTCCGGCTGCGCGCCACCGCGCGACCGGCACGGACCTCCCCGCACGGAAGGAACTGCTCGAACCGTGAGCACCGAGACCCTCGCGTCCGTCCCGGCCCAGCCGCCGGTCGGCAAGACGCCCATCCTCGAGGTCCGTGACCTGGCCGTCGAGTTCTTCGTCGACGGCTCGTGGTACCCCGCCGCGATCGACGTGTCGTACGACGTGCGCCCCGGAGAGGTCCTCGCCATCGTCGGCGAGTCCGGCTCCGGCAAGACGCAGTCGTCGATGTCGCTCATCGGCCTGCTGCCGCCCAACGGCCGCGCCACCGGCTCCGCGAAGCTCGCCGGTCGCGAGCTCCTCGGCCTCACGCACAAGCAGCTCAGCTCCGTGCGCGGCAAGGAGGTCGCGGTCATCTTCCAGGAGCCGATGACCGCCCTGAACCCCGTCTACACGGTCGGGTTCCAGATCATCGAGACGCTGCGCGTCCACTTCGACCTGGGCCCGAAGGCCGCGCGGGTCCGGGCGATCGAGCTGCTCAAGCTCGTCGACATCCCCGACCCGGCGAGCGCGGTCGACAAGTACCCGCACCAGCTCTCCGGCGGGCAGCGGCAGCGCGCGATGATCGCGCAGGCCCTCGCGTGCGACCCGAAGCTCCTCATCGCGGACGAGCCGACGACGGCCCTCGACGTCACCGTCCAGGCGGAGATCCTCAAGCTCATGCGCGACCTGCGCAGCCGCATCGACTCCGGCATCGTGCTCATCACGCACGACATGGGCGTCGTCGCGGACCTGTCCGACCGGGTCCTCGTCATGAAGAACGGCCGCATCGTCGAGTCCGGCTCAGCCGACGCGATCTTCAACCGGCCCGAGCACCCGTACACGATCCAGCTGCTGGAGTCGGTGCCGCACCTCGGCTCCGCGACGTTCCAGGCCCCCGCCGCGACGCACGACGTCACGGCCGGTGCGACGCAGACGTCGGCGACCACCGCGACGCCCGTCGTCGCGCCCGCCCCCGCCGCCACGGGCACCGGGTTCGCGCTCGAGGCGAAGGACCTCGTCATCGAGTACCCGTCGCGCGGACGCATCCCGGCGTTCCGTGCGATCAACGGTGTCGACCTGAGCATCGCGCGCGGCGAGGTCGTCGGCCTCGTCGGCGAGTCCGGCTCGGGCAAGACGACCGTCGGCCGCGCCGCGGTCGGCCTGCTGCCCGTCGCGGGCGGGTCGCTCAAGGTCAACGGCGTCGAGCTCGCCGGGATCAAGCCCAAGGCGCTGCGCGAGGTCCGCCAGGATGTCTCGATCGTGTTCCAGGACCCGGGCTCCTCGCTGAACCCGCGCCTGCCCATCGGCGAGTCCATCGGCGAGCCGCTCAAGCTGCACGGCATCGCCAAGGGCGCCGAGCTGAGCAAGCGCGTCGAGGACCTGCTCGACCGCGTGCACCTGCAGCGCTCGATGCGCAACCGGTACCCGCACGAGCTGTCCGGCGGCCAGCGCCAGCGCGTCGGCATCGCCCGGGCCCTCGCGCTCAGCCCCAAGCTGCTCATCGCCGACGAGCCGACCTCGGCCCTCGACGTGTCCGTGCAGGCCCGCGTCCTCGAGCTGTTCCAGGAGCTGCAGCGCGAGTACGGCTTCGCGTGCCTGTTCATCAGCCACGACCTCGCGGTCGTCGAGATCCTGTCGCGGCGCATCGCCGTCATGAACAAGGGCCTGCTCGTCGAGGTCGGGGAGCGCGACGCGATCCTGGGCAACCCGCAGCAGGACTACACCAAGCGCCTGCTCGCCGCGGTGCCCGTGCCGAACCCGGCCGAGCAGAAGGTGCGGCGTGAGGAGCGCGACCGGCTCATCGAGGAGGCCGAGGCCGCGCTGCGGCAGGCCGACGCGCGGGCCGACGCGGTCGCGCACGGCCGGAACCTCGACGAGTTCGAGCAGCAGGAGCAGCGCACGAAGGGCGAGTTCGAGGCGACCAACCCGCCGCGCGGCGGCGGCAGCGTCTGACCCGGGTCACGCACGACCGACGGAGGCCGCCCCCCCCCCCCC
>NZ_BIMR01000269.1 GCF_004306155.1 Cellulomonas biazotea
CGGTGGGGTCCGGCAGCGCGGGCGTCGGCCGCGCGGGCGCCGACGGCGGACCGGCCGGCGGGGCGGGTGGCGGGGCGGACGTCGTCCAGCGCACCGTTCGCCAGGACGGTCCGGCGAGCTCAGGCTCCACGGACGCGGGTCCGGGCAGCACGGACGCAGGGTCCGCCAGCACGGACGCGGGCCCGGGCAGCGCGGGCGGCCGCGGAGGGTGGTCGACCGCGGACGACTCCGCCGTCGCGCACGCCGCCCTCGACCCGACGTCGTCGTCGACTGTGCCGATGACTGTGGCGACGACCGTGCCGACGACCGGACCCGGCGACACCCCACCGTCGCCCGGCCTCGACTTGGCCACGCGTCCCACGACCGTCCCGGCGACCAGCGGCGGCTCCGGGTCGTCGGCCGACGCGGGCGCCCGCGCGACCGGCTCGTCGGCGGGTCTGTCGTCCGGCCCGTCGTCTGCCTCGTGGCCCGACCTCCCGACCGGCCCCGCGCCGTCCCTCGTCACCGTGTCCCGCAGCACCCACCCGCCCACCGGCGCGGCCGTCCCGCCCGCCCACGCGCTCGGCGCCCACGCGCCCGGCACACCGCCCGTCGCCCTCTCCGCCCCGCGCGCCGCGGCCGGGCACACGCCCCTCACCCTCGCCCCGGCGGCCGACCTGCCGACGCTCGACGCGACGACCCCGACGTCGCTCGACCCCGCGGGACCGGCGCTGCTGACGTCGGGCCCCGGAGCCCTCGCGACCCTCCCCGTCGTGCAGCGCCGCACGGAACCGGTCGTCGCGCCGCAGCCTCCCGCGCCGCCCGACGTCCCGACGGCACCGGTGCAGCGCGCCGAGGACGGCGCCCCGATCGCGTCGGCCCCGCCCGTGGCGCTCGACGCCGCGTCCGGTACGGCGGCGGCGGGCGCGTCGGCGTCGATGTTCGCGGCGGCGTCGCCGGCGGACCTCGACGAGCTCGCCCGCAAGCTCATGCCGCCGCTCATGCGCCGCGTGCGCGGCCAGCTCCTCGTGGACCGCGAGCGCCGCGGCATCCGGACCGACCGATGACCCGCCCGACCACCTGCCCGACCACCCGCCCGACGTCCGGAAGGAGGCGACGATGACGATGCTCGAGGACACCGCCACCGCGGTCGGCCTGCAGTACCACGTGGCCGTCGACGACCACGACCTCGGCACGTTCGCGTCGTGCGAGGGCCTGGGCGTCGAGGTCGTCATGGAGAGCCGCGAGGAGGGCGGGTTCAACACGGGGATCTGGCAGCTGCCGACCCGCGTCAAGTACCCGAACGTCAAGCTCACGCGGCCGCTCGGCAAGGAGACCGAGGCCGTCATGGCGTGGCTGTCGACGGTGAGCCAGGGGCTGCGCGCGACGACGGCGAGCATCGAGGCCCGCACGACGGACGGCACGAAGGTCGTGCGGTGGACGCTGCAGGGCGTCGTCCCGGTCCGCTGGACGGGGCCCTCGCTGACCCCGGACACGACGAAGGTCGTCACGGAGACCCTCGAGCTCGCGCACCACGGCTTCGGGAAGGGGGGCTGACCGATGGGGACGTCCGCGACGGGGTTCAACGCGAGCGCCGCGACGGCCGCGCCGAGCGGTGCGGCGACGCTGACGCACGCGAAGCTCGAGCTGCACGAGCCGTCGCTCGACGGCGCGCTCGACAAGCCGGGGCCGGTGATCGGGTCGATCGACTTCCAGTTCAACCCGAAGGAGCTGACGCTCGCGAAGTCGGCGAAGTGGACCCGCCCGACGACGCGCGGCAGCACGAAGTCGAGCCCGCCGCAGTACCAGGGGCCGCAGCCGTCGAAGCTGACGCTGGAGATGTTCCTCGACGAGTCGGTGTTCTTCGACCCGAGCAAGAAGCAGGACGGCTACGTCGTGAAGACGGTCGAGAAGCTGTTCAGCTGCTGCATCCCGACGGACGCGTCGCACGGGCAGAAGAAGGACTCGCCGCCGTGGGTCAAGTTCGCGTGGGGCGGCCTGACGGGGTTCCTCGCGTACATCGAGTCGGTCTCGGTGAAGTACACGCTGTTCACGCCTGCGGGGCTGCCGGTGCGGGCGGTCGCGACAGTGACGCTGCAGGAGCTCGCGGGCGAGCCGCCGGGGACGAACCCGACGTCGGGCGGCCGGGTGCCGCACCGCGAGCACGTCGTCGTGCAGGGCGACAGCCTGCCGGGGGTCGCGTACGCCGAGTACGGCGACGCGGCGCTGTGGCGGGCGGTCGCGGACGTCAACGGCATCGACGACCCGACGCGGCTGCGCCCGGGGCAGCGGCTGCTGCTGCCCACGGCCGACGAGCTGCAGCGCACCGCGGCGCCGACGACACGTCCCCGTCCGCGCCCGCAGGGTGCCGCGCCCGCACGCCGGGAGGTGGTCGCCGGTGCCGTTCGGTGAGGAGCACTCCGCGACCCTGCTCGTCGAGGTCGACGGCGCGCCGCTGCCCGCGGACGTCGCGCCCCTCATGGTCTCGGGGTACGTGGACAGCGCGCGCAGCGTGCCGGACCTGTTCGTCCTGCGGTTCAGCGACGAGCACGGCACGGTCCTCGCGAAGGGCGGCTTCACGATCGGCGCGAAGGTGAAGCTGCAGGTGCAGGCGAGCGGTCCGGGCGGTCCGACGCCGTTGCTGGAGGGCGAGGTCACGGCCGTCGAGGCGGAGCTCGACCCGGAGGGCTTCCACACCGTGGTGCGCGGGTTCGACGCGTCGCACCGCCTGTTCCGGGGCCGCCGCATGGAGGCGTACCGGGAGATGACGGTCGGGGAGATCACCCAGAAGGTCGGGCAGCGCGCGGGGCTGCGGGTCGCGGAGGTCGTCTCGACGGGCCCGCAGATCGAGCACGCGGTGCAGGACGACGTCGACGACTGGACGTTCCTGTCGTCGCTCGCCGCACAGCGCGGCTGGGTGCTGCGGGTCGTCGCGGGCGCCCTGCACCTCACCGAGCCGGTCCAGGCCACTGAGGCGCCGGCGACGGGCGACGAGGCCCGCAAGAACCCGCTGGTCCTGGAGAAGGGCGTCAACCTGCAGTGGCTGCGCGCGACCGTGACGGCGGCCGGGCAGGTGCCGGAGGTCGAGGTCCGCGGCTGGGACGTGCAGCAGAAGAAGGCGGTCGTCGCGACGGTGCCCGGCAAGACGACGGGTGCGCAGCTCGCCGACGCGGACCCCGCGAAGCTCGCGAAGACGTTCGGCAGCCCGACGCTCGTCCAGTCGGCACCGGGCCTCTCGCTCATGCAGGACGTGCGCCTGCGGGCGGTCGCGCTCGCGGACCGGGTCGCGGGCGGGTTCGCGGAGCTCGAGGGCGCGGCGCACGGCAACCCGGCGATGCTCGCGGGCGAGGCGGTCGCGGTGCGCGGGCTGGGCAGCCCGTTCGACGGGCGCTACGTGCTCACGGCCGTGCGGCACGACTTCGACGCGGAGCAGGGGTACGTCACGTCGTTCACCGTCGCGGGCGTCTCGGAGCGGTCGCTGCTCGGCACGGTCGTCGGGTCGGCCGGGACGTCCGGCACGGGCGGCGGCGGGGGCGCGGGCGGGACCGCGGGACGCGCCCCGACGCTGGGTGTGCTCACGGCGATCGTCACCGACGCGAAGGACCCGTTGGACCTGGCGCGCGTGCGGGTCACGATCCCCGTCCTGTCCGACACGTACGAGTCGGGCTGGGCGCGCGTGCTGCAGCAGGGCGCGGGCGCGGCGCGCGGCACGTACCTGCTGCCGGAGGTCGGGGACGAGGTGCTGGTCGCGTTCGCGGAGGGCGACCTCGCGCAGCCGTTCGTCCTCGGCGGGCTCTACAACGGCAAGGACAAGCCCGAGGCCGGCCAGGTCGGCGGGTCCGACGGGAAGATCGAGAAGCGGGTGTTCGTGTCCCGCACCGGCATGCGCGTCGAGCACCTGGAGTCGCCCAACGGCGAGGAGCTGACGATCTCGACGAACGCCGGCAAGCAGAAGGTCCGCCTCGTCCAGAAGCCCGACGCCGCGATCGAGATCATCTCCGAGGGTCCCGTCACCGTCACCGCGAAGAAGGCCGTCACCGTCACCGCGCAGCAGGACGTGTCGGTGACGACGCAGACCGGTGCGGTCACCGTGAAGGGCGCCGACGTGACCCTCGAGGGCTCGAAGTCGGTCGTCGTGAAGAGCCCCAAGCTCACGCTCGAGGGCACCGCGACCGCCGAGCTCAAGGGGGCGTCCGTCAAGGTCGCCGCGCAGGGGCAGGCCGAGCTGTCCTCGACCGGCATGACGACCGTCCGCGGCTCGCTCGTGAAGATCAACTGACGGGAGGCGCGACGTGGGTCAGGAGTTCATCGGCGCCGGGTGGGCCTTCCCCGTCCGGACGGACCCGACGGGCCGCATCGCGCTGTCCCGCGAGGGCCGGGAGATCGAGGAGAGCATCCGGCTGATCCTCGCGACCTCCCCCGGCGAGCGGCCCATGCGCCCCGAGTTCGGGTGCGCGGTGCACGACTACGTGTTCGCGCCCGCCGACGCGTCGACCGCCGGGTCCATCGCCGACGCCGTGCGCGTCGCGCTCGACCGGTGGGAGCCGCGCATCGACCTGCGCGACGTGCTGGTGCGCTACGACCAGGTCGAGCGCGGGCTGCTCTACATCGACGTCGTCTACGCGCTGCGCGGCACGAACGACCCGCGCAACCTCGTCTTCCCCTTCTACACGATCCCCGACGAGCGTCCCGGCACCCCCGCGGGCACGGGCGGCTCCGGGCCGACGAGCGGAGGCGCCTGACGTGCTGCCCACCCCGAACCTCGACGACCGCCGGTTCCAGGACCTGGTCGACGACGCCAAGCGCATGGTGCAGCGACGCTGCCCCGAGTGGACCGACCACAACGTGTCGGACCCGGGCGTGACGCTCATCGAGACCGTCGCCTTCATGGCCGACGAGCTGTTCTACCGGCTCAACCGCGTGCCCGACCGGCTCTACGTCTCGTTCCTCGACCTGCTGGGCGTGCGCCTGCACCCCGCCGGGGCCGCGACCGTCGACGTGACGATGTGGCTGTCTGCCCCGCAGGACGACACCGTCGTCGTCCCCGAGGGCACCGAGGCCGCGACCGCACGCGCCGAGGGCGACGAGGCCGTCGTCTTCACGACCACCGCGGCGCTGCGCGTCCCGCCGCGCCGGCTCGTGCACGTCCTCACGCAGCGCCCCGGCGGCGACGCCGTCCCGCACGACGAGCAGCTCTCGTTCCGCGACCCGTTCCCCGTGTTCGCCGACGTCCCGCAGCTCGACGACGTGCTGCTGCTCGGCCTCGACGACGCCGCGCCGTCGTGCGTCGTGGTCCTGCGCTTCGACTCGGACGTGCAGGGCGTCGGCGTCGACCCGCGGCACCCGCCGATCGTCTGGGAGGCGTGGGACGGGCGCGCGTGGGTGTCGTGCGACGTCGACTCCGACGGCACGGGCGGCCTCAACCGGCCCGGCGACGTCGTGCTGCACGTCCCGGCGACCCACACCGCGTCGGTCCTGGCCGACCGGCGCGCGGGCTGGCTGCGGTGCCGTGTCGTGCCGCCCGACACCGACTACACCGGCTACTCGGCGTCCCCGACGGTCCGCGAGGCGAGCGCGTTCACCATCGGCGGGACGGTCGCCGCCGTGCACGCGTCGACCGTCCTCGACGAGGTCGTCGGGCTGTCCGAGGGCGTTCCCGGGCAGGTCTTCCCCCTGGAGCACCGGCCCGTCGTCGCCGGCCCGCCCCTCACGCTCGACGTCGCCGCCGGGCCCGGC
>NZ_BIMR01000270.1 GCF_004306155.1 Cellulomonas biazotea
ACTCCGCACCTGCCGGGCGTGGCAAACGGGTGAAATCACAACCGCCCGTAGCGGGCCCGGGCAAACGCATACCCGCCGTACGCCACGAAGCCCAGCGCGACGACCGCGAGCAGCACCACACCGCCCGGCTGGTCGCGCAGCGTGTGCAGCGCCTGGTCGAGCCCGCCGGCCGCCGCCGGGTCCGCCTTGACCGCTGCGACCGTGAAGAGCACGCCGACGATGCCGAGCGCGACACCCTTGAGCACGTAGCCCCACACGCCGAGCCGCTCGACGACCCGTCCCGCGGTGCCCGACGGCAGCCGGTGCAGGTCGGCGAGGAACTTCTTCTTCGCACCCTTGACCACGTGGTAGATCCCGACGCCCACGACCGCCAGGCCGACGAGGCCCACCAGCAGGCGCCCGCCCGACGCCGACATCAGGCGCGCCGTGAGGTCGGCGGTCTGCTGCTCGCTCGACGCGCCACCACCGCGCGCGAACGCGAACGCGGTCACCGCGAGCGCCAGGTACACCGCTGCACGCCCGGCGGCCTTGGCGCGCCACGCCGCCCGCCCGGACCCGGCCGCACCGCCGCCGGACGTGGGAGGCGCACCCTTGACAGCCTTGACGACCTCCCACACTCCGAGCGCGACGAACGCCAGGACGGCGAACCACAGCACCGCCCCGCCGAAGGGCGTCGAGGCGATCGTCCCGAACGCCCCCGACTGGTCGGCCTGCTGCCCGCCGCCGCCGAAGGCGACCTGCAGGGCCAGGACCCCGATGAGGACGTGCAGGACCCCGCTCACCGCGTACCCGCTGCGTGCCGCCAGCTCCCAGCCGTGCTCCGCGTTCCGCGTCGTGCTCATCGCGACCTCACCACCCCGTCTTCCCCCCGCTCGTCACCGTCGTCGTCGCGCAGGATCGTGGCAGCGAACGCCCGGCCCCGCGACCGGAGCGGACGGCCGGGAAGGGTGCCGTAGCCTGGGCTCGCCTCGGGGGCAGTAGCTCAGCCGGTCAGAGCAGCGGACTCATAATCCGTGGGTCGTGGGTTCAAGCCCCACCTGCCCCACCGTGATCCCGTCCCGCGCGAGCACCCGCGCCGTCACGGTCGCGTCGGCGTCGTCGTCGGCCCCGGCGGCACGCCGCCGCGAGCAGCGTCGTTCCGGGCCACCGAGCGCACGCGGGTACCGTGGGCCGGTGCCCCTCACCCGTCGACGCCGGCTGCCCGCGGCCGACCGCGCCCGCCTCGACCTGCGCCCCGGCGACAAGGTCCTCGTGGAGGTCCGGCTGGCCGACGGCCGCTGGGCGGTCGCGACGCGACGGGCGCTGCACCTGCTGGAGGACGAGCAGGTCGCACGCGTGCCGTGGAGCGACGTCGACCGCGGGTCGCTCGACCCCGCGACGCGCGTGCTCACCGTGACCTGGGTGTGGGGCGCGTCCTCACGGCTCCCGTTCGAGCAGGACTCGACGTCGGTCGCGTTCGCCCAGACCTTCCGCGAGCGCGTCCAGCAGTCCGTCGTGCACGCCGTGCCGGTGACCGTCCCGGGCGGGGCGCGCGTGCGGCTCGCGCTGCGCCGTGACGAGGACGGCGAGATCTTCACGCAGGTGCTCGGCGACGGGACCGTGGACGTCGACGACCCGGCCGTGTCAGCCGCGCTGGACGTCGCCGAGGCGGAGATCCGGGACGCGGTCGGCCTCCCCCGCTGACCCCGACCGCGGCACCCTCCGGGCGGCCGCCGGGGCGTCCGGAGCACCCCCGGGCGGCTGCTAGAGTTTCTGCCGCACGATCCCTCGTAGCTCAATTGGCAGAGCATCCGACTGTTAATCGGACGGTTACTGGTTCGAGTCCAGTCGAGGGAGCAGACACCGAAGGCCCCCGACCCGCACACGCGGGACCGGGGGCCTTCGTGCTGAGATCGAGTCTCGCCCGAGGGCACCCGTCAGAACCGGAACGGGCTCGAGATCCCACCGCAGCGGCACCCCGCGGACGTCGGACTGGGCGGGCATGAGCGCCGCCTGGTAGCACCCGACGCACCGACGGACGGTCGGCACCGCGGACCGCACCACGCCCCTCGACGCGACGAGGTCCCGGACGGCACGGGCAGCGGGCCGGGCGGGTGGCAGGACGGTGGCCCTCCCCCTCCCGACGTGCGCGAAGGCCCGCCACAGCGCAGTCTCGTCCCCGAGACGGTGCGACCCGACGGGAGAGACTCGATGCACGACCCGGGAGGGCGCTGGGACGACAGGGCGGACGACGGGCGGACGGTGCTGGGGACGACGCACGACGGCGGGCGCACCGCGGCGGCACGTCGGCTCCTCCAGGCGCACCACCAGGCCGGGCTGCACCCGCTGGTGGTGCTGGCGACCGAGCTGCTCGGGACGCCGTCGGCGGAGATCTCGCTGCTGACGGACGTCCGCGTCGTCGTGGGGGCGGTCGCGGCGCTGCCCGGGCCGGCGGGGACGCGGACGAGCCTCGAGGAGACGCTCTGCGCGCAGGTCGTGGCCGCGGGCGCGCCCCTGGTCGTCGAGGACGCGACGGCCGATCCGCGCGTCGACGCCGTGCGCGGGCCGGTCGCGGAGGTCGGCGCGTACCTCGGCGTCCCGCTGGTCGACGGTGCGGGGCAGGTCGTGGGGGCGATGTGCGTCTACCAGCCGGGCCCGCGCGTGTGGACCGAGGACGAGGTGGCGACGCTCGAGCGGCTCGCCGACGCCGCGGTCCGGCAGCTCGAGGTCACGCTGCTCGACCAGGACCTGCGGGTCGCGGACCGGCTCGCGATGCTCGACGCCGCCGCGCAGGCCGCCGGGGTCGGCACGTTCCGCTGGCACCTGCCGAGCGGCGACCTGCACTGGGACGCGTCGCTGCTCGACGCGTTCGGGTACGACGAGGACTCCTTCGGCGGGACGATCGCGGCGTTCGACGCGCGCGTGCACCCGCAGGACCTGCCGCACGTCACGGAGGCCCTCGACACGGCCATCGCGACCGTCGGGGTGTACGAGGCGGAGTTCCGCGTCGTCCGGCCGGACGGGACGGTCGTGTGGCTCGCCGCCCGCGGGCGCGCGCTCGCAGGGCCGTCCGGGGAGACCGAGCAGGTGATCGGCGTCGCGACCGACACGACCGCGCTGCGCGCCCACGAGGAGCGCGTCCAGCAGATCCTCGAGACGATGACGGTCGGCTACTTCTGGCTCGGTCCCGACTGGCGGTTCGGGTACGTCAACGCCGAGGCGGAGCGCATCCTGCAGCGCCCTCGCGCCGAGCTCGTCGGCGGCGACATCTGGCACCTGTTCCCCGCCGCCGTCGGCACGAACTTCGAGGAGTCGTACCGCGCGGTCGTCCGCACCGGCCGGCCGCTGGTGTTCGACGCGTACTACCCGGCACCGCTGGACGCGTGGTTCGAGGTCCGGGCCGTCGCCGAGCGCGGCGGCGTCTCGGTGTACTTCACCGACATCACCGAGCGTCGCCAGGCGCTCGCCCTCGCGGAGCAGGCCCGCACGCGCGCCGACATGCTCGCCGCTGTCGCCGGCACGCTCGTCGACACGCTCGACCCCCTGCAGGCGCTGCAGGGGGTGCTCCCCCACGTCGTGCCCGCGCTCGCGGACTACGCGATCGCGAGCCTGCTCGACGACGGGAGCGCCGGGTGGCGGGAGCGGCTGCACGACGTCGCGGCCCTGCACGCCGACCCGGACCAGCAGCCCACGCTCGACGCGTACCGCGCGGCCCGGGCCGCGGCGCTGACCGACGAGTCCCTCGTGGCCCGCGTGCTCGCCCGCGGGACGCAGGCCATGCGCACCGGGCTCCCGGCGCCCGGCGAGGTCGTCGCGCCCGGGACCGCGCAGGACCTGCGCGACGCCCTCGCGCCCGCGTCCGTCGTCGTCCTGCCGCTGCGCGGGCGCGGTCGGGTCCGCGGTCTGCTCACGCTCGTGCGCGGGGCGGGCCGTGAGCCGTTCACCCCCGCGGACCACACGGTCCTGCGCACGCTCAAGACGCAGGTCGCCCTCGCGCTCGACAACGCGCAGCTGCACGCCGCGCGCCGCGCGCTCGCCGAGGAGCTGCAGGACAGCCTCCTGACCGACCTGCCCGAGCCCGAGCACCTGCAGCTGGTCGCGCGCTACGTCCCGGCGGCGACGACGGCACGGATCGGGGGCGACTGGTACGACGCGTTCGTCGTCAGGGACGGCACGACGTGCCTCGTCATCGGCGACGTCACCGGGCACGACCTGCGGGCGGCGGTCGAGATGGCGCAGCTCCGCAACGTCCTGCGCGGCGGCGCGCACGCCGTCGTGCAGCCGCCCGCCGCGATCCTGTCGTCGTTCGACTGGGCCGTGCACGACCTCGGCATCGGTGCGACCTGCACGGGCGTCCTCGCCAAGGTCGAGCAGCCCTCGGATCTCGCGGCCCGAGGACGGCACCGGCTGCGGTGGTCGAACGCGGGCCACCCGCCGCCGCTGCTCGTGCGCGCGGACGGGCGCGTCGAGCTGCTGCGCCGCCCAGCCGACCTGCTGCTCGGGATGCGTCGGGACACCGTGCGCCACGACCACACGGTCGACCTGGCGCCCGGCTCGACCGTCCTGCTGTACACCGACGGTCTCGTCGAGCGCCGGGGCGAGTCGCTCGCGGTCGGTCTGGAGCGGTTGCGGACCACGGTGGAAGGGATCGCGCACCTGCCCCTCGACGAGCTGTGCGACCGGCTGGTGGCCGACCTGGCGGCGGACAGCCTGGACGACGTCGCGCTGCTCGCGGTCCGCACCCGGCCCGAGGACGCCCGCCCGGCGGAGGCCGCACCACCGCGCACCGGCCGCACGGCCGGGGAGCGCGCCGCCGCCCACGCACCGCAGCACGATGGGTGATCCCCGCGGCGGCGCGGACGCGCACGTCCGACGGTCCCGGGCGCCCGTCCGGTTCCGGCCCGTGGCGCGCTGGGAGCTGTCCGCGGCGACCCACCTCGCCCCGCTGCGCCGGGACGTCCGGAGCGCGATCGCGGGTGCCGCCTCGGGCGGCGCGCCCGCGCGCCGGCTGGTCGACGACGTCGCGCTGGTCGCGACCGAGCTCGCGACGAACGCCCTGCGGCACGTGGGCCCGCCGGCGGTCGTCGAGCTGCGCGAGCACCGGGGCGCGTTCCTCGTCGACGTCGCCGACGGCGCCCCGACCCGCCCTCCGGTGGTGGCCGGGCGTCGGGACACGGGCGCCGGGGGGTTCGGGCTGATGATCACGGGCGAGCTCGCGGACGCCGTCGGCTGGTACGCGACCCGGACGACGAAGCACGTCTGGGCGGTCCTTCTCGCGTGACGCGGCCGGCCCGCGTCGTGCGGTGCCGGCCGCGTCTCGGCCGCGTGCACGCCGGGTGCTCGTGGCGTGCCGGCCCGTGCGCAGGACGGCGGGGGCGCGGGGCGGCTCGCCCGCACAGGGCGTCCCGCCGGGCCCGGGGCGACGCTCTCGCTGCCGCGCACGCCCCCGCCGTCGAGGTGTCAGGTGGTCGCGTCGGCCTCGGCGGTGATCTGCGTGACGTCGCCCGCGTGCTGGACGTCGATGCGCCGCGGCTTGGCGTCCTCGGCGACGGGGATCGTCAGCGTCAGCACGCCGTCGGCATAGGTGGCCGAGACGGCGTCGAGCGCGAGCCCGCGGCCGAGCGTGAGCTGCCGGGCGTAGGTGCCGGCGGGCCGCTCCTTGGCGAGCCACTGGACGTCCTGGTCCGTGCGTGCGCTGCGCTGGGCACGGATCGTCAGGATGCGGTCCTCGACGTTGACGTCGATGGTCCCCGGGTCGGCGCCGGGGAGGTCGACGTGCAGCACGTAGTGGTCGCCCGAGCGGTACAGGTCCATCGGCATGGTGGCCGACGCGCGCTCGGCGCCGAGCACCTGTCCGAACAGCCGGTCGATCTCGAGGAACGGGTCGAAACGGGTAGCCACTGCCCCTCACCTCCTCCAGGTGGGGCGCCGGACCGTCCGGGCCCCGGGTGCGTGTCCGACCTGCGTCGGACGGGCTACACGCACAGAATTAGCACTCTCGCCCGCCGAGTGCCAGCCCTCGGCGGGGCGTGTTCACTCTGAGCGAACACGCGGTCGGGCCAGCCGCGCGCCGGCGCAGAACGGCCTGTCGGCCACCACCAGTGGCGGCACCACCGCACCGGGCCTAGCGTCCAAGGCAACCGGTCGCCACCGTCGACCGGAGGACCGTCCCGGGGGCAGGACACGTCGTCGGCGGCGGGACAGGTGCGGGCACAGGAGCCCAGCACCGGCGAGAGGACACCCGCGCAGCCAGGCGGCGGGAGCCCACCGCGGACGACGCGCGACAGAAGGCCGCGCCCCAGCCGACCCGCTCGACCGGCGTGCCCACGCGTCGTCGGACCGGTCGGCGCGCCCGCTCCGCAGCACCGTCAACGACCGTCCGACGAGGAGCGCCATGTACCTGCACGTGCAGCGACTGATCAACGAGATCGAGGCCGACGAGCCGGACCCGGCCGCCGCCAACGCCCTGCAGGAAGGGCTCGGGGGTCAGTTCGGCGAGATGCGGACGATGATGCAGTACCTGTTCCAGAGCATCAACTTCCGCGGGCCCAAGGGGAAGCCGTACCGCGACCTGCTGCAGGGGATCGGGACCGAGGAGATCAGCCACGTCGAGCTCATCGGCACGACCATCGCCCGCCTGCTCGACGGCTCGCCCCGGTACAACGGCAAGCCCACCGACCCGCTCGACACGCCCGGCGCCGGTGGGGACACCCCGCTGCGGCTCGCGCTCGACCAGAGCAACATCCACCACTACCTCGTGGCGGCGCAGGGGGCGCTGCCGGTGGACGCCGCGGGCAACCCGTGGAGCGGCTCGTACGTCTACAACTCCGGCAACCTCGTCCTCGACCTGCTCTACAACCTCATGCTCGAGTCGACGGGCCGGCTGCAGAAGTGCCGCATCTACGAGATGACCGACAACAGGACGGCCCGGTCGACGATCGCCTACCTCATCGTCCGCGACCAGGCGCACGAGAACGCGTACGCGCGGGCGCTGGAGACCCTCGGGGTCGACTGGGGCAAGGTGCTGCCCATCCCGAAGACGAACGCGGAGAGGTTCCCCGAGGTCAAGAAGCTGCTCGACGTCGGGCTGCAGAGCAAGCAGTACAGCTTCGACCTCACCGCGGCGTCCGAGGCGGGGAGGATCTTCCAGGGCATGTCGCCGTCGAAGGACGGCACGCAGCTCGACGCGACCGAGCAGGCCCCCGCCGGCGTCGCGTCGACGATCGCCGAGGAGCGGTTCGAGGAGTTCTCCCCCGGCCTCGACCCCGACCTGCTCGCCCTCATCCAGGCGACCGCCGACCTGGAGATGGACGCGGTGCAGCCGCTGTACGGGCCGCTTCCCGCCGGATGACCCCCGCCCGGTGACGACGACCGGGGCCGACCCGACCGTTGCGGCGCCCCCGCAGCCTCCGGTCGGCCCCGCGTGCGTCGTGCGCGCGTCCCGCCGTCAGTCGCGGTCGCAGCAGCCGTCGTCGCAGCCGTCGCCGTCGGAGCCTTCGGCGCCCCGGCCGTCGCCGACGAGGAGGGCGACCGGCGTGCAGCACGCGTCGCCCCGCCACGCCTCGATCCCCTCCCGGACCGCGAAGCCCGCGATGACGACGGCCGCGACCGGGTCGGCCCACCACCAGCCGAGCGCGCTGTTCGCGACGAGCCCGACGAGCAGCACGGCGGAGAGGTAGGAGCAGACGAGCGTCTGCCGCGAGTCGGCGACGGCCGACGCCGACCCGAGCTCGCGGCCGGTGCGCCGCTCGAACCACGACAGCCCCGGCATGACCGCGAGGCTGACCGCGGCCAGGACGATCCCGACGCTCGAGTGGTCGGGCTCGGCGCCCGTGACGAGCGTGCGGACGGCGTCGGACGTGACGAGGGCCGCGAGGGCGAAGAACGAGACGGCGATCGCCCGCAGGGCGGTGCGCTCGCGAGCCCGCGGGTCGGGGGCGGCGAACTGCCACGCCACGGCGGCGGCGGACAGCACCTCGACGACGGAGTCGAGGCCGAACCCGACGAGCGCGGACGACGAGGCCGCACGGCCGGCGACGAGCGCGACGACCGCCTCCGCGACGTTGTATGCGATCGTCGCGGCGACCACCCCGCGGATGCGGCGCTGCAGGACCGCCCGCCGCGCGGGGTCCTGGGGGCGGGGGCCGATCGCCAGGGCGCTCATGCGCAGGTGCAGTCCGGTCCGCAGCACGCCGGGTCGACCGCGAGGACCAGGCCGAGCAGGTCGTCGAGCGCGGGCGCGAGGCGCGGGTCGGCCAGGCGGTACCAGGTGCGCCGCCCGTCGGGCTCCCCCGTGACGAGCCCGCAGCCGCGCAGGCACGCGAGCTGGTTCGACATGACCTGGCGGGAGACGCCGAGCGCGTCGGCGAGGTCCGACGGGGTGGCGGGGGCCGTGCGCAGGGCGAGCAGGACCCGGGTGCGGGTCTCGTCCGACAGGGCGTGCCCGAGCCGGGCGAGGGCGCTGGTGTGGGTGAGGGTCGCCGTCGTGGGCATACGCTCGACGGTACACGCGTTGCTGTACTGAGGACGAGGACCGACGGCCGGCGGTCTCACGACGCGGGACGAGCGTCGCCGGACGGCGACAACCGGCGCGACGTCGCCTAGCGTCCGTCGCCCGACCCCGGACGTCCCCGTCCTGGACCGAGCGGCACCGCACCCGAGCGGTACCGAGGCGACACCGAGACCGAGCGAGACGAGCGGAGCACCGTGACCATCGAGTCCCCCAGCGCAGGACGCGTCGACGAGCGCGTGCTCGACAACGCCGCCTGGCACTCGCTCGTCGGGCGGCACGCCGCGCTCGCCGAGGGCAACGACCTCGTCCGCCGGTTCCCCGCCGACGTCTCCCCGTTCGCCGCCGTGCGGTCGTGGGACGACCCCGACGTGTGGGACGCGATCGTCGACGTCGTCGGACCCGGCGGCCAGTTCCCGTTCTCGGGCGACGACCCGACCCTGCCGCCCGGCTGGGAGGTCGAGTGGCGCGGCGCCGGCGTCCAGCTCGTCGAGACCGACGACCTGACGACGGCCGCCGACGACGAGGCTGTCGTCCTGGGCGCCCGGGACGTGCCGGAGATGCTCGACCTCGTCGCCCGCACCCAGCCCGGCCCGTTCCTCCCGCGCACGCACGAGCTCGGGCGGTACGTCGGCATCCGCCGCGAGGGGCGCCTCGTCGCGATGGCCGGCGAGCGCCTCCAGCCCGACGGCTGGACCGAGATCAGCGCCGTCTGCACCGACGCCGAGCACCGCGGCCAGGGCCTGGCGGCACGCCTCGTGCTCGACGTGGCGCACCACGTCCGCCTGCGCGGGGACCGGGCGCTGCTGCACGCGGCGGAGACGAACACCCCCGCGATCCGCATCTACGAGCGGCTCGGCTTCCGGCTGCGCCGGCGGTCGACGTTCGGGTCGCTGCGGGCCCCCGGCCGCGACGCCTGAGCCTGCGCGCGAGTCGGGCCGGGACCCCGCGCGTCGTCAGCCGGTCGGGGCGGCCCAGGCGATCGGCCCCGCCTCGTCCGACGACGGCCGCGGCTCCACGGTGACGGTCCCGGCCCCACCGAGGTCGACCGGCACGGGCGCCGACTGGTCGACCGAGCTCGGCACCTGCACGACGCTCGTCGTCGGCACGAAGTCCATCGTGCAGGGCCCGTCCGGGAGCGGCACGAACGCGACCGTCACGGTCCCGCCCGACTCCGTCGCGTCGGGCTCCGTCAGCAGCGGGCACGTGCTCGACCCGAACGTCACGACGTAGAGCAGCCCGTCGGCGGCGGTCCACCCGGCGCCCGGCGACCCGCTGTCGTCGGGCGGCACCGCACCGGACGGCACCCCCAGGCCCACCGCTCCGGCCGCGGGGACGACGTCGTCGACGGCCGCGGGTGGACCCTCCGACGCGGACGGGGTGGGTGACGACGTCTCCGGCGCGGACGACTCCGCCGCCGGGGTGTCGTCACCGGACGCGCACGCGACCATCGTCGTCGTCAGGACGACCACGGCGGCGGCGAGCACAGGAACACGGACGAACCAGGCATCCCCCATGGTGCGGAGCCTAGGGGTCCGGGCGGATCGCGCCACCGGAACGCCGTCAGGCCGCAGGACCTCTTAGGACGGCCACCGCGAACGACCACGGCGGCAGCGGCACGTCGACGGCGCCCGCTCCCCCGCGCACGGACGTCCGGACCGGGGCGACGGGTGACGCCTCGAACGGCGCGCCGTCGTCAGGACCGGCACCGGCGAGGGTCGTGACGCTGCCGGTCACGTCGCCGCCGCCGGGCAGCACCACGGTGGCCCGCCGGGCGTCGTCGGTCGCGTTGACGAGCCGCACGACGTGCTCGGTGCCGCCGTCGGCCCCGGGGCGCGACGCTGCGCCGGCGAGCACGCGGTGCTCCGGGCGCAGGTCCTGGACGTAGTCGTGCCGCAGGTCCCCGTCGACCCAGACGCGCACGCGCGCGCCGTCGAGCTCGATGCGCACCGGCAGGTGCTCGCCCGTGCGCAGGCTGCGCCACGGCAGCGGCGGTGCGTCCTCGACGGCGATGCCGTCGTCGTACCGGTTGACCACGGTCTCCTTGCCGGTCCAGTTCGGCGCGACGAGCTCGACGAAGCTGCCGGGGCCGGTCGCACCGAGCTGGACGACGAGCCCCGTCGTCCCCGCGGTGCGGGTCGCCGTGAGCTCGAGGACGGCCGACGTCGGGTCGACCGCGCCGAGGACGACCGGCTCGCCGTCGGACGTCGTGGTCGCGTCGGCCAGCGCGACGCCGTCGAGGACGACGTCGGTGAACGCGAACTCCGCGCCGGGCGACAGCACCCGGACCGTGCCGCTCGTCGGGACGGCGACGGGCAGCGGGTCGGCGCCGGTGAGCGTGACCTCGCGCAGCGCCGTGCCGCGCTCGTCCGCGAACAGCTGCTGCACGTAGTAGGACGCCGAGGGCAGCACACGGTCCGCGTCGAAGTACACGAGGTCCGGCACCCACTGCGTGCCGCCGACGCGCGCGAGCAGCGGCGCGTACGACGCGAGCCGCACGACGTCGCTGTTGCGCTCCATGCCGACCATGTACGCCGCCTCCGCGAGCGCGGAGCGCACGGTGCTCGTCTTCGCGGCGTACTCGCCGAAGTACACCCCCGGGGCGGCGCGGTCGTACGCGGCGTACCGGTCGACGTTCTGGTGGAACCAGCGCGGGTTGCGGTAGGCGTGCTCGTCGACGACCGCGACCCGGCGCTCGCGGGCGAACGCCCAGCCCGCCTCGAAGTCGGGCCCGTCGGGCGCGGGTCCGACCGTGCCGACGACGACGACCTCGGGGTGGGCGGCGCGCAGCGCGTCCTCGATGCGGGCGTAGCGGGCGCGGAAGTCGTCGGTGATCGCGTCCTCGTTGCCGACGCCGAGGTAGCGCAGGCCGAACGGCTCCGGGTGGCCCAGGGCCGCGCGACGAGCGCCCCACGGCGTGTCGACCGGACCGTTCGCGAACTCGACGAGGTCGAGGACGTCCTGGACGTAGGCGTCCATCTCGTCGTCGGGCAGCGCGACCGGTCCGCCGCGCGTGTTCTGGCAGCAGACGCCGGCCGGGACGACGGGCAGCGGCGTCGCACCGACGGCCTCGCAGAGCTCGAACAGCTCGAGGTACCCGATCTGCCGGGACTGGTGGTAGCCCCAGAGGTTCGGCAGGTGCTCGCGCTCGTGCCGTGGTCCGACGGTCGACTTCCAGTGGTACATGTTCCCCAGGCCCAGGCCGTGCGCGACGCACCCGCCCGGGAAGCGCAGGAAGCTCGGGTGCAGGTCGCGGAGCACGGCGAGCAGGTCGGGGCGGAACGTCAGGGGGCGGCCGTCGTCGCCGAGCGGGCGCAGCGAGAGGACGTCGAGCTCGACGGTCAGGCCGTCGGGGACGTCGATCCGCAGCAGCCCGCGGCCGTCGGCCGTGCCCGGCAGGTCGGCCTCGAGCCGGTGCCAGCCCCGGTCCGGGACCTCGAGCGTCGCCGCGGCGAGCGTCGTGCCGTCCGCGGCGACGACGCTCGCGCCCAGGTCGCCCGCGCCGAACACGCGCCACGACCACAGGCTCAGCCGGTGCGTCCCGCCGTCGGCGACCCCGACGCCGTCCCAGCCGTCGTTCGTCAGGCTCACGGGCCCGACGGCCCGCACGTACACGGGGTTGCGCGGGTGCAGCGGGTCCTCGCCGCGGACCTGCACCGACCCGGTGCCCTCGACGGTCCAGCCGGTCAGCGCGTGCCAGCCCGCGTGGTCGAGCCCGGTGAACTGGAAGTCGCCGTTGCGGACCGCCTCGGCGTTGAGGCCCCCGTCGAGGCTCGTGTTGATGTCCTCGAAGAACAGCCCCCACAGGTCGGGCGCCACCTCGACGCCGGTGGGCGGTCCGATCTCGACGCGCAGGTCGACGGGCTTCGGCGAAGTGGGGTGGGACGTCACCGCACGACCCTAGCCGGGGCCGCCCGACCTACCCGTACCGGGTGATGCCAGCACCCGCGGGCGGGTGGAGGTTCGACGACGAGCCACCGTCCGCACGCCCCCTCGGGCGCGCCACCGACTGCGTCCTCGAGAAGCGTGGGAGCACGGGTGTCCGACCTCGACCTGGCGCGGCTGCAGTTCGCGTCGACGAGCATCTACCACTTCCTGTTCGTGCCGGTCACGATCGGGCTGGCGTTCCTCGTCGCAGTGCTGCACACCCTGTGGTTCCGGTCCGGGAACCCCGAGCACCGGCGGCTCGCACGGTTCTTCGGCACGCTGCTGCTGGTCAACGTCGCGGTCGGGGTCGTGACGGGGCTCATCCAGGAGTTCCAGTTCGGCATGAACTGGTCGGCGTACTCGCGGTTCGTCGGAGACGTCTTCGGCGCACCGCTCGCGATGGAGGGCCTCGCCGCGTTCTTCCTGGAGTCGACGTTCCTCGGGCTGTGGGTGTTCGGCTGGAACGTGCTGCCTCGGCGCGTGCACCTCCTCACGGTCTGGCTCGTCGCAGCCGGGGCCGCGGGCTCGGCGGCGTTCATCATGGCCGCGAACTCGTGGATGCAGCACCCGGTCGGGTACACCGTCGACGCGACGACCGGGCGGCCACAGCTGTCGTCCATCGGCGCCGTCATGACCAACCCCGTGTTCGTGTGGGGCTACGCGCACGTGATCCTCGCGTCGCTCGTCACCGGCGCCTTCCTCATGCTGGGCGTCTCCGCCTGGTACCTGCGCCGGCGGCAGCACGTCGAGCTCTTCACGCGGTCGGCGAAGGTCTCGCTCGCCGTGCTGATCCCCTCGACGGTGCTGGCGCTCGGCGTCGGCAGCCAGCTCGGGATCGTCGAGGCGACGTACCAGCCCATGAAGATCGCCGCCGCCGAGGCGCAGTGGGAGACGTGCGGGCCGTGCTCGTTCTCGGCGTTCCAGGTCGGCGGCGGGAACGAGGACCAGGACCCGACGAAGATCGTCGAGATCCCGCACCTGCTCTCGCTGCTCGCGACCGGCACGCTCGACGGCGAGGTCCAGGGGCTCAACGAGCTCAACGCCCAGTACCAGCAGGAGTACGGCCCCGGGAACTACGTCCCGAACGTCTTCATCCAGTACTGGTCGATGCGCGTCATGGCGTACCTCGGCTCCGCTGCGGCCGTCTTCGGGCTGTGGGGCGGCTGGGTGCTGTGGCGGCGGCGCCTGCCCGAGGCCCGCGTGTTCCTGTGGGTCGCGACGTGGGCGGTCGTGACCCCGTTCGTCATGAACACCGCCGGCTGGATGCTCACCGAGAACGGCCGCCAGCCGTGGCTCGTGCAGGGGCTCATGACCACCGCGGACGGCGTCTCGCCGTCGGTCACGACCGGCGAGCTCGTCACGAGCCTCGTCGTCTACTACACGGCGTTCGCGCTGCTGGGCGCCGTGAACGTCTTCCTCATGCTGCGGTTCGCGCGCCGCGGGCTCGAGCTCGAGCCCGACGAGCCCGCGCCCGCAGACGACGACGCCGGCCCGCGCGTGCCGGCGCTCACCTTCTGACGACGGGGACGTGCCGTGACGCTGCCGACGCTGTGGTTCCTCATCGTGGCCTTCCTCTGGACGGGCTTCTTCGTGCTCGAGGGGTTCGACTTCGGGGTCGGGATGCTGCACAAGGTCGTCGGGCGCACCGACACCGAGCAGCGCGTCGCGATCAACGCGATCGGGCCGTTCTGGGACGGCAACGAGGTGTGGCTCGTCGTCGGCGGCGCGGCGATCTTCGCCGCCTTCCCCGGCTGGTACGCGACCTGGTTCTCCGCGATGTACCTGGCCCTCGTGCTGCTGCTCGTCGCGCTCATGGCGCGCGGCGTCTCGTTCGAGTTCCGCGGGCACGTCGACGCGCACCGGTGGCGGCAGACGTGGTCGTGGTGCCTCGCGGTCGGCAGCCTGCTGAGCCCCCTGCTGCTCGGGGTCGCGCTGGGCAACCTGCTCGCGGGGCTTCCCGTCGGGTCCGACGAGGAGTTCACCGGCACGGTCGCGGACCTCGTCACCGGGTACGGGCTGCTCGTCGGCGTCACGCTCGTCGCCCTGTGCGTGCTGCACGGCGCGACGTTCCTCGCGCTGCGCACCGACGGGCCGGTCCGCGAACGGTCGCACCGCGTGGCCGCCGCGGTCGTGCTGCCCACGGCCCTCCTGCTGCTCGGCTTCGCGGCGTGGACGCCGACGCTGTCCGACGCGCCCGTCGTCCGCAGCGTGCTCCCGCCGCTCGTGGCCCTCGCGGCCGTGCTCGCCGCCGGCCTGCTGGTGCGTGCCCGGCGCGAGGGCTGGGCGTTCGGCGCGACGGCCGTCGCGATCGGCCTCACCGTCGTGTCGCTGTTCGCCAACCTCTACCCCGACGTCCTCGTGTCCAGCACCGACCCCGCCGACTCGCTCACGGTCGACGGCACCGCCTCGGGCACCTACGCCCTGCAGGTCATGTCGGTCGTCGCCCTCGTGCTCGTCCCCGTCGTCCTGCTCTACCAGGGCTGGACCTATCACGTCTTCCGCCGACGGGTCTCCGGCCCGCCCGCGGACGCAGCACCGGACCCGGCCCCGGGCCCGCCCGCACCCCTCGACGAAGGAGCTGTCAGATGAGCCTGCACGGCAAGGTGGCGGTCGTCACCGGCGGCAACAGCGGCATCGGCAAGGCGGTCGTCCTCGCGCTCGCGCAGGCCGGCGCCAACGTCGTCATCGACTACGTGGCCCACCCCGAGGCGACCGAGGAGCTCGAGCGGCAGGTGCACGCGCTCGGCGACCGGGCGCTCGGCGTCCAGGCGGACGTCAGCAAGGTCGCCGACCTCGAGCGGCTCGTCGCGACGACCGTCGAGACGTTCGGGCACCTCGACGTCATGGTGAACAACGCCGGCATCGAGACCCGCACCTCGGTCCTCGACACCACCGAGGAGCAGTACGAGCGGGTCATGGCGATCAACCTCAAGAGCGCGTTCTTCGGCACGCAGATCGCCGCGCGGCAGATGATCGCGCAGGGCACGGGCGGCCGGATCATCAACATGACGTCCGTGCACGAGGACTGGCCCATGCCGGGGAACACCCCGTACTGCCTGTCCAAGGGCGGCATGCGGATGCTCACCCGGACCGCGGGCGTCGAGCTCGGCCCGCACGGCGTGCAGGTCGTCGGCGTCGGACCGGGCGCGGTCGCGACCCCGATCAACACCGCGACGATGGCCGACCCGGAGAAGATGCGCGTGCTCGACGCCGCGATCCCGCTGGGCCGCATGGCCGAGCCGCAGGAGATCGCGAGCCTCGTCGCGTTCCTCGCCGACGAGGGCGCGTCCTACCTCACCGCCACGACGGTCTTCGCCGACGGCGGCATCATGCACAGCAGCCCGGGGCTGTGACGCGGCCGTGGCCGTGCTCGACGGACCCCACCAGGAGGAACCCGTGGAACCGCACAACCCGACGTCGCCCTTCCCGCCCATCGCCGAGTACGCCTTCCTGTCCGACTGCCACACGGGGGCGCTCGTCGCCCCGGACGGCTCGGTCGACTGGCTGTGCGTGCCCCGGTTCGACAGCCCGAGCGTGTTCGGCAGCCTGCTCGACCGCGAGGCCGGGTACTTCCGGTTCGCCCCGTACGGGATCAACGTGCCGACGTCGCGCGCGTACGAGCCGGGGACGAACGTCATGGTCACGACGTGGCACACCCCGAGCGGGTGGGTCGAGGTCCGCGACGCGCTGACGATGGCGCCGCGCACGGGCGTCGACCAGGTCACCCCGCACACGCGTCCCCCGGCCGACGACGACGCCGAGCACCTGCTGGTGCGGACCGCGACCTGCATCGACGGGTCCGTGCGGATGGAGCTCGTCTGCGAGCCCGCGTTCGACTACGGC
This sequence comes from Cellulomonas biazotea, assembly GCF_004306155.1. Taxonomy (GTDB): domain Bacteria; phylum Actinomycetota; class Actinomycetes; order Actinomycetales; family Cellulomonadaceae; genus Cellulomonas; species Cellulomonas biazotea. The sequence continues at coordinate 16,259 of NZ_BIMR01000270.1, forward strand.
CGCGCGCGGGTGCCCTGGACGCTCGCCGAGACGGGGGCGCACGTCGCCGACGTCACCCATGGAGACGTGTCCGTGCGGCTGAGCACCGACCTGGCCCTCGGCGCCGAGGGCGACGCGGTGCGGGCGCGGCACGTCCTGCAGGCCGGCGAGACGGCGTACTGCGCGCTGTCGTGGAGCGCCTCGCTCGACGGACCCGCCGACGCCGAGGACGCCGCCGCGCGCGTCGCCGCGACCGTGCGGTTCTGGCGGCGGTGGCTCGGACGCGCCCGCATGCCCGACCACCGGCTGCGGCCCTTCGTCGAGCGGTCCGCGCTGACGATCAAGGGGCTGACGTACATGCCGACGGGCGCGACCGTCGCCGCGCTGACGACCGGCCTGCCCGAGACGCCGGGCGGCGAGCGGAACTGGGACTACCGGTACACGTGGGTGCGCGACTCGACGTTCACGCTGCAGGCGCTGCACTACCTGCTGCTCGACTGGGAGGCGGACGAGTTCATGCAGTTCGTCGCCGACGTCGAGCCGACCGAGGACGGGTCGCTGCAGATCATGTACGGCATCGACGGCCGACGGGACCTCACCGAGACGACCCGCGACGACCTGTCCGGGTACCAGGGCGCGCGGCCCGTGCGCATCGGCAACGGCGCGTTCGACCAGCGGCAGAACGACGTGTTCGGCGCCGTGCTCGACTCGATCCTGCTGCACACGCGCCGCAGCGAGCGGCTGCCCGCACGCCTGTGGCCCATCGTCGAGTCGCAGGCCGCGTGCGCCGCGGCGGTGTGGCGCGAGCCCGACCAGGGCATCTGGGAGGCCCGCGGCAAGCCGCAGCACTACGTGTCGTCGAAGATCATGTGCTGGGTCGCGATGGACCGGGCCGCGCAGCTCGCGGGCATCCGCGGCGAGCCCGCGCTGCAGTCGAGGTGGGGCGGGATCGCCGACGAGATCAAGGCCGACATCCTCGAGCACGGCGTGAGCGACCGCGGCGTCCTGCGCCAGCACTACGACACCGACGCGCTCGACGCGTCGAACCTGCTCGCCGCGCACTTCGGCCTGCTCGACGCGACCGACGAGCGCCTGCACGCGTCCGTCCTGGCGATCGCCGACGAGCTCTCCGAGAACGGGTTCGTGCTGCGCTACCGCACCGACGAGACCGACGACGGCATGTCCGGCAAGGAGGGCACGTTCGTCATCTGCTCGTTCTGGCTGGTCTCCGCGCTCATGGTCGTCGGCGAGGAGCAGCGCGCACTCGACTTGATGGAGCGCCTGCTGCGCATCGCGTCCCCGTTCGGGCTGTACGCCGAGGAGTACGAGGTGGACGCCGCGCGGCACCTCGGCAACTTCCCGCAGGCGTTCTCGCACCTCGCGCTCATCGAGGCGTCGGCCCGGATCGTCCTCGCCGAGCGCCGCCAGGAGATGTCGCTGTGAGCGCCGACGTCCTGGTCCTCGGCGGCGGGCTCGCGGGCGTCGCCGCGGCGCAGGTCCTCGGCGACGCGGGGGTGCGCACGACGCTCGTCGACCGGGCCGACTACCACCAGTTCCAGCCGCTGCTCTACCAGGTCGCCACGTCCCAGCTGCCCGCCGAGGACGTCGCCCGCCCGCTGCGGACGATCTTCGCGGACGTGCCCGAGGTCGACGTCGTCGTGCAGGGCGTCGCCTCGGCGTCGCTCGCCGACCGCACCCTCGTCCTCGACGACGGCCGCAGACTCACCGCCGAGCACGTCGTCGTCGCCGCCGGGGCGCGACCGAACTTCTTCGGGGTGCCGGGCGCCGCCGAGCACGCGTTCCCGCTGTACTCCGTCGCCGACGCCGAGCGTCTGCGCCGCCACCACCGCGCGCTCGTCGCCGAGGCGGTGCGGACCGGCCGGTTCGCACCCGCCGACCTGGACATCGTCGTCGTCGGGGGCGGCCCGACGGGCGTGGAGGTGTCCGGGGCCATCGCCGAGCTCGCGACCGCGCTGCGGCAGTCCGACCGCCTCCCGACCGCCGGCACCGTGCACCTGGTCGACCGCGGTGCGGCCGTCCTCGCGCCGTTCTCGCCGAAGGCCCAGGCGTACGCGCACCGCCGCCTCGAGGAGGTCGGGGTCGACCTGCGGCTCGGCACCGGCGTCGCCGCCGTCCGGCCCGACGGCGTCGACCTCACCGACGGCACCACGCTGGCGACCCGGACCGTCGTGTGGGCGGGCGGCGAGTCCGGCTCCGCGATCGTCCAGCAGGCAGGACCGACGCCCGGGCGCGGCGGCCGGCTCGACGTCCGAGCCGACCTGGGCGTCGACGGCTTCCCCGGCGTGTGGGCCGTCGGCGACGTCGCCAACATCCCGTCCGGCCCCGGGCCCGATGCGCCGACGCTCCCCCAGCTCGGCTCCGTCGCGCAGCAGTCCGGGCGCTGGGCCGGCCACAACGTCCTGCGGGCCTCCCGCGGCGAGGACCTGCAGCCGTTCCGGTACAAGGACAAGGGCATCATGGCGATGATCGGCCGCAACGCGGCCGTCGCCGAGGTCGGCGCGCACCGGCACGAGGTCGACGGGCCGATCGCCTTCGCCGCGTGGCTCGGTGTGCACGCGATGCTGCTGTCCGGCGTGCACAGCCGCACCGACGCGTTCCTGTCGTGGGCGTGGGACTACTTCGACCGCGACCACGCGGCGACCGTCGAGTCGCACGACGCACCCCGGCGGATCGCCTGGGGCGACGACAGCGACGACGTGCCGCACATCGACCTCGGCGGCTGACCGGCCGTGCTCGGCCCGTCAGCCCTCGGTGACGTCGGCTGCGGTGTGCACAGTGTCGTCGGTGCCGTCGGCGCCGTCGACGTCGACGACGTCGAGACGGTCGAGGGGCCACAGGCGCAGCGTCGGGGCCTCGCACCGTTCGAGGATCGGCCGCAGGTCCGGGTCCTGCGGCGAGACGGTGCCCTCCGACGCCGCGAAGTACTCCGTGAGGAAGTCGCCGACGAGCCGCCCCGGCACCGCCTCGGGCAGCGGGTCGTCGCCCTGCGGCAACGCGATGAGCAGCAGGTGCCGGACGCGCCGGGCTCCGTCGTGCAGCGCGGGCTGCACGTACGGCAGCGGCAGCAGCCGGCACCCGAGCCGCGCCCAGAACCGCACGCGCGCGACCGGGTCGTCGTCCGCCGACACCGCGAAGTGACGCGGGTCCTCGATCTCGCCCAGCACGAGGCCGCTGTCGGACTGCGCCCGCGCGGCAGCCAGCAGCCGCGGACCGAGCCCGCGGCCACGCATCGACGCGTCGACGACCAGGTAGCCGACGAGCCGGACCGCGCCGCCGACGAACGGCTCGTGCACGACGCCGCCGACGATCCGCTCCCCGTCGAGCGCGAGCACGCCGTCCGCGCCTGTCGCGAGCGTGGCGCGCAGGTCGTCGAGCGACTCCAGCTCGTCGGGCGGGAAGGTCGACCGGAGCAGCCCCGCGTGGAAGTCGCGGACCAGGTCGTCGGGTGCGCCGGCCAGCCGGACGAACGTGAGGTCGCCGCCGGGTCGCGTCGCGGTGCCGGCCATCGTCAGGACCCGTGCCCCGTCCGGTCGCCCGGCCGCACGTCCGCGGGCGGCGGCGCCGCCGGCTCGGGCCGCGACACGGCCGCGTCTGCGGCCGCCGGTTCGGGTGCGGGATCCGGCGTGGACGCACCCCACAGCCGGCGCAGCCACCGGACGGCCTGGATCGTGCGCGCGTCGACCTTGCCGTTGGCCTCCGCCCACATGAGCTCGTCGAGCGCCGGGTACCAGTCCTGGCCGCTGCGCTCGCCGTACATGCGGCTCAGCACCGGTGACGTGCCGAGCATGTCCAGCACGAACCGCCCCCAGGACCCCCGGTCCACGCGTGAGTACGTCCGGCGGATGTCCCAGATGCACTCGAAGCAGTCGAGCATGAGCTCGGCGAGCGCCTCGACCTGGGCCTGCCTGTCGGCGGACTCGCCGGCCGCATCGACGCCGCCGTAGAAGTACTGACGCAGCTCCGGCTTCTCGACGAACACGTGGTCGATGTCGAGCGTGAGGTCGGTCGCGCTCCGGTACGTCGTGATCCGGGCCGTGTGGTGGGCGTTGCGCCACGACAGCACCAGCGACGTGACGGACGCCAGGAGCGCCAGGGCGGCGATGGTCTCGGTCGACCCGAAGGTGAAGTTCGTCATCGCCACGCCTCCGCCAGGGAGCCCGACCCACGTCCTCCCATCATGGCGCGCGCCCCGACCCCTGGCCATGACCGCACCTCGTGCACACCGTCGACTCGGCGCGACGCCGGTCGGCCGTCCCCCTCACCGGGCGGCGGCGTCCCCCGGCGCGTCCGCCGCCACGTCGCCGGCCGGGCGGACGAGGCCCGCGTCGTACGCCGCGACGACGAGCTGGACGCGCGTCGACAGGCCGAGCTTCGTGAGCATCGAGCGGACGTGGCTCTTGACCGTCGCCTCGGTGAGCGACAGCGTCGCAGCGACCTCGGCGTTGGTCGCACCCGTCGCGACGCGCAGCAGGACGTCGCGCTCGCGCGGCGTCACCCGGTCCAGCACCCGGCGGGCAGCCGGACCGGCGGTGCGGGACCGGGTCGCGTCCGCCGCCTCGGCCAGGTGCACGTAGCGCGCGACGACGTCCCGCGTGACCGCCGGGTCGAGCAGCGAGTCGCCCGCGTGCACGCGACGGATCGCGGCGACGAGCTCGGCGGGGTCGGCGTCCTTGAGCAGGAACCCGTCGGCCCCCGCCCGCAGCGACGCGACGACGTACTCCTCGTCGTGGAACGTCGTCAGGACGATCGTGCGCGTGGCGAGCGTCGGGTCGGCGACGAGCGCCGCGACGGCGTCGATGCCGTTGCCGTCGGGCATCCGGACGTCCATGAGGACCACGTCGGGACGCACCGCCCGGACGACCTGCACGGCCTGCGTGCCCGTGCCCGCCTCGCCGACGACCTCCATGTCGTCCTCGTGCTCGACGATCATGCGCAGCCCGAGGCGGATCGTGGGCTGGTCGTCGACCACGACCACGCGGACCGTCATCGTGCCGCCTCCGGCCGGGCCGCGACGGGGAGCGTCGCCCGCACGGCCCACCCGCCGCCGACCTGCGGTCCGACCACGACGGTGCCGCCGCACGCCCGGGCCCGCTCGCGCATGTGGGCCAGGCCGTGGCCGCCCGGCCGGGCGGCGTCGTCCGCGCGCGGCGGTCCGGGGTCGCGCACCGTGAGGTGCAGGTGGGTGCCGGTGTCCTCGACGCGGACGTCGACGTGGGCGGCGTGGGAGTGCAGCAGCACGTTGGTGAGGGCCTCCTGGGC
>NZ_BIMR01000271.1 GCF_004306155.1 Cellulomonas biazotea
CCCTCTGCGGCTCGTCGTACCAGCGGACCGGCGCGTCGAGGACCCACGAGTCGTCGTACGCGAACGTCGGCACCCCGGTGAAGCGGGTCCGGGTCGGGGCGAGCGGGTCGCGCAGCCGCAGCGCGTACCGGCCGGTGCGGCGCACGAGCTCGACGACGACCTCGACCTCGTCGGGTGCGGCGAGCGGGTCGCGGCCGTCGGGCACGTAGCGGGCGACGACGAGCGAGCCGTCCTCGACGACCTGCCAGGTGCGCTCGCCGCGCAGCGGCGTCGCGTGCCGGACACCGTCGGGCCCGGCACCGGCGGTGTCGGGTCCGACCGCGAGGAGGCCGTCGTCGTCCGCGGCGAGCACGTGGGCGCCGTCGTCGTCGGCCCACCACAGGCCGGGGACGCCGGGCAGCTCACGCCGCTGGGCGCGCAGCCAGAGCAGCGCGACCGGGGTGAGCCAGCCGTGCGGTGCGAACAGCGCGCGCTCGCGCTCGGCGTGCCATGCGGCCCACGCGTCGCGCGGGTCGGGCGTCGGCGCCGGTGCGTCGACGGCGGGGAGGGTGGTCGTGTCGGTCATCGCGGGCTCCTGGTCAGCCGACGGGCTGCTGGTCGAGGTGGGCGGTGCGGCGCGAGGCCGCGACGGGACGGTCGAGCCCGAGGTGGTCGCGCAGCGTCGGCCCCGTGTACTCGGTGCGGAACGAGCCGCGCTCCTGCAGCAGCGGGACGACCTGGTCGAGCACGTCGTCCAGGCCGTGCGGCGTGAGGTGCGGGACGAGGATGAAGCCGTCGCTCGCGTCCTCCTGGACGGCCCGGTCGATGTCGTCGGCGACCTGCGTGGCGGTCCCGACGAACCCGCCGCGGGTGGTCACGGCGATGACGAGGTCCCGGATCGACAGCCCCTCGGCCTCGGCCCGCGCCCGCCACTGCGCGACGACGGGACGCGGGTCCTTGACGTGCCGGACCCGGCCGCGGGTGATGTCGGCGTTGTCGACGTCGGGCTCGACGTCGGGCAGCGGGCCCTCGGGGTCGTACGACGTGAGGTCGACGCCCCACACCTGCTCGAGGAACGCGATGGCCCCGGGCCCGGAGACCTGCTGCCGGCGGACGTGCCGGGCACGGTCTGCGGCGTCCTGCGGGGTGTCCCCCAGCACGACCGTGGTCGCGGGGAGGATCTTGAGCGACTCCTCGGTGCGGCCGAGCGCCGCGAGCCGACCCTTGACGTCCTGGTAGAACGCCTGGCCGTCCTCGAACGTCGAGTGCATCGAGAACACGACGTCGGCGGTCGCCGCCGCGAAGTCGCGGCCCGGCCCGGAGTCGCCCGCCTGGAACAGCACGGGGTGCCCCTGCGGGCCGCGCGGCGTGGGGAACGTCCCGCGGACCTGGAAGTGCGGGCCGACGTGCTCGACGTCGCGCACCGCGCCGTCGCGCAGGAACGCCCCGCTCGCGGCGTCGCCGAGCACGGCGTCGTCGTCCCACGAGTCCCACAGCGCGCGGGCGACCTCGACCAGCTCGGCGGCACGCTCGTACCGCTGCTCGTACGGCAGGAAGCCGCCGCGGCGGAAGTTCGCGCCGGTGAACGCGTCGGACGAGGTCACGAGGTTCCACGCCGCGCGCCCACCGGACAGCACGTCGAGCGTCGCGAACTGCCGGGCGATCTCCCACGGCTCGTTGAACGTCGTGTTGATCGTGCCGACCAGGCCGAGCCGGTCGGTGACGGCCGCGAGCGCGGCCAGGACCGGCAGGGTGTCGGGCCGGCCGACGACGTCGAGGTCGAAGATCTCGCCCTTGTGCTCGCGCAGGCGCAGTCCCTCGGCGAGGAAGAAGAAGTCGAGCCGGGCGTCCTCGGCCTTGCGGGCGAGGTGCTCGAACGACGCGAAGTCGATCTGGCTGCCGGACGCGGGGTCACTCCAGACGGTCGTGCTGTTGACGCCCGGGAAGTGGGCGCCGAGGTGGACCTGCTTGCGGGGGGTGCGCGCGCTCACGGCCGGGTCACGCGATCGCGGAGGCGGACGCGGACGCGTAGACGCTCGCGGGGCGGGCGAGCCCGAGGGTGTCCCGCAGCGTCGTGCCGGGGTACGCGTCGCGGAAGACGCCCGCGGCGCGCAGCAGCGGGACGACCTCGTCGGCGATCCCGTCGACGTCGGTGTGCAGCGCGGCGGGGCGCAGGACGAACCCGTCGGCGGCGCCGGTCGCGGTCCAGTCCTCGACGGTCCGCGCGAGGTCGGCGGCGGTACCCACGTGGGCGTACCCGGCGGGGCGGCGGGCGGCGCCGGCAAGGGCGTCGAGCAGCGCGAGCCGCTCCTGCGCGGCGGGCTCGGTGCCGCCGAGGACGACGAACACGTCGACGAGGACGCGCAGCGTGTCGGGGTCGCGCCCGACCGCGGCGGCGGCGGCCCGGAGCTCGGCCCGCTGGGCGGCGGCGTCGCCGCGGTCGGTGGCGGTGATCCGCACGACGTCGGCGCGGTGCGCCGCGAGCGCGACCGACGCCGGCGAGGACGTGCGCACGACGACCGGGGGCCGACCCTGCGGCGACCGGGGCGTGATGGACGAGCCCTTGACGACGAACCGCACGCCCTCGTGGTCGATGCGGTGGATCTTGCCGCGGTCGACGAACCGGCCGGTGGCGACGTCGCGGATCTCGGCGTCGTCCTCCCAGCTGTCCCAGAGCTTGCGCACGACGTCGACGGCCTCGTCGGCCTCGGCGACGGCGTCGGCCTCGTCCTGCGCGGGCTTGCGGCCGAACGCGGAGGCGACCTCCTCGGTGGTGGACCAGGCGACCTGCCAGGCGGCGCGGCCGTGGCTCACGTGGTCGATGGTCTGCAGCGCCTTGGCGACGTGGAACGGCTCGGTGTGCGTGGTGTCGACGGTCGCGACGAGGCCGATGCCGGTGCTGCGGGGCGCGAGCCGGGCGGACACGAGCGCGGCGTCGAGCCGGCCCCGCAGCGTCGTGTTGCGGCTGGTGTGCAGCGCGAACGAGTCGTCGAAGAGGACGAAGTCGAGCGTGGCGCGCTGGGCGGTGTCGACGAGCTCGCGCAGACGCTCGGGGTCGAACAGCCGGTGGGCCTCGGAGCCGGTGGTGCGCCAGGCCTCGGGGTGGGCGCCGGCGTCGGACAGGTCGAGGCCGAGGTGGACGCTGCGGGCAACGGTCATGGGGGGTGCCATCCGTTTCGGGGTGCGCGACCGGACGGGCGCGCGGCTGCGCGCCCGCTCGGGGCGGGGGTGGGGAGGGTGCGGTGGTGCGAGGGGAGGCGTGGCGTCGCGTGTGCGCCGGGACGCCAGACGTCGGCGTGGCGGCCACGGGCCGGGCGCCGGCCCTCAGGTCAGCGGTGCGTCGTGGTCAGCAGGCGCGACAGGAGGGCGGACAGGGGCGACACCGACACGACAGGACGACCGTGCGTCCGGGTGCTCGCCCGTTCATCGCTCTCTCCTTCTCGGCAGGCCGTGGCCTGCGTCCGCGCCGTTGCCGGGGGCGGTGGCCCTCGACCTGGTCGTCACCCGGGGCACCCCGCCGCGCGGGAGGGTTGCCGTCCAGCGAGCCGGGGCTTGGTGCTGGAGCTCATGACCCCGGGACCTTCGGCCCCGGTGAGGAGCACAGTAGAAATCCCGACTGGTTCGGTCAAGTATCCGCGCCGCCGTGTTCGCATGCTGGACACGACGTCCACGTGGCGAGCAGGTGCGTCCAGATCCACGAGTCCGGCCGGTGGCATCGCAGCAAACCGAGCCGCGTGCCGCACTTAGCACACCTTGCCCCGTTCTGCCCGACATGCGAGACGGGGGTTGCGCGACGACCATGGATCGTGGTGGCCGGAGAACCTCGGTCGCCGCGTCAGGTCGGCGGTCGCTACCGCGGCCGCCGCGTCGAGAGAGGCAGACAGATGGCTCTGTGGCTCATCCTCATCATCGCCGGCGTCGTCATGATCGTCCTCGGCGTCGCCGTCGAGGCCGCCAAGATCCTGCTCTGGATCGGCATCATCCTGCTCGTCGTCAGCCTCATCGGCTGGCTCGTCGGGCGCGGACGTCGAGCCGCCTAGCCCGCCCCCCACGACGACGCCGACGAGCAGCGCCGCGCCCCGCGGCACCCCGGAGAGGAGGACCCTCATGGGTCTGGACGACAAGATCACGCACGCCGCCGAAGAGGCCAAGGGCAAGGTCAAGGAGGGCGTCGGCGACGCGACCGACAACGACCGCCTCAAGGCCGAGGGTCAGGCCGACCAGGCGTCGGCCAACATCAAGCAGGCCGGTGACAAGGCCCGCGACGCCGCCGACGACGTCAAGGACGCCTTCAAGTAAGCGGCCCCCACGGTCCGGGAGCGCCCTCCCCCCTGCTGCACGGCGCTCCCGGACCGCGGCACGTCCGCCCCGCCCGTCCGGACGCTCTGCCGTCACACCCGCGCGCTGCCGTCGCACCCGCGCGACCCCGCCCGAGGCGAACACCGGTCCCGACCTGGACCCGCAGCACCTGCTCGGCCAGGATCGGGCCTCGTGAGAGCAGCGGTCTACACGCGGTACGGGACAGCCGACGAGGTGCGGGTCGTCGACGTGGACGCCCCGACGCCCCGCGACGACGAGGTGCTCGTGGCCGTGCACGCCTGCTCGGTCAACGCGTCCGACACCGAGGCGCTGCACGGACGGCCCCTGTACTCGCGGCTCGGCGGGCTGCGCCGGCCGCGCCGGCACGTCCTCGGGTCGGACGTCGCGGGCCGCGTCGTCGCCGTCGGCCGCGACGTCACCACGTTCCGCCCCGGCGACGACGTCTACGCCGACGTCCTCGACCGCCTGGGCGGGTTCGCCGAGGCGGTGTGCGTCCGGTCCGACGCGCTCGCCCCGATGCCCGCAGGGATGACGCACGTCGAGGCCAGCGCGATCCCGCAGGCCGCGGCCATCGCCCTCCAGGGGATCAGGGCGAAGGGCGGGGTGCGCGACGGCTCACGCGTGCTGGTCAACGGCGCGGGCGGCGGCGCGGGCACGTACGCCGTGCAGCTCGCCCTGCTCGACGGCGCCGAGGTCACCGCCGTCGACACCGCCGAGAAGCTCGAGTACCTGCGGTCGCTGGGTGCGCACCACGTCCGTGACCACCGGACGCAGGACTTCACGCGCGACGGGCGCACCTACGACGTCGTGCTCGACCTGGCCGGGTACCGCTCCGTGCGCGCGTACGCGCGCGCCCTCGCGCCGGGCGGCCGGTACCTGTTCGTGGGTGGCTCGGTGCGGACCCTGCTCCAGGTGCTGCTGCTCGGACCGCTCGTCGGGCTGCGGTCCCGCAAACGCCTGCGCGTCCTCGCCGTCCGCCTCGGTGTGCGGCACGTCGCGCCGCTGGTCGAGCTGATCCAGGCGGGCCGGGTGCGGACCGTGGTCGACCGGTGCTTCGCGCTCGACGACGTCGCCGAGGCGCTGCGCTACCACGGCGACGGCCGCACGCGGGGCAAGGTCGTCGTCGTCGTGCGCGAGGACGACGCCCCGGGCGGGAGCTGACGCGAGCGCGAGCCGACGACGACCGGCACGGGCCGGCGACGGACGGCGCGACTACAGGCGGAACGCCGCGATCGTCGTCGCCATCTCCCGCGAGTACGCGACGACGCCGTCCATGCTCTCGTCCACCCGAGCCAGCGCGTCCGAGCTCTCCGCCGCGCTCGTCGCGACCGCGCCGATGTGGGCGGCGATGTCCCCCGCGCGCTGCGCGGCCTCCGCGACGCCCCGGGTCATCTCGTTGGTCGTCGCCGTCTGCTCCTCGACCGCGGAGGCGATCGTCAGCTGGAAGTCGTTGATGCTCGCGACGATCTGCGAGATCTGGCCGATCGCGACGACGGCGGCGCTCGTGTCGTCCTGGATGGCCTCGACGCGGCGCGCGATGTCCTCGGTGGCCTTCGCGGTCTCGGACGCGAGCTCCTTGACCTCCCCGGCGACGACCGCGAAGCCCTTGCCGGCCTCCCCGGCCCGTGCGGCCTCGATCGTCGCGTTGAGCGCGAGCAGGTTCGTCTGCTCCGCGATCGACGTGATGAGCTTGACGACGTTCCCGATCTCCTGCGACGACGTCCCCAGGCGCGCGACGTGCGCGTTCGTCGCCTCGGCGACGCTCGTGGCCTCGGCGGCGACCTTCGCGGCCTGCGCGGCGTTCTGCGCGATCTCGCGGATGCTGGCGCCCATCTGCTCCGCACCGGCTGCGACGGTCTGCACGTTGCGGGACACCTGCTCGGCCGACTCGGCGACGGACCCGGCCTGCGCGGACGTCTCGCCCGCGGCGCGCGCACCCAGCCGCGACGCGTCCCGTGCGGACGTCGCCGTGCCGGTGGTCTGCGCGGCGGTCTGCGTGACCTGCCCGACGAGGGACGACACCGCGGTGATCGCCGCGTCGAGCGCGGCACCGGCACGCGAGATCTCCCCGCCGCCGTCGAGCCCCGTCCGGCGCGACAGGTCGCCCTCGGCCATCGCGGTGGCGACGTCGCGGATGCGGGCCGCCGGGCCCGACACGTCACGCGTGACCTTGCGGGCGGCGAACACGGCGAACGCCGCCGAGCCGGCGCCGAGGACGAGGAGGATCAGGAGCCCGCGCTCCTCGGCGGCGCCCTGCGCGGTCCGCAGCGCGGCCACCCGGTCGGCGATCGACGCCTGCACCTCCTCGGCGAGCCGCAGCACCTCGTCGTACGACGCCCCGGCGCTGCCCTCGTTGATGAGGACGAGCGCGGCACGGTAGTCCTCGGGCTCGCCGGTGCGCAGCAGCGCGACGACCTCGTCGTCTCCCGCGAAGAACTCGTCCCAGGCCGGACCCAGCGCCGAGAACGTCGCACGCTCGTCCGGCGTGGCGCCCTCGACGTCGAGGTCCGCGAGCCACGTCCGCACCGACTCCTCGGTCCGGAGCAGCTCTCCGCGGTTGTACGCGTCGTCCGCGAGCGCGGCGTCGGGTCCGAGGGCCGCGACGTCGGCGACCACGAGGCCCTGCCACCCGGTCGCGTCGGCGATCTGGAACCGCGCCTGCTCCGCGAGGCGCAGCAGGCGGTCCGCCTGGGCGAGCTGGTCCGCGTAGCCTCGCTGCGTCGTCGCGGTCACGGCCCCCAGCGCGATCGCCAGGACCGTCCCCGCGGTGAGCAGCCCGAACACCGCGTACATCCGCCGGCCGATCGACTGCTCGCGCCACACCCGCATGACTGCGCCCTCCCACCTGCGTGCGGGGCGCGATCGCTCCGCACCCCGTCACGCCTCCGATCGGCCGGTCGGCGCCCGCGATGACCGCTCGGGGCCGGCCGGTCCGTGAGAGATGCGTCACGGGCGAGACGGCGGTCTCACAAAGCAAGACTGATCTGGTCGGCTTTTCTGGACCGACCTACGCTGCCGACGGGCGGACCGCCGACGCGTGGCCGCCCACCCCTCGGGCGCACCGCGCCCCCAGGACGGAGAGGAGCCGCACGATGACCACGACGCACGTCGGCCCGGTGCTCCGCTCCTGTCGCGCCTGCTGTCAGACCCGCTGACGTCCCGCCCGGCCCCGCGCCGGCCACGCAGACCCTGACACCCGCCCGCACCCGTCCCGCCGCCCTCCCGGCAGGCCTCGACGCCCGCGGGCACCCGCAGCCGCACCGAGAGGCACCCCCATGACCGTCGACGTCCCCCTCCGCCCCGCCACCCGCACCTCCACCCGCACCTCCACCCGCACCTCCACCCGCACAGCCGCCCGTGCCGACGTCGCCGTCGCACCGGCGGCGACGACCTCGCCGGTGCCGCTCGGGGCGGACGAGCTCGCCGCGCTCGTCCGCTCGCTCGCCGACCGCCCCGACGTGTGGCGCCCCCTCGTGCAGTTCACCGAGGGCGAGCGCTGGTGGACGCGGCTCGACGCCCCCGACGGCGTCGACGTCTGGCTCCTGTCGTGGCTCCCGGCACAGGGCACCGAGCCGCACGACCACGGCGACTCGACCGCCGCGTTCACGATCGTCGCTGGCACCCTCACCGAGGTCCGCCCCGACGCCGACGGCCGCCTGGTCCCCCAGGACTTCACCACCGGCCGCACGCAGACCGTCGCCACGGGGCAGATCCACGACGTCCTCAACGTCGGCACCGAGCCGGCGGTCAGCATCCACGCCTACTCCCCGCCGCTGAACCGCATGACGTACTACCGGTCGACGCCCGACGGCCTCGTCCCGTCCCGCACGGTCGAGACGACGGAGCCCGAGGAGTGAGCACCGCGACGCGGACCGTCCGGACCGCGGCCCGTACGCGGGCGCGCCGCACGATCGACGAGGTCCTCGCCGACGCCCGCACGCGCATCGACCGGCTCACCCCCCGGGACGCGTGGGCGGCGGTCGGGCGCGGCGCGCTGCTCGTCGACATCCGCCCCGCGGCGCAGCGGGCCACCGAGGGGTCGGTGCCCGCCGCGCTCGTCATCGAGCGCAACGTCCTCGAGTGGCGGCTCGACCCGGCGAGCGACCACCGCATCCCGCAGGCCACGGGGTACGACGTCCACGTCGTCGTCCTCTGCTCGGAGGGCTACACGTCCAGCCTCGCCGCCGACGCGCTCGTCGACCTGGGCCTGCACCGGTCCGGGGACGTCGTCGGCGGCTTCCACGCCTGGCGCGCGGCCGGACTGCCGACCACGGGCGGCGTGCCGGACGACCTCGCCGCGACCGCGTGGCACGCGTCCGCGCACCCGGACCCGCTCCCCCGGCCCGCCTGACCAGCCCGAAGGGTCACGGCGGGGCCGCCGCACCGCGCGGTCGACCACGACACCGTCAGGCCAGGACGCCCTCCGCGGGCACCCACGCGCAGCTCGGGTCCTCGGCGAGCAGGTCGCCCGTGCGCGCGTACGCCTGCGACCGCGACCCGCCGCACACCGACCGGAACTCGCACCGCCCGCACCGTCCGCCGAGCGCGTCCGGGTCCCGCAGTGCCGTCAGCACCGGCGACGTCCGGTAGACGTCCGGGAACGACGCCTCCCGCACCGACCCCGCGACGACCGGCAGGAAGCCGCTCGGGTACACGTCGCCGACGTGGTCGACGAACGCGAACCCCCGGCCCGAGCCGACGTCCATCGGCGGCCGCGGCGGCCGCCGCGCGAACGTCCCGCCCGCGAGCGCCGCGACGGTCTCCCGGCGCAGCCGCTCCCGCAGCGGACCCGGCGGGAAGGCGGCGTCGAGGTCGTCGAACCCGCCCGGGCCGGTGGCGCGCCGCTCGGCGTCCGGCCGCTCGGCGGCACACTGCTCGGCGGCCCGCCGCTCGGCGGCCT
>NZ_BIMR01000272.1 GCF_004306155.1 Cellulomonas biazotea
CCACCACCCGTCCGTCGGGCTCGACGACGACGGCATCGGCTGGGCCGGCGGGTACGGGTTCGACGGCACGGCCGCCGCGAACCTCGCCGGTCGGACGCTCGCCGACCTCGTCACCGGTGCCGACAGCCCGCTGGTCCGCCTGCCGTGGGTCGGGCACCGGTCGCCCGCGCACGCCGCGGCCCCGTGGCGGCGCCTCACGGACGTCGCCTCGCGGCTCAGCGGCGCGCGAGCACCTCGTGCGCCCGGGTCCGTGCCCATGCCTCCGCGCTGAGCACCTCGTCGAGCGTCAGGGCGTCGGGGGCGGTGCCGGCGTGCTCGCCGAGCACCCGCTCGACGGTCGTGACGATGTCGAGGAAGCCGATCCGCCCCGCCAGGAACGCCGCGACGCACTCCTCGTTCGCCGCGTTGTAGACCGCCGGGTGCGTCGCCGACGCCGCGACGGCCTCGCGGGCCAGCCGGACGGCCCCGAACACCTCCTCGTCGAGCGGCTCGAACGTCCACGCCGTCGCGGTCGACCAGTCGCACGGCGGCGCGACCGCGGGCACCCGCTCCGGCCAGGACAGGCCGAGCGCGATCGGCAGCCGCATGTCGGGCGGCGACGCCTGCGCGATGGTCGAGCCGTCGACGAACTCGACCATCGAGTGCACGACCGACTGCGGGTGCACGACGACCGTGATGTCCTCGACCGGGACGCCGAACAGCAGGTGCGCCTCGATGAGCTCGAGGCCCTTGTTCATGAGCGTGGACGAGTTCACGGTGACCACCGGGCCCATCGACCAGGTGGGGTGCGCGAGGGCCTGCTCGGCCGTGACCACCTTGACGTCGTCGAGCGTCCACCCGCGGAACGGCCCGCCCGACGCGGTGAGCACGAGCCGCCGCACCTCGCTGCGCGCACCGCCGCGCAGCGACTGCGCGATCGCGGAGTGCTCGGAGTCGACCGGCACGATCTGGTCGTCGCGCCGCCGGGCCGCGTGCACGAGGGCGCCGCCCACGACGAGCGACTCCTTGTTGGCCAGCGCGAGCGTGCTGCCCGCGCGCAGCGCCGCGAGCGTCGGACCCAGGCCGACGGAGCCGGTGATGCCGTTGAGCACGACGTCCGCGCCCCGGCCCGCGAGGTCGCTCGACGCGTCGGGCCCGGCGATCACCTCGACGCCGGTGCCGTCGAGCGCGTCGCGCAGCGGCTCGCGCGCGGCGGGGTCGGCCACGGCCACCGTCTCGACGCGCAGGTCGCGCGCCTGCCGGGCGACGGTCGCGACGTCGCGACCCCCGGCGCTCAGGCCGGTGACGCGGAACCGGTCCGGGTTCCGCAGGACGACGTCGATCGCCTGCGTGCCGATGGACCCGGTCGAGCCGAGGATGACGACGCTGCGTGCACTCACGCCGACCATCCTCGCGGATGCGCGGGACGTCGCGTGACCGCCCGGGTCACTCGACGCCGAGCAGGACCTCCACGGCGCGCGCGAGGAACGCGTCGACGGGCGGCTCGGCGTACGCGTTGCGGCCCTTGCGGCTGCGGAACGTCGCGGAGCGGACCTCGGCGGCCGACAGCGGGGTGCCCTTGTCGAAGTACGCGACGAGCCGACGGCACAGCGCGTCGACGTCGGCGGGCTCGTATCCCTGGTGCCGGCCCTCGGGCGCCGCGAACCGGTCGCCGTCGGGCCGCGACAGCCGCCCGTAGAGCGACCGCGCCTGCTCGCTGAGCCGCGCCATCCACGCGTCCTGGCCGCTCGTGGCGACGAACTCCGCGCGCTGCCGGGCGACGAACGCCGCCTCCAGCCGGTCGAGCGCCGCGTCCACCGCGGCCGTCACGTAGCCGCCGCGCACCATGTCGAACGCCGCGCCGCGCACGTCCTTGCTCGACAGCGCCGTCGACGGGCCCGTCTCGTAGACCTGGCGCGCGTGCGTGAAGAAGTCGTCGACCTCGTCCGGGTCGTAGCCCTGCTTCAGACCCGAGACGGTCCGGAACATGCCGTCGCTCAACTCAGTCCTCCTCAGCCGCGAGCTGCCCGCACGCCCCGTCGATCTCGCTGCCGCGCGTGTCGCGGACGGTCGTCGGGATGCCGTGCGCACGCAAGCGTGCCACGAACTCGCGCTCCACCTGCGGATCGCTCGCCGTCCAGCGGGAGTTCGGGACCGGGTTGAGCGGGATCGGGTTGCAGTGCACCCAGCCCTTGCCGCGGGCGTTGAGCTTCTCGCCGAGCAGGTCCGCGCGCCACGCGTGGTCGTTGACGTCGCGGATCAGGGCGTACTCGATGGACACCCGCCGCCCCGTCTTCACGAAGTAGCGGTGCGCGGAGTCGATCGCCTCGTCCACCGACCAGCGGGTGTTCACCGGGACGAGCTCGCTGCGCAGCTCGTCGTCCGGGGCGTGCAGCGACAGCGCGAGCGTCACCGGGATGCCCTCGTTCGCGAGCTTGTCCATCGCCGGGACCATGCCGACGGTCGACACCGTGACGTTGCGCGCCGACATGCCGAGGCCGTCGGGCGCGGGCGCGACGAGCCGTCGCACGGTCTCCATGACCGCCTTGTAGTTGGCGAGCGGCTCCCCCATGCCCATGAACACGACGTTCGTCAGGCGCGTCGGGCCACCGGGCACCTCGCCGTCCGCGAGCGACCGGGCGGCCGCACGGACCTGCTCGACGATCTCCGCGGTCGACAGGTTGCGGGTCAGGCCGAGCTGCCCCGTCGCGCAGAACGAGCACGCGAGCCCGCAGCCGGCCTGGCTCGAGATGCACAGCGTGGTGCGGTTCGCGTACCGCATGAGCACCGACTCGACCTTGGCGCCGTCGAACAGGTGCCACAGCGTCTTGACCGTCGTGCCCTGGTCCGCCGTGAGCGTGCGGTGCTCCGTGAGCAGCGTCGGGAAGAGCCCCTCGACGAGCTTGTCGCGGGTCGCCTTCGGCAGGTCCGTCATCGCCGCGGGGTCGGACGTCAGGTGCGTGAAGTAGTGCGTCGCGAGCTGCTTGGCCCGGAACGGCTTCTCCCCCAGCTCGGTCACCGCCTCGACCCGCTGCTCGGGCGAGAGGTCGACGAAGTGCTTCGGAGGCTTGCCCCGGGGGCCGCGGGTGGGCGACGACAGGTCGAGGCGCACGGGTGTACCGGTCATGTGGGGTACCCCCTTCTGGATCGGGTGCGGCGGTGGCCGCGGGTCGTGGTCGGTGGTCCGGACGGGTCCGGACGGTGGCCCGCCTCAGGCGGCGGGCTGCAGGACGGCGAGGATGAGGTAGACCGCCGGTGCGGTCAGCAGCAGCGAGTCGAGCCGGTCGAGGATGCCGCCGTGGCCCGGGACGAGCCGGCCCATGTCCTTGAGCTCGAGGTCCCGCTTGAGCATCGACTCGGCCAGGTCGCCGAGCGACGCGGTGACGACCGTCGCGAGGCCGAGGAAGACGCCGACGAGCGGCTCGCCGCCGAACGCGACCTGGACCCCGACGACGCCGACGACGCACGCCAGCACCACGGAGCCGAGCAGCCCCTCCCACGTCTTGTTGGGACTCACCGACGGGGCCAGCGGGTGCCGGCCGAGCAGGACACCCACCGTGTACCCGCCGGTGTCGCTCGCGACCACCAGCAGGATGAACAGCAGCACGCGCGCCGGCCCGTCGGGCTCCGCGAGCATGAGCATCGCGAAGCCCCCGAGGAACGGCAGGTACGCCGCGGCGAACGCGCCAGCGCTCGCGTCCCGCAGCGCGGCCTCGCCGCTGCCGTCGAGGACCCGCCAGACGACGACACCGCCGACCGTCAGCATGAACGCGACGAACAGCGCCTCCGGCCCCGCCAGGTACGCCGAGACCAGGGTCCCGACGGCCCCGACGAGCAGCGGCAGCAGCGGCAGGTGGATGTTGCGCCGCGTGAACGCCTGCGCGAGCTCCCACAGGGCCGCGCAGATCGCCACGATCGCGACGACCCCGAAGGCCTCCTTGCGGACGAACAGCGACGCGACGACCAGGACGAGCAGCGTCACGCCGACGACGACCGCGACCGGGAGGTCGCGGCCCGGTCGCAGGGTGCGCGGCGCGGCGATGGTGCTGTGCTCCGTCATCAGACCTCGAGGAGCTCGCTCTCCTTGGAGGCGAGCAGGTGGTCGATCGTCTCGACGTGCTTCTTCGTCAGCGCCTCGAGCTCCTTCTCGGCACGGGCGACCTCGTCCTCGCCCGCCTCGCCGTCCTTGACGATGCGGTCGAGCTCCTCCTTGGCCTTGCGGCGCACGGAGCGCACCGACACGCGGGCGTCCTCCGCCTTGGACTTCGCGAGCTTGACGAAGTCGCGGCGACGCTCCTCGGTCAGCGCGGGCAGCACGACGCGGATGACGTTGCCGTCGTTCGTCGGGTTGACGCCCAGGTCGGAGTCGCGCAGGGCCTTCTCGACCGCGGTCGTCGACGACTTGTCGAAGGGCGACACGAGGATCGTGCGCGCCTCCGTCACGTTGAAGGACGCCAGCTGCTGCAGCGGCGTCGGGGTGCCGTAGTAGTCGACGAACACCTTCGAGAACATCGCGGCGTTGGCCCGGCCGGTGCGGATGGTCGCGAAGTCGTCCTTGGCGACCTCGACGGCCTTGTCCATCTTCTCCTCGGCCTCGAGGAGGGTCTCGTCGATCACCGCTGCTCCTTCGTGCTGCGTCCGGGTCGGGGTTTCGTGCGTGCGGGCAGGCGTCAGCCCGCCGTGACCAGCGTGCCGATCTTCTCACCCTGCAGGGCACGCGTGACGTTGCCCCGCTCCTCGAGCCCGAACACGCGCATGACGACGTCGTTGTCCCGGCACAGGCTCAGGGCCGTCGCGTCCATGACGCCGAGGTCGCCGACGAGCGCGTCGGTGTAGGTGAGGTGGTCGAGCTTGACGGCCGACGGGTCCGTGCGGGGGTCCGCCGAGTACACGCCGTCGACGCCGTTCTTGCCCATGAGCACCTCCTGGCAGTGCGTCTCCAGGGCACGCTGCACGCTCACGGTGTCGGTCGAGAAGTACGGCATGCCGGCGCCGGCGCCGAAGATGACGACGCGGCCCTTCTCGAGGTGGCGGATCGCCCGCAGCGGGATGTACGGCTCCGCGACCTGCCCCATGGCGATCGCGGTCTGCACGCGCGTGCTCACGCCCGCCTGCTCGAGGAAGTCCTGCAGCGCCAGGCAGTTCATGACCGTGCCGAGCATGCCCATGTAGTCGGCACGCGCACGGTCCAGGCCACGCTGCGACAGCTCGGCGCCGCGGAAGAAGTTGCCACCGCCGACGACGATCGCGACCTGCACCCCGGCGCGGACCGCGATCGCGATCTCCGCCGCGACCCGCTGCACGACGTCCGCCGCGAGACCCACGTCACCGCCCCCGAACGTCTCGCCGGAGAGCTTGAGGAGCACGCGCCGCGCAGGTGCGGCCTCGGCGGTCGCGTTCGGGTCCTGGGTCACTGCGCCTCCATCACGGTCGGGGTCGTGCGGGTCGTGCTCGGCCAGGCCGCGGGGTGCCGCACGGGCGGCCCCCGGTGCGACGGTGGCCCCGACCCTGCCGGGCCGGGGCCACCGTCGTGTCACATGGCGTCAGGCTCCCACGCGGTAGCGCACGAAGCCCGTCAGCGTGCCGCCGGCCTCGGTGAGGACCTGGCCGACCGACTTCTTCGGGTCCTTCGCGAACGCCTGGTCGAGCAGGACGTTCTCCTTGAAGAAGCCGTTGAGGCGGCCCTCGACGATCTTCGGCAGCGCGGCCTCGGGCTTGCCCTCGGTGCGGGCCGTCTCCTCGGCGATGCGGCGCTCGTTCTCCACCGTGTCCGCCGGGACGTCGTCGCGCGTCAGGTACGACGGCGAGAACGCGGCGATGTGGGTCGCGATGTCGCGGGCGACACCGGCACCGGCCGTGTCGGTCGCGACGAGGACGCCGACCTGCGGGGGCAGGTCCTTGTTGACCTTGTGCAGGTAGACCTCGACGTGCTCGCCGGCCACGCGGGCCAGACGACGCACGACGACGCGCTCACCCAGCGTGGCGGCCGTCTCGTCGACGATCGACTGCACGCTCGTGCCGTCGACCTCGGTCGCGAGCAGCGCGTCCGCGTCGCGGGCGGGCGACTCGACCGCGACCGCGAGGACGCGCTCGGCCAGCGCGACGAAGTTCGGGCTCTTCGCCACGAAGTCCGTCTCCGAGTTGACCTCGACGAGCACGCCCGTCTGGCCCTCGCCGTCGGCCGTCGGGCCGACGTGCGCCGCGACGAGACCGTCGGACGCCGAGCGGCCCTCACGCTTGCCGACGCCCTTGAGGCCCTTCACGCGGATGATCTCGAGCGCCTTGTCGGCGTCGCCCTCGGCCTCCTCGAGCGCCTTCTTGACGTCGAGCATGCCGGCACCGGTCTTCTCGCGCAGCGCCTTGATGTCTGCGAGCGAGTAGTTCGCCATCAGTGATTCCGTTCTGGTCGAAGGTGTGCGAGGGGCGCGCGTCAGGCCGACGCGGTGTCGTCGCCGGCCGGGGCGGCCTCGTCGCCCTCGGCGGGCGCGGCCGCAGCCTCGACCTCGGCGGTCTCGGCGGCCTCGGCGACGACGGCGGCCTCCTCGGCCGGGGCGTCGGTCGTCACGGCGTCGGCGGCCGTCGGCGCGTCGGCCTGGACCGCGGCCGGAGCAGCGGCGGACGAGCCCGACTGCAGGTCGGCCTCGGCACCGGCGAGCAGCTCGCGCTCCCACTCGGCGAGCGGCTCGGCGTCGGCCTCGGCGCCCTCGGCGGCCGCGGTGCGACCCGAGTGGCGCTTGAGCAGGCCGTCGGCGGCGGCGTCCGCGATGACGCGGGTGAGCAGCTGCACGGCGCGGATCGCGTCGTCGTTGCCCGGGATCGGGTAGTCGACGACGTCCGGGTCGCAGTTGGTGTCGAGGATCGCGACGACCGGGATGCCGAGCTTGCGCGCCTCGTCGACCGCGAGGTGCTCCTTGTTCGTGTCGACGATCCACACGGCCGAGGGGACCTTGGCCATGTCGCGGATGCCGCCGAGCGTCTTGCTCAGCTTGTCCTTCTCGCGACGCAGGACGAGCAGCTCCTTCTTCGTCAGGCCCGAGGCCGCGACGTCGTCGAAGTCGATCTGCTCGAGCTCCTTGAGGCGCTGCAGGCGCTTGTGGACCGTCGTGAAGTTGGTGAGCATGCCACCGAGCCAGCGCTGGTTGACGTAGGGCATGCCGACGCGGGCAGCCTGCTCGGCGACGGGCTCCTGCGCCTGCTTCTTCGTGCCGACGAACAGGATCGAGCCACCGTGCGCGACGGTCTGGCTGACGAAGTCGTAGGCGCGGTCGATGTAGGACAGCGACTGCTGCAGGTCGACGATGTAGATGCCGTTGCGCTCGGTGAAGATGAAGCGCTTCATCTTGGGGTTCCAGCGGCGGGTCTGGTGCCCGAAGTGGACACCGCTCTCGAGCAGCTGGCGCATGGTCACGACGGCCATGGCACGTCCTTCCGGCGCGCACCGAGCGGTGCGCGCGTCTGGGCGGGCCCGGAGAACGGGCCCGCATCTCGGTTGTCGGCCCCGACACGTGGTCGGCGCCCCTGGCACCATGTCGGCGGCTGCGCCGGGACGTCCCCTGACGGGTGGTCCCGGACCGGTGCAGCGTCCGACCCCGGCCGAGCTCCGCAGGACGGAGCAGGAGGCGGGTGGATGGTGCGCGATGTCGACCGGCACGGACCGGTCGCAGGGGAAGTCTAGCCGATGGCGGGCGGCGCTCCGGACGGGGCCGAATCGTCGCCAGCCGTCTCCAGCCGTCCCCAGCCCGTGGTCGCGCGGTGCCGTCCCCCGGGCGGACCGCTGGTCCGGCGTCGCGGCGGGCCCGGCTCGGCACCGTCGAGCCCATGAGACGACCGCCGCTCCCCCGCCGGCCCGCCGCGCGGACGCGCACGCCGGGCACTCCGTCGGGCGACGCGATCCCCTCCGCGCTGCTCGTCGTGCTGCTCGTCGTGCCGCTCGTCATCGGTCCCGCCACGGTCAGCACCGCGGCCGCCGGAGCGCCAGCGTCCGGCGCGGCACCGGCCGTCGCCCCAGCGGCCGGCACCGATGCGGCCGCCACCGCCGACGGGACCAGCCCGCCCGAGCCCGGCGTCGTGGACTACCGGATGCCGCTCGACCCGCCCGCCGACGTCGTCCGCGGCTTCGCGCCACCGCCCGCACCGTGGGCCGCCGGGCACCGCGGCGTCGACCTGCGCGCCTCGCCGGGGGCGGTCGTGCGGGCGCCCGCGTCGGGCACCGTCACG